>NC_017384.1:1868333-2184166 GCF_000223375.1 Ketogulonicigenium vulgare WSH-001 | reverse complement strand
CAGGCCGGACATGGCCACGACGCCTTTGACGAAATCGACGGGGCCCGCGAACAGCAGGCGGCCGGCTTCGGCGGTGAACGTGTCAGGCGTCGGCGCCTCGGTGAACGTCATTTCCATTACAGCACCTCAATGCGGTCGCCCGGGGTCACGACGCCATCGCGTGTGACATGGGCGAAAATGCCAAAATCTTGCGCGCCAACGCGCTGGCGCAAACCGCCCAGCGTATCGGCGTCGATCAGGCCGGTTTCAGTATTCGCGCTGGTGGCGGTGCAGCGACCGATCGGTTCGGTCACCTTGAGCTCGGCCTCGCCAATGCGCAGGGTTTTTCCCACCAGATCGAACTCGGCCCAAGGGGCAAGGCCCTCGACCCATATATTCGCGCGCCAGCGGTCACGCGACAGGTCCACGCCCATCTGCTGCGACAGATCCGCAAGCGAGGCGGTGAAGTTCAGCGAGATTGTCACATCGCTTGTATCGGTCATCGCACGGCCCGCCTGTGCAAGGCCAACGGGGCGGAACCGCTCGGGCGGGCTGATGGGCCGCAGCCAGTCGATAAAGCCCTGCACCGAGGCGCTATCATGCGGGTTCAACCCATAGGCGCCGATCTGGGGGTGCTGCAGAGCAATCTCACCCGTCGCCTCGTTCAGCTGCGCTGTCATCGCCATCAGCGCGGGCGTGCGCGCCGCGCGTTGGAAGTTGATGCAGGGCACCCAGGCGGGGTTTGCGGCGTCGTATTTCGACAGATCATGGGCCACGGCCCAGATCCGATCAAAGGGGAAACCCTCGCCGGCGGTCAGCCGGGCGAGGGTCACCTCTTCGCGTCCATGCGCTTTGATCGGGTGGCGCCAAAGGCTAACCACCTTCATCTCATCACTCATGTCTTGTCCTTGGTCTCTTTATCTTTCGCGGGCTCTTTTGGCTTACGCTTAAAGCCGCCAAGAATATTGCCGAACAGATCCGGGCGGTGCCCGTGATAGGTCATGATCGAATATTGCTGCACAAAGGTGATCACGTTGTTGGCGATCCAGTACAGCACCAGGCCCGACGAGAAACTGCCCAGCATGAACATGAACACCCACGGCATCCACGCAAAGATCATGCGTTGGGTCGGATCTGGCGGCAACGGGTTCAGCTTTTGCTGCAACCACATCGATAGGCCAAGGAAGATCGGCAGAACGCCCAGCGAGAAGATAAAGAAGAAGCTGTCGATCTCGGGCGTGCCCCAGGGCAGCAGGCCAAACAGGTTCAGGATAGAGGTCGGATCAGGCGCCGACAGATCCTGTAGCCAGCCGATCCACGGCGCGTGACGCAGCTCGATCGTGACAAAGATCACTTTATACAGCGAGAAGAAGATCGGAATCTGCACGATCATCGGCAGACAGCCCGAGGCGGGGTTCACCTTGTTCTTCTTATACAGCTCCATCATGCCGGTTTGCAGGGCCTGACGGTCGTCCTTATGGCGGGCTTGCAGCTTTTCCAGCTCGGGCTGCAGTTCTTTCATGCGCGCCATCGAGACATAGGATTTATAGGCCAGCGGCAGCACGATGGCTTTCAGGATCAGCGTCAGGGCAATGATCGACCAGCCCATATTGCCGATATGCTGGTTCAGCCAGTGCAGCACCGAGAAGATCGGCTTGGTCAGGAAGTAGAACCAACCCCAGTCGATCGAATCGATAAAGCGCGGCACACCATCTTCGTTTTGGTATTCGCGGATGGTCGCCCATTCTTTCGCGCCCGCAAACAGACGGGTCGAAATGGTGACCTCGGCACCGGCGGCGACGTCCTGGCGGGGCATGACAGCCTCGACCTGGAAGATATCGCGGCTGGGCAGGTATTTTTGCACCGAACGGAAGGGCTGGCCCTGTTCGGGGATCAGCGTCGTCATCCAATAGTGGTCGGTAAAGCCGATCCAACCCGATTCCTGCGCCTCGGCCACTTCGGCGGGAACACCCAGTTCCGCGTCGTTCATGTCCGACATCTTGGAATACTTCATCTCTTCCAGACGGCCATCGGCCATACGGACGATACCCTCGTTCAGGATAAAGAACTCGCGCAGGCCCTCGGGCATGCCGTGGCGGCGGACAAGGCCGTAGGGGCGCATCTCGACCGCGGCGTCGCCCATGTTCTGCACCGATTGGTCGACGGTGAACATGTAATCGGCGTCGATGGCAAAGGTCGTGCGGAACACCTGACCCGCGCCGTTATCCCAGACCAGCGTCACGGGCGTTTCGGGGGTCAGCGTGTCATTCGCGCTTTCCAGCGACCACAACGTGTCGGGGCCGGGGACGGCCTCGGGCGCGATGCCCTGCGCTGCGGCCCAACCGAACGAGGCGTAATAGGCGCCGCGTTCACCTACGGGGCGCAGAAGGCGCACGGTGGCCGAATCCTCGTCGATGGTCTCTTGGTAATCGCTGAGGAACAGATCGTCGATGCGACCGCCCAAAAGCGAGATCGAGCCCGACAGACGCGGCGTTTCAATGCCGACGCGCGCCGCCGTTGCGGGGCTGGCGTCTGCGTCGGTGATCGCCTCAAGCGAGCCTGCCGTCGATCCCGCGCCACCGACGGGCAAAGTGCCGTCCGTCGCAACCGAGGTGGTCTGTTCATCCGTCAGCGTTGGGTTCGTGGCTTCTGGTGGGAACAGAAAAAACCACACGACGATGACGACCAGGCTCAGCACCGTGGCGAGAATGAGGTTCTTGTTCTGGTTTTCCATATGGCTTGCTTGCTTTTCGTGTCGCGCGAAAGGGTCAGCGCGGTTCAACAGTCCGAGGGGCCAAAGGTCAAGCGCTTTCGGGGCAGCGCTGGGCCGATGGGCCGGTTCTTCAGCTTAGTTTAGGCACATCACGGTCATTTGCATCGATTCGTGGGCCAGCTTGCAGCCCGATAAAGTCGAACAGCTTGGGGTCCAGCAGATGCGAGGGGCGCGCATTCATCAGCGCGCGGAACATCACCTGACGGCGGCCGGGGCTATTGCGCTCCCATCCGTCCAGCAGTTCTTTCACCTGTTGGCGCTGCAGCCCCTCTTGCGAGCCGCACAGATCGCAAGGGATGATCGGATAGTGCATGGCGCTCGCGAATTTCTCGCAATCGGCCTCGGCCACATGAGCGAGGGGGCGGAAAACGAACAGATCGCCGTCCTCGTTCAGCAGCTTTGGTGGCATCGTCGCCAGCCGTCCGCCGTGGAACAGGTTCATAAAGAACGTCTCGAGGATATCGTCGCGGTGGTGGCCCAGAACGACGGCGCTACAGCCTTCCTCGCGCGCGATGCGATAGAGGTTGCCGCGGCGCAGGCGCGAGCACAGCGCGCACATGGTGCGGCCCTGCGGGATCTTGTCGACGACGATGGAATAGGTGTCCTGATATTCGATGCGATGGGGCACGCCCATCTTGGTCAGGAATTCAGGCAGCACGGTCGCGGGGAAATTCGGCTGCCCTTGATCAAGGTTGCAGGCCAGCAGATCAACAGGCAGCAGGCCGCGCCACTTCAACTCGTTCAGCACCGCCAGCAGGGTATAGCTGTCCTTGCCGCCCGACAGGCAGACCAGCCAGCGCTGACCGGGCACAATCATGCCGTATTGGTCAATCGCCTCGCGCACATTTTGCACGATGCGCTTGCGCAGCTTTTTGAATTCGGTGGATTTGGGGGCGCCGTAGAACAGCGGGTGGATATCGTCCGCGATATCGTCATCATCAAACATGATGGTCGCCCTTGCAGCTATGGTGGTTTGGCTTGGCTTTAGGTTTTGCTTTGGGTTCTGGCACGTTGTCGATGCCCGACCCACCCCAGGGATGGCAACGGGCCAGGCGGCGCAGGGTCAGCCAGCCGCCTTTCAATCCGCCATGCTTTTCCAGCGCCTCAAGGGCATAGGTCGAACAGGTCGGGTGATAGCGGCAATATTGGCCGATCCACGGCGACAATACCAGACGATAGGCTTTGACCGGCAGGGCGAACAGGCGCGCCAGCGGGGTCATGACGGGATCACCCCGCGGGCAGACAGATCGTGCAGGCGCGCAACGGCGCGGGCCAGATCCACCTTCATCTGTTCGAAATCAGCACTGGCAGTGGTGCCATTGCGCCCGACCAGCACATAATCCCAGCCCTCTAGGCCCGCCACAGGCAGCACGGCGCGAGCAACCTCGCGCAGGCGGCGTTTGGCATGGCCGCGCGCGACGGCATTGCCGACCTTTTTGGAACAGGTAAAGCCCACGCGAATCCCGGCGATATCCTCGCCCGCCTCACGCTTGCGCGCCTGCAGGTGGAAACCGGTGGTGCCTTGGCGAAAGGCGCGGGCGGCCAGCAGAAAATCCCGGCGCTGGGTGATAATCGCCAGCCCGGATTTCTGTACTTTTGGACGCGGTGGCAGGCGCGGCCGCTTGCGCGGCGCTTCAAATGACAAAACCGCCGGCCCCCTGACGGAGGCCGTCTGGCCGTCCAACAGGGGCACCGGCGGTGTCATAGCCAGATCCTATGTCGGATTAAGCCGACAGAACCTTGCGACCGCGTGCGCGGCGTGCGTTCAGGATTTTACGGCCAGCTTTGGTCGCCATGCGAGCGCGGAAGCCGTGACGCGCCTTACGGACGCGGTTCGAAGGTTGGAATGTGCGTTTCATCGCGCGTCTCCGTCAGGGGGCGATGCGCATACCACAGGAATCGCAAAGCCAAATTCGTTCAGGTGCCGTCCTTTAAGGGGGCCTTGCCGCCCTGTCAACGTGAATGGGTCATTTTCTGCGCCATTACAGCCGGGGGGTTGGCGTTTTCGCGTTCATACCTATTTGAGAAAGGTGTGAATAGGCCTGTAGTTGCAGGAAAAACGGGTGGGCGGTCTGGGATTGGGCGTGATGAGGCTGTATAACAGCGCTGGCAAGACTGGCGCTGCCAAGGGGAAATGATGCTCAAGTCACTCTCGGGCCGCTTTCTGATACTGACGACAGTTCTGGTGCTGCTGGCCGAGGTGATGATTCTTGTGCCGGCCCTGACCGGTTTTCGCGTGGATTACCTGATGCTGCGGCTGGAACGCGCGCAGATCGCCTCGCTTGCGCTGCTGGCGGATGTCGATGTCCCCGACAAAGTGCAGACCGAACTTTTGGAAAATGCCGAAGTGTTCAACGTCGTGCTGCGCAGGAATGACGTGCGGCAACTGGTGCTGTCCTCGCCCGTGCCTGGGCCGGTGAACGCGACCTATGATCTGCGCACCGCCTCGCAGCCCGAACTGGTGCGCGATGCACTGGTCAGCCTGTTCAATAATCAAAACAGCATTATCCGTGTGATCGGCTATCCGGTGCGCGATGCCGGCCAGATGATCGAGATTACGATGGAATCGGGCCCTCTGCGGGCGGCGATGGTGGATTACGGGCTGCAATTGCTGGTGATATCGGCCGCGCTATCTGCGGTCACCGCTATGCTGCTGTTGGTCGCAGTGCGCGGGCTGCTGTTGCAGCCTATCCAGCAACTCGTCGGCAATATGCGCGATTATGCCAGCGACCCCGAGGATGCCCGCCGCATCATCATCCCCGGCCAAGGCGTGACCGAGCTGCGCGAGGCCGAAGAGGCGTTGCGCGATGTGCAGACGCAACTGACCAGCCTGCTGCGTCAAAAGGACCGGTTGGCGCAGCTTGGATCTGCCGTGGCAAAGATCAGCCACGATCTGCGCAATATCCTGACCTCGGCGCAATTGTTCACCGACCGGCTGGAAACCTCCAAGGACCCCGCCGTCCAGCGCCTTGCGCCAAAGCTGGTCGGCTCGATCACCCGCGCGGTGAACCTGTGCGAGACGACGCTGGCCTTTGGTCGCGCCGAAGAGCCGCCACCCCGCCTGTCGCGATTCGCCCTTGCCGTGGCTGTCGCCGAGGTGATCGACGCCGAGCGTCTTGCCGCGGGCGAGCATGACATCTCTTTTGCCGAGGATGTGCCAGGCGACATGGTGCTGCTGGCTGATTCTGAACAGTTGTACCGCGTGATCTCGAATCTGGTGCGCAATGCGCGTCAGGCGATCGTCACCAGTGAAAAGCCCGGCGAAATCGGGATATCGGCCCAAGAGGATGCTGACTGCTGGTGGATCACCGTGCGCGATACCGGCCCCGGCCTGCCCGCAAAGGCGCGCCAGCACCTGTTCCAAGCCTTTCAAGGTGGTGTCAGCAAGGGTGGGGCGGGCCTTGGCCTGACGATCTCGGCCGAGCTCATTCGCGGCCATGGCGGACGGCTAGAGCTGCTAGAGACATCGGATGCGGGCACAACCTTCCGCATCGCTTTGCCCAAACACCGCACCGAAGATATTCCCGTGCCTGCCGTCACGGAACAGGAAGAGGCCTGATTTTTCCCCTTGCGGCCCTCGGCGCCCATGGCTAGAAGGGCCTCACTCTAAAGCGGACTGGTAGCTCAGTTGGATAGAGTACTTGACTACGAATCAAGGGGTCGGGGGTTCGAATCCTCCCCAGTCCGCCATTTAGAGCTTTTAGCTCCCCAGAACATGATATGATCGCCTGACGCAAAAGCTTTGTGTCATCGTATGATCTGTGGCGATGCACGGGTGTGTATAAGCGTCTGTGTTTATAAAAATAGACGCCCGAAAATCGGGGGCACGGCGTGTGGGCTTGCGCTATACATCTGTCATGTTGTTCGATCTTCCAGATTTCCAAACCCTTTATGATGCGCTGTTGGCGCGCGATGACCGTTTCGACGGGCAGGCCTATGTTGGGGTGTCCTCAACCGGGATTTTCTGCCGTCTGACCTGCCCTGCGCGCAAACCAAAGCCGGATCACTGCACCTTTTACGCCACGATCGGCGAATGTATTGCGGCGGGCTATCGCCCCTGCAAGCGTTGCCATCCGCTGCATGCGGCGGCTTTGGCGGACCCGAGCATCGCTGCGCTGCTGGACGCGCTAGAAGCGCAGCCCGATTTTCGATGGTCTGAGGGTCATATCGCGAAAATGGGCTATGACCCCTCGACCGTGCGGCGCAGCTTTCGGCGGCAGTTCGGTATGACCTTTCTTGAAATGGCGCGGCAGCGCCGCCTGCGCGAGGGATTCACCACGCTGGCCGAGGGCGGCAAGGTGATCAGCGCACAGGTGGATGCGAGTTTCGAATCCGCCAGCGCCTTTCGCGCCGCCTTTGCGCGGCTGCTGGGTGTTGCGCCGGCGGCGTTGCGCCCCGATCGGCTGATGCGCGCGACATGGATCCCGACGCCCCTCGGCGACATGATCGCCGTCGCCAGTCAAAGTCATCTGCATCTGCTGGAATTCGTGGATCGCAAGGCATTGCCCGCGGAACTTGCGCGCCTTCAGGCCGCCACGAAAGAGGGGATAGGGATTGGCGCCATGCCCCCGTCTGAACAGGCTGCGCGCGAGTTGGACGATTATTTCGCCGCGCGGACCGATCGTTTCGAGACGCCGCTGGCCGCTGCGGGCAGCCCCTTTACGCAATCCGTTTGGGATGCATTGCGCGAGATTCCAGCGGGCGAGACGCGCAGCTATTCCGATATTGCCCGCCGTATCGGCCGCCCGACCGCGATGCGGGCCGTTGCCCGCGCCAATGGCGCCAACCAAATCGCCCTGATGATTCCCTGTCACCGCGTGATTGGCGCAGATGGGTCGCTGACCGGCTATGGTGGCGGGCTATGGCGCAAGCAGCGCCTGATCGAGATCGAGCGGCAGTTGAAAGCGACCGTTTAGCCCAGCGCCTTTGCAATGCGCGTCAGGATTGCAATTGTCTCAGGCGTTGCGGCATCGCGGGCAAGTTGTTCGGATTGGCGCACGGCCAGATGTGCCTTTGTCAACGCTGCGCGGCCTGTATCTGTCAGCTCGGTGCGCTGGATGCGACCGTGATCAGCGTCCGGGGTGCGGGTGATCAGCCCGGCCTGCTCTAGCTTGACCAGCATGGCCTGCATCGTTTGCGGGGTGACAAAGGTGCGCCGCGCCAGTCGCGCATTCGAGGCGCCCGGCTCGGCCTCGAGGCTTGCCATCACGGAATACTGCGGCGCGCTCAGGCCGATGTCGCGCAACTGCCGATCCATATGCAGGCGCATCGCCTGCTGCGCGCGTTTCAGCGCATAGCCGACGGTGTCATGGGGCAGGAATGTGTCGTCATCGGGGCTTTTCATATCAGCTTGCTTATATTATATCAGCTCACTGACAATAGCCTTAGCCCCGCAAAAGGACAACCCAAATGCCCCATCTGATTGGCCCGGATTTCATCGGCATCCAAGTCGCGGATCTGGACGCTGCCCGCGCGTTTTACACCGAGGTTGTCGGCCTGACCGCCGCGCCGTTTGCCCCGCCCGGCGCGGTCGTGTTCCAAACCGCGCCTGTTCCCTTTGCCGTGCGCCTGCCGGTCGAGGGGTTCGATCCGTCGAAGGCATTGGGACATGGGATCGCGCTATGGTTTGGCTGCGACGATGCCGATGCGCTGCATCAGCATCTGATCGCACAAGGCGTCACGATCGCCTTTGCGCCAAAGGACGGCCCTTTTGGACGTTATTTTGCCTTTCAGGACCCCTTCGGCTATACGCTTACCGCCCATACGGTGCAGTAAGCGGCCTAATGCGCGTTGATGGCCGCGAAAGTCGCGTCATAGCGGCCCTCGGCCTCGGCGCGGCGTTGAAAGCCGACGCGCTGGACCATGATCTCTCCCGGCACGACGTCCTCGGACATGATCTGCACCACCTCGGCGGTAAAATCCGCGAGCGGTAGTGCGGCGGGGTTCTGGGATTGGCCGGGGGTCAGATCGGTGGCGACAAGGGGCGGGGCGATCTCGTGCACGGCGACCGAAGTGGCGCGCAACTGGTGGCGCAGCGATTGCGTCCACGAATGGATCGCGGCCTTGCTTGCTGAATAAACCGCGTGGCTTGCGCGCGGCACAAAGGCAAGGCCGGAACTGACCGTCACCACGGCGGCCTGTGGCTGTCCGATCAGATGCGGCAACAGCAGCGCCGCCAGTGTGATCGGTGCGGTCAGATTGGTGGCGATGGTGCGCGCGGCCACATCCAGACTGATGGGATCGGCGGTGTAATCCTCGGCCTCCATAATGCCGGCGTTCAGGATCACGGTATCCAGCGCGGGATGGTCCGTGGTGACAATCGCCGCAAAGGCGGTCAGCGCGGCGGGGTCCGTCACATCCAGCGCATAGCCCGCCATGCCGGGATTAGCGGCCAGCGTCGCTTTCAGGCTGCCCGCATTGCGGCCGGTGATGATGATGCGGTTGCCGCGGGCGGCCAGCGCCACAGCCAGCGCCTGGCCGATGCCGGAATTGCCGCCGGTGATCAAAATGGTGCGATTGGTAAAGCTCATGTCGCCTCTCCTTGGTGATGGCAGACAGATGCGCGCTCTGCTATCATTATGAAAGTAGGCACCCAAAATATCTATACTTACCAAAAAGAGAGTAAGACCATGCGCGCTGACGCCCTGCGGGCAGAATTGAACGATCTGCCGCAACCCGATCCCGAGCTTGAGCAGCTGGTAGTCGAGATTATCGGCCGCGTTGCCGATAAATGGACGATGCTGCTGATCGAGACCCTGACCGAGCGCGGCGCATGCCGCTTTGGCGAGCTGTCGCGCGCCTGCACCGGCATCAGCCAGAAGATGCTGACACAATCCCTGCGTGCCATGGAACGCGACGGTCTTGTCACCCGCACCGTCTATCCGGTGGTGCCGCCAAAGGTGGTTTACCAGCTAACGGATCTGGGCCTTGGCCTTAGCAAAGCGTTCTGCGCCGTCTGGATCTGGGCCGAGGAAAACCGCGCGCAGATCACGCAGTCGCGCGCCGATTATGCGGCGCGGCAGGGGGAATAGCCCTTCATCCGCCACTGCGCGGGTGCTATGCCCGCGAATACCCGCGCAAAAGGATCGGACATATGACGGACGGAAACGGCGGCAAACGCCACAGCCTTGGTCGTGCGGGCTTTTTTGCGCTGGGCTGTCTGATGGTTGCGCTGGGCTTTATCGGGGCGTTCCTGCCGCTGATGCCCACGACGATTTTCCTGATCCTCGCCGCATGGTGCTTTGGCAAATCCTCGCCCCGGCTCGAGGCTTGGCTGCTTGATCATCCCCGTTTCGGCCCCAGCCTGCGCGCGTGGCGGGCCGAAGGCGCGATCCCCCGCCGTGCCAAATATATGGCGGCGGGCGGGATCACATTTGGCTATGTCGTGTTCTGGATCGCCGCCCGACCGGGGCTGGTTCTGGCGCTGGTCGTGGGCGTTATCATGGGCGCGATCGCGCTATGGATCTGGACGCGCCCCGAACCCGCTGGCCGGTGACTAGCCCGGCAGGGTGACGATGAGCGGGCCGGTATCAGTGGCCACAACGGTATGTTCATACTGCACACAGGGCGCGCTGGGCGAGGCATAGAGCGTCCAGTCATCCTCACCGCCCTCGGCCCATAGCCCGCCGGTGGACAGAAACGGCTCGACCGTCAGGACAAGGCCCTTGTTGATCCGCCGCTTTTCGCCGCGCGTGGGCCAGGTGGCGATTTCCTTTGGCTCTTCGTGCAGGCTATGCCCGATGCCGTGGCTGGCCAGATTCTGGATCAGCGTATAGCCGCGTTCGTTCGCAAAACGGCCAATGGCCTTGCCGATGCCGGCCAGCGGGCGGTCGCTGGCGACCTGCGCCATGCCGATCTGCGTCGCGCGTTTGCCATCGCGGCACAGCCGGTCTAGGCGCGGATGCACGACCCCCGACCGAAAAGTGGCACCCGTATCGGCGAAATAGCCGTTCTTCGAGGCGGAGACGTCAATATTCACCAGATCGCCGGTGCGAATGGCGCGGGTGCCGGGAATGCCATGCGCGATCTCCTCATTCACCGAAATGCAGGTCGTGCCGGGGAAATCATAGGTCGATTGCGGCGCAGACATTGCCCCCTCACGTTCCATATAGGCGCGGCCGATCGCGTCCAGCTCGGCGGTGGTGATGCCGGGCTCGATCGCTTTGGCCATGGCCTGCATCGTATTGGCGCAGATGCGGCCAATCTCTTGCAGGGCCTCTAACTCGTCTTGGTGGGTAATGGTCATAGGATCTCGCGCGGCTGTTTGGGTCATATTTAGCGCGGATCACCTGCAAACTAAAGCCTTGGCGCTCATCTTTGTGTTGACAGCTACGCAACTATGCAGAAACTTTTAGCGGCAGAGTTTGGCATTTTACCACGGGTGTAAGATGGAATTAGCACTGGGACGGCGTGTTTATGAACTAAGCGACATCGTCGGCCGCGTGCGCCGCGCCGCAACAACGACAAGGACAACATCCGTGCCCGCGCCAGGGAATGTCGCGGGGCAGGTGGTCACCACCAATGTGCAAGAGACGATCCAATTGGATCTGGCCGATGGCACCCCCTATCCGCTGCATATCTGGAACACCGGCCTGATCGCCGAGGAGGGCGATATCCTGCATTCGCTGTGGCTGACGCCTAAAGGCAAGCCCGATGCCACGCTGGTCGCGATCTATGACCGCACCTCGGGGCAAGAGGTCTGGCTGGATGCGAACCTTGTGCGATTGTTCCGCCTGACCGAACCGATGTGGAAGGGGCTGGTCGTTGCCTTTTTTATCGGCGTGCTGGCCTTTGGGCTAATTCTGGCGATCCTGCCGGTGCTGGGGACGTTGGCCATTGTGCTGCCGGTGCTGTTGCCTATCCTGACATGGCGGATGGACCGCGCCGGGCGCGCGCAGATCGCCGCGCTGAAAACCACCGCGCGCCAGCGGTTTGCGGCGCTCAGAACCGAGACTTTTGCGTGAAATTTCTAACCCTTACGATGGCCCTCTTTCTAGCTGCCAGTGCGCTGGCCGCGCAAGATCTGCCGCCCGAGATCACGGCCGCCACTGATGCGCTGATGGCCGAATGCCGCGATGTGGGCGGCGAGCCGGGTTATAGCGCCAATTATATCACCTCGACCGATCTGAACGGTGACGGCCAGCCGGATTATCTGCAAAACGTCATGGAATTTGGCTGCGCGGGCGCATGGTCATACTTTTGTGGCAGCGCGGGCTGTCCGGTGACGATCTGGCTGTCGACGCCCAATGGTCTGCACCGCGCATGGTCCGGCGTCGCGCAAGAGGCACGGCTAGAGGGCGCATCCGTCGTCCTCTTTCTCCACGGCGCGTTTTGCAATCCGCCCGCCGCAGGGGTCGAGGGCTGCGAGAGCACGCTGAGGTTTACGCCCTAGCGGGCACCCTGCTGCGGCTGCGCAATGCAGGGCAGGGGCGCATTGCCCGGTGTGAAAATACACAGGCTGGGCGGGGCGGCGGCCGGCGCGGGGCGCGGATCGAGGCGCCCCATCGAGGCGCTGGCGGGTAACGCGGCCCCCAGCAGCAAAAGTGTCATCAGGATTGGCGGGGATATGCGGCGCATCTGTAACCTATGAGTGAATCTATCCCAATCTATGCGCGCGCCACGTAATTGCCGCATGAGCGGCCTGCAAATTCGTGTAATATTTTGTAACCTGCTGACGCGGCGTCTTTCTGAGGCAGGCCTAAACGCGTATGAGGATTGCCATGCAAAAACCCAGCTATGATACGCCGCGCCGCGTCGCGCTTGTGGAAGATGATGTCGATCTGCGTGGCCTGACCGCCGCCCTTTTGGAAGAAGAGGGTTTTCTGGTCAGCGCCTTTGCCGATGGTCATATGCTGGATGCCTATCTGTTGCATGAACATCCTGATGTGCTGCTGCTGGATGTGATGCTGCCGGGCGAAGATGGTCTGTCAATCTGCCGCCGTCTTGCGCCGAATGCGCCCTATCGCATTATGATGCTGACGGCGCGTGGCAGCGATATCGACCGCATCGTCGGGCTGGAATTGGGGGCGGATGACTATCTGCCCAAACCCTTTAACCCGCGCGAATTGGTGGCCCGTGTGCGTGCGCTGCTGCGGCGCGGCGTGCTGACGGACGAGGCGACGGGCCGCGAAATTGCTGAATTCCTGAATTGGCGGCTGGATTTTGCCGCGCGGTCCCTGACAGATCGCGATACGGCGCAAGAGGCCGGGCTTTCCTCGGGCGAGTTCGAATTGCTGGTGCAGTTCGTCATCGCGCCGGGCCGTGTGCTCAGCCGCGATCATCTGCTGGACACCACCCGTGGCCGCATGAGCGGCCCGTTCGACCGCGCCATCGACGTGCAAGTGTCCAAACTGCGGCGCAAGCTGGGGGATGACGGTGCCAGCATTATCAAAACGGTGCGCGGCGGCGGCTATGTCCTCAGCTGTGCCGTCCGGCGGAGCCGCGTATGAAACGTCTTGGCCTAGGGCCGCGGCTGATGCTGTTCATCGCGCTATGCATGTTGCTGGCGCAGGTTGTCAGCGTGTCGCTGTATTTGTCGGATCGCGATACCACCGCCAGTGGTCGCCGCGTCCTGCCTTTTCCCGACCAGCTCGAGGCGCTTGTCGCCCTGATGGATACGGCCGATCCCGAGGATCGAATGCTGCTGCTGCGCGCGGTCGCCACCGAACACACGCAGGCCTGGCTGACCCCGCTGCCGATCGAGAACGGCCTTGACCCGCAAAGCCACGAAGCGACCACCATGCTCGAGGGTTACAGCGCCTGGCTTGCGGAATATTCCGTGGTGCTGGGCAGCCATCCGCTGGAAGTATCGGTCGCGGATGTGCGCAAAAGCTTTTTGCCGGTCGAGCTGCGCTTTTCCGTCGTGCCCCAGCGTGTAAGGGTGTCGGTGCAGCTGCATGACGGCACATGGTTGCATGTGCTGCGCCGTCCTTCGCCGGGGTTGTCATTTGTGGGCCTGCCGCTGGGCATGTTTGCGGCGCTGCTGTTGACGGGCGTTGCGGTGCTGACGATGTTGATCGTCTGGCGCGAGACGAAGCCCCTGCGCCGTCTGACCGCCGCCGTCGATGCCTTTGGTCGCGATCTGAAGCCGCGCACGCTGCCATTGCCGCGCCCGCCGGATCTGCGGTTCTTGGTCTATGCCTTTAACGAGATGCAGCAGAATATCTCGCAGGCCGACCGCAGTCGCAGCGATATGATCGCGGCGCTCTCGCATGATATCCGCACGCCTTTGGCGCGCCTGACGCTGCGCATCCGCAAGCTCGACCCCGAGATCCGCGCCGCCGCCGAACGCGATATCGAACGCATTACCCGTGTCGCCGATGGCGCGGCCCATTTCACCGAGGCTGAGACCATCACCCTTGATGAACAGGTCGATCTGCGCGTGCTGATGCTGCAGGTTGCGCAGGATTACGACCTGATCGTCGATGATAACGCCCCGCAGCGTCCTGCGCTGATCAACGGCAGCGCCGCACTCCTCGAGCGCGCCTTGTCGAATATGGTCGAGAACAGCCGTAAATATGCGCGTAATACGCGCTTTACCCTGACACCGGGCAGCAGCGAACATGTCGTTGTGGTCGAGGATGACGGCCCCGGTATCCTGCCCGAAGATCGCGCCCGCCTGTTGCAACCCTTTCAACGCGGCCAGATCGCGCGCACGGATGACAAGTCCGAAGGGGTGGGGCTTGGCCTTTACCTTGCGAACCGTATCATCGCGCGCCATGGCGGCAGCCTGCTGCTCGAGGATGCGGTGCCTGCGGGCCTGCGCCTTGTGGTGACGCTGCCCGCCTATTCCGACCGCGCCGCACGCACCGCACCTGCGGGCGGGCGCCGTTTCTGCTGAGGGAATGCTGCTTTACGCTACGCTCATCAAGCGTTTGCGCGCGAAATGGCCCTTGTGCGTCCCAGCATTTGGCTGATAGACCCGCAGGCGGAGACGTGGCCGAGTGGTCGAAGGCACACCCCTGCTAAGGGTGCAGGCCCCTAAAGGGTCTCGAGGGTTCGAATCCCTTCGTCTCCGCCACCCACCCCCTCTGTTCCGGCAATATGCCGCCCGCGTGCGGCGCGAGCGCGCTGGTCAATCCTTGCTGTGTCCGCGCGTTAAAGCGGCCAGCAGGCTGCGCTCGGATCGGATCAGGTAGGTCTCAAGATATGCGGCTGCGGCGGCAAGCTTGTCGTCTTGCAGCAGGTGCAGCAGCTCGGCGTTCATCGGCACGAATGGCCCATGCAGGAACGCGTCGTCGTGCATTTGCCCGAAGGCCAGACGGAGTTCGGCCAGCAGGTTTTCGAAATTGGCCGTCAGGCGCGCGCTATCGCTGAGGTCGACCATGGCGCGGTGAAATGCGATATTGGCTGTGCCGACCGCGCGCCAATCCTCGTTGTGTTGGGCGCGCTTGGCCTCGTCCACAATCTGGGCCATGCGCAGCAGCGCGGGGTGGCCGGGGTTCGCGGCGCGCACGGCGCCACCTTGGATGATATGGCGCGCGCGATAGATGTCGATAATGTCGCCCGCATCGGGCGCGGCGACAAAAACCCCGCGATGGGGTTGGTAATCCAGCAGATTCTCGGCCGTCAGTTCGCGAAATGCCTCGCGCAAGGTGTTGCGCGAGATGCCAAAATGCGCGGCGATTTTATGTTCTGACAGCTTTTCGCCTGCCGTCATCTCGCCCGAAATCAGCATTTCGCGCATTTGGCTGACCACCTGCCGGACAAGCGTCGTCTGATCTTCAGCGGGCATGGCTTTGCTTTGGGGCGCGAGGGGGGGCATGGGGCCTCTTACTGGCTGGAATATGCTGAAGAATACATCAAAAGATGCCTCTATGTCGCACTATGCTAGCGAAAGTTCCATGAAAAGTATCGCCGCATTTGATTGAACAATTGCAAATCTATTATTGAACATATTAGCTGTGGACAGCAATGAGGTGAGTGACGTGCGATTTCTGCCGGGCGGTTCGGATGGGCTGGTGATTGAACTTTCTGGGCTCGCTCAGACGCTGGCTTTGTTTGATCGCCTGCAAGAAGCAGATTTGCCCGGGCTGCACGCGGTGATCCCGGGGGCACGCACGCTTTTGCTGAAATTCGACCGCTTTCAAACATCAGCACATGCGTTGCAGCAGGCGGTTGCCGCCTTTGGCGCGATTGGCACCGCCGCGCGTAGCGGCCTACAGCATGATATCCCCGTGATCTATGATGGCGAAGATCTGGACGAGGTCATGCGCCTGATGGGGTTGGATAAACCCACATTGATCGCCCGCCACGGCGCGGCCCATTTTAGCGTGGCTTTTACCGGCTTCGCGCCAGGCTTTGCCTATCTTTACTGCGCGGACCCCGCCTTTGATTTGCCGCGCCGCACCGTGCCGCGCGTCGCGATCCCGGCGGGTGCTGTTGCGCTGGCGGGGCGGTTTGGCGGGGTTTACCCGCGTCAAAGTCCCGGCGGCTGGCAGATCATTGGTCGTACCGATGTGCCGATGTGGGATATGTCGCGCCCGCGTCCCGCGCTGTTTATGCCCGGCGATACGGTCCGCTTTCGTGCGGCATCGCAGATGGATGTCACGATCCTGCCACCTGCGCCAAAGCCGCCCGCATCACCGCAATCTCCCTTGGCGTTTCGCGTGCTGCGCGCGGATCGGCCCGCGCTGTGGCAAGATGGCGGGCGCGATGGATTTACGGGGCAGGGCGTCGGACAGTCCGGCGCGATGGATCGTGCCGCGATGGGGCGTGCGAACCGCTTGCTGGGCAATCCGGCGGATGATCCGGTGATCGAGGTTTCACTCGGCGGGTTGCAACTGCGGGCCGAGGCCGCGCTGACCATCGCGCTGTCCGGCGCGCCGGCGCCCTGCAACATCACCACGACAGGGGGTCGCAAAATTACTGTGCCGCACGACCAGCCATTCGCGCTGGATGCAGGTGACGTTGTGCGTTTGGCAGTGCCGCGGGCTGGGATTTACAGCTATCTGGCGCTGCGGGGCGGCTATGATATCGCACCCGTGCTGGGATCTGCCGCGACGGATACGCTGGCGCAGCTTGGCCCGATGCCACTGCGCGCCGGGGATGCAATCCATGGCGCGGGGCGCTCCGCGCAGGCGGTCGCTGATGCCGCATTGGGGCCGGACCTGCCCGCGCGCGGGTCTGACGTCATCCTTGATGTCATTCCCGGCCCGCGCACAGATTGGTTCACTGCGACGGGTTTTCAGACCTTTGCCACGCAAAGCTGGACGGTCTCGGATGCCGTCGACCGTGTGGGTATGCGCCTGACCGGCGGCGCGCCCATTGAACGCGCGCATCTTGGTGAAATGGTGTCCGAAGGCACCCCGACAGGCGCGATCCAAGTGCCGCATTCCGGCTATCCGCTGGTGTTCCTGCGCGATCACCCGCTGACGGGCGGCTATCCTGTCATCGCCGTCATCGCCGATTACCACCTTGATCTGGCAGCGCAAATTCCGCCCGGCGCGCGCGTGCGCTTTAACCCCATTGCGCATTTCGCGCCCGTGACCGCTGACATGCAGGAGATGCATTCATGAAAAAGCTGCTGATCGCCAATCGCGGCGAGATCGCCCTGCGTATCATCCGCGCCGCCCGCGATTACGGGGTTCAGTCCGTCGCGATCTATGCCGAAGATGACTTTAACGCCCTGCACATGCGCGCCGCGGACGAGGCGTTTGGTCTGGGTGCAGGCCGCCCTGCCGAGACCTATCTGAATATCGAAAAGATCATCGCCATCGCCCAGCGCGCAGGGGCCGATGCCGTCCACCCTGGCTATGGCTTTTTGTCCGAACGCGTCGAATTCGCGCAGGCGGTGATCGACGCAGGTCTGATTTGGGTCGGGCCGCGCCCCGATGTCATTGCGGCGCTGGGCGATAAGGTCGCGGCGCGGCGCATCGCGCAGCAGGTCGGCGCGCCGCTGGTCAAGGGCTCGGACGGACCGCTGGCGGATGGGGCCGCCGCGCTGGCGTTCGCGCGCGAGGTCGGCCTGCCGCTGGCGATCAAGGCCGCCTTCGGGGGCGGCGGACGTGGGATGAAGGTCGCGCATCATCTCTCCGAAGTCGCCGCCCTGTTCGACGCCGCCCAACGCGAAGCGGTCGAGGCCTTTGGGCGCGGCGCCTGTTACGGCGAGCAGTTCCTGACCCGCCCCCGCCATGTCGAGGTGCAGGTCATCGCCGACCAGCATGGCAATGTGCAGGTGCTGGGCACCCGCGATTGCAGCTTGCAGCGCCGCAACCAGAAACTGGTCGAAGAAGCGCCCGCGCCTTTCCTCAGCGACGCCCAGCGCGACCGCCTGCACAGCGCCGCGCGCGATATCTGCGCCGCAGCGGGTTATACCAGCGCGGGGACGGTTGAATTTCTGCTGTCATCCGATGGCGTGATTTCCTTTCTCGAGGTGAACACCCGCCTGCAGGTCGAACATGGCGTGACCGAGGAAGTCACCGGCCTCGACATCGTGGTCGAACAGCTGCGCATCGCGGATGGTCTGCCATTGTCGATCACCGACACGCCCGCCCCGCGCGGCCATGCCATTGAATTTCGCATCAATGCGGAGGATCCGGGCCGTGGCTTTTTACCGACGCCCGGTCAGATCACCGCCTTTAACGCGCCATCGGGGCCGGGGTGCGCGTCGATAGCGGCGTCGATGGCCGCTCGGTGGTGCCGGGTGTGTATGACAGCCTGCTGGCCAAGCTGATCGTCACCGGCCCGACGCGCGCCATCGCGCTGGCGCGTGCGCGCCGCGCCTTGGCCGAGTTCCAGATCGAGGGCGTGGCAAGCGTGCTGCCCTTTCACCGCGCGATTGTCGACGCGCCCGCCTTTATCGGCACCGAGGGTTTCGGCGTTTACACCAACTGGATCGAAACCCAGTGGCAGCCGCCCGCACCCGCGCCGCGCGTCGACCCCGTCGATCCGCAGATGATCCGCAGTTTTATTGAGATTGACGGCAAGCGCCACGCGCTCGGCCTGCCGCTGGCGCTGTTTGCAGGTGCCGCGCCACCCGCCCAAGCCGCCGCGCCAGAGGCAAGCGCAGGCGAGATCTGCGCGCCTTTCGCGGGCAGCTTGCTGCAATGGCTGGTCGCTGACGGGGATGAGGTTCATGAGGGCACGCCGCTGGCCGCGATCGAGGCGATGAAGATGGAAACCCAAGTCATTGCGGAGGCCGCTGGCCGGATTACCCTTGTGGCCGAGGCGGGGGCGATGCTCGCCCCCGGCCAAGTGATCGCGCGTCTGCGCTAAACTCTAGGTCAGCGCGGCAATGGCTGCGCTGGCGCTGACCTTGCCCATGGGCAGGGCGGCGATGATGCGGCTGACATCCGCAGCCGTCACGCCAAAGCGCAGCGCGAAACTGGCGGGATCGGCGGTGATACTGTCGAAATCCAGCGCCATCAGCGCATCACCATCACCCATCACCTCATAGCTTTTGCCGTTTTGCGTCAGCACCATGCGCGCGACCTGCGGCGGCAGGCTGTTGTCGTGATGGATCGCGGTGCCCGCGATGACCCGTGCGATATCTGCGGGCAGATCGGGTCCGATCAGCGGCACGACGGTGCCGGTCAGCAGGCCTTGCGCCGCAAGGCAAGGCAGCGACAGCGCTGCGCCCAGCAAGCTGCGATAGGGGCCGCGCGCCTCGGCACCGGGCACCAGCCAGACCGTTTCATGGGCGAACAGGCTGATCCGCGCATCATCCGCAGGTGCGCCGCCCAAATCTGCGCGCATCTTGAGCGCCGCATCAATCGTGGCAAAGCCGACACCGCTGGCGGGATAGGGTTTCAGCCCGACCTGCTTCAGGTCAAAGACGCGGCTCGCCAGCGTATCAAGCAGGCGCTGGGCGCCGCGATCGTCGAAATAGGACTGTGCCCAGCCGTTCTGCCCCTCGAAGCTTTGGTCGGCGGCGGTGGCATCCATCAGTTGCACCAGCAGCGCGGCCTCGATCCCGGCGCGGGCGGCGCGCATCAGGTCCAGCCGCCATTCATCGGTTTCCTCGATCATGCAGCGGGTGTGGCCTGCGGATGCATTTGCCGCCAGCGAGATCGCCCGCGCGGTCTGCGCCGCATCCAGCCCAAGGCCAACGCTCGCCGCCGCTGCCGCACCGATATTGCCGAACATCGATGTTGGGCGGAAACCTTGTTTATGCGCTTGCAAGCCATAGGTGGCGGCGACGGGCATCTCGGCGGCATAACCGGCTGCGACGGCGGCATAAAGATCGTCGGTGCCACTGGCCAGCGCGGCGGCGATCACCATTGGCGCGATATGGCAGCGGCCCTCGTCAAACCAGTCATCTTGGGCACGGGCATAGATCTGCGCGGCGAGGCGGCCAGCCAGCGCGACAGGGCCGCTCTCGCCCGGCAGAACAAGCCGCTCGGTCGGACGCGCGGGGCTGGTGGCAAGGGTCAGGTTATGCGCCAGAATAGCGCGCAGGCGCGGCAGGTCGGGCTGGGCCGCGGCCTGATGCGCAAGGGCGGCAAGGCGGCGGCTGATCGAGGGTTCTGTCATGGTCGGCTTTCGGTTTTAGGGGCGTTCGGGGGCGGCAACGCGCACGCCCGCCTGTTCCAGCGCATGGCGCAGGTGTTCGGCATTGCGGACGGCATGCGGCTCGTCCCCGTGCAGGCAGATCGTGTCAGGTTTCACGGGAATCAGCGTGCCGTCATGGGCGATGATGGTGCCCGTGTCCAAAATGCGCAAAATGCGCGGCACGATCACGGCTGGATCATGCAGCATCGCATCCGGGTGGCTGCGGGGCAGCAGCTTGCCATCGGGCGCATAGCCGCGATCGGCGAAAATCTCGCGCGCGATCGGCGCGCGCAAGGCCAGCGCCGCATCCTCGAGTGCCGTGCCGGGCAGCACGAACTGGATAGCCCCCGGCAGCACACGCGCGGCGGCCCCAAGGCAGGCATCCGCCATGGCGCGATCCACCATCGCCATATTGCTGAGCGCGCCGTGCAGTTTCACGTGACGCAGCTCGACATCCACAAGGCGCGCGATGCCGATCATCGCCCCGATTTGCGCCGCGACCAGACTGGCCAGTTGATCGGCCGTGAACCCCGGTATAGGGCGGCGGCCAAAGCCCTGCAAATCGGCAAAACCCGGATGCGCGCCGACAGCGACCCCTGCGGCCTTGGCCAGCCGCAGGGTTTTCGCCATCACCTCATGATCGCCCGCGTGAAAGCCGCAGGCGACATTGGCCGAGGTGACGATCCCCAGCATCGCCGCGTCATCGCCCATCTGCCAGGCGCCAAAACTTTCGCCCATATCGGCATTCAGATCGACGGTCAGTGACATGGGTTACCTCGACATCAACTCTGGCAGGAACAGGATGATCTGCGGAAAGACCGACATGATGATCGCACCCAATACCAACAACAGGAAGAACGGAAAGGCCGCGCGGATTGTGCGGGTAAAGCTGTCGCCCGTCAGCCCTTGCAGTACGAACAGGTTCAGGCCCACCGGCGGGGTGATCGCGCTCATTTCAATCACCAGCACCAGAAAGACGCCGAACCAGATCGGATCAAAGCCCGCATTCACGATCAGCGGAAAGGCGATAGGCAGCGTCATCACGATGATCGAGATGCCATCAATGAACATGCCAAGGATGATATAGAACACCAGCAGCACCGCGATCAGCATCCACGGTTGCAGGTTCATCTGCACGAACATATCCGAGATCGTCTGCGGCACATGCATATAGGCAATTGCCGCCGACAGCACAGCCGAGGAGGCGATCAGGATCGTGATCATCGCCGAGACCCGCAGCGCGCTGCGCAACGCATCCAGAAACAGCCGCAGCGAGAATTGCCGCGACGCGGCGGTAATCAGGATTGACCCCATAACCCCCATTGCCGCAGCCTCGGACGGGGTTGCGATGCCGGTATAGATCGTGCCCAGCACGAACCCCATCAGCAGGATCATCGGCGCCAGAATCCAGATGCCTTGGGCGAATTCGCGCAAGGTGGGTCGCGCGCCCTCGCTGGGGGCCAGCGCCGGGTTCATCTTGCAGCGGATGGCGATATAGGCCGAATACATGATCGCCAGCACGATCCCCGGCACGATGCCCGCCATGAACAGCTTGGCGATCGAGACATTGGCCGAGATGCCGTAAATCACCAGCGAGATCGACGGCGGGATCAGCAGCCCGAACGTCCCCGCACCCGCAAGCGAGCCGGAGGACAGTTGGTGGTCATAGCCGCGGGCCTTCAGCTCGGGGATGGTGATTTTGCCAATCGTGGCGGCGGTCGCGGGGCTAGAGCCGCAGACAGCGGCGAACATGGTGCAGCCCAAGACATTGGTATGCAGCAGGCCCCCCGGCAGCAGCCGCGCGAAAGGCGAGATGCCTTGGAACAGGCGGCGCGACATGTCCGTGCGCACGATAATATCGCCCATCAGGATGAACAGCGGGATGGCCGCCAATTCCCAAGACACCATCTTTGAGGCAAAAATGGTGCTGGTGATCGACCCGATCCGCGCAAAGGAAAAATCCATCACGAAATGCAGGCTAAGGAGGGCCACCATCACCAGCCCCAAAAAGACCCAGACCCCCATGCCCAGCACAAGGAAGATCAATGAAATAAGCACCACAGGTGCGATTGCGGCTTCCATCGGTTAAATCTCCAACGCGCGTTCGGTGGTGTCGCCGACAAAAATCAGGCGCAGCAGGCGCACGCAGATATGCAAGAACAGCAGGGCCAAACCGATGACCGGAAAGATATCCAGATACCATTTGGGGAATGAAATCATATAGGTCGCAAGGCTGCCGCGGTTAAAACTCCGCTCGAAAATCAGATAGATGTAATACCACAGCCAGCCGGTAAGGGCGGCGGCGGCGGCGGTGCAGATCAGTTCCATCACATAGCGGATGCGATCGTTCACCATCTGCTGCACGATGTTCACGCGGATCATCGATCCCGATTCCATCGCCCAGGCCAGCGTCATAAAGGTCGCAATCGATAGGCCGTTCGCCACGATGGCATCCGCCATATAGGTCGAGCGCGAAAACAGCCGCAGCACGACCTCTAGCACGATGGTCAGCAGCATGACCGTCACCAGAACCGCGGCGAATGTCGCCGCGATCAGGTTCAGACCGTGAGAGAAGCGCGAAATGACATGCAGCCATTTCGGATCGGTTTTCGCGGCTGTTTTCATCTGGATCAGCCGACCTTGGCTTCGAAATCAGCCAGCAGGGCGGCGCCTGCGTCACCTGTGGTCGATAGCCATTCGGTGCGGGCGTCATTGCCCGCGCTTTGCAGTTGGGCAAAGGCGGCGGGGTTCGGCTCGCGCTGCACATTCATGCCATGCTCTTCCAGCGTGGCAAGACCGGCGTTCAGCACTTCGATCACTTCGGTCCAGGCGAAATCGACGGTCTCTTGACCGATCTCGCGCAGGCCCTCTTGCACTTCGGGGGGCAGGGCCTCGAACGCGTCGCGGTTCACATGCGCGCAATAGCTGGCCAGCGAATAGAAGAACAAGGTAAAGTTGCTCAGGTAATCCCAGCACGAGATCGACGCGCCGCCGTCCGCCGAGGTCAGCATCGCATCCAGCGCGCCCGTCGATAGCTGCGGCACCACATCGGTCCATGCGATCTGCAAGGGCGCACAGCCCGCATTCGCCATCGTGCGGGTCGAGATGCTGTCAAAGGTGCGGATGCGCAGGCCGCGCAGGGCCTCGACCGAGTCGATCGGGTTTTTCGAATGGATGCCAGCGGGCGGGCTGGGCGATCCAAACAGCAGGACCTGGCCGTATTCCTCAAAGATATCGCCATAATAAGGGCTGGCGGTATCCCACAGCAGGCGTGATTCCTCGATGGATTTCACCAGGAAGGGCAGGTTCGACACGTTGAACAGCGGGTTGATCCCGTTCAACTGGGTGACAAGCGTGGTTGCGGCCTGCACGGCGCCGGTTTCGACCGCGTCAAAGTGATCGGCCGATTTATACCCCAGCGCGCCGCCGCCTTGATAGACGACCTCGAGCTGATCGCCGAACCGCTCGTTCACGCGGCTGATAAAGAAATTGGCGGCACGGCCGGGCATCAGGCTGGCGACATATTCGTCGGCGAAATCCCATTTGGTCCCGGCGGCAAAGGCCGGGCGGCCAAGGGCACTGGCCGCCAAAAAGCCAGAGCCCAGTTTCAAAACGGTTCTGCGTTGCATTTTACTCTCCATGTTGTGAAAGCGGCCGAGGTTTTCCCCGTGCCGCGCTTTGGTCTTATTTTACGCAAGTTCCGGCATCGATCGTCAGCGTATTGCCGGTGACGAACCGCGCCTGATCGGACAAAAGCCAGGCGACGGCATTGGCGATTTCCTCGGGTTCGACCCAGGCGATGGGCATCAGATGGCGCTGTTTATAAAGGGCCATCAGATCGTCCATTGTCGCATCCTCGCGCTGAAAGGTGCGGCGGGCATGGGCGATATCATCCACCATCGGCGTGCGGACGGATGTCGGATGCACCGTGTTCACGCGGATATTCAGCGGCCCCAGCTGCTGCGCGAAAGACCGCATCAGCCCGACCACCGCATGTTTCGATGCCGCATAGGCCATGAACCGCGCCGCGCCCCGCAGGCCCGAGATCGAGCTGGTCAGCACAAGGCTGCCGCTTTGCTTTTCGGCCAGAACCTCGGCCACGGCGCTGGCGGATTGAAAGACGCCTTTGACGTTCACATCCATCGTCAGATCGAACACCGCGTCAGTACCGTCGAACAGCCCGCCTTCCAGGCAGACGCCCGCATTCAGAAAGCCCCCGTCCAGCGTGCCAAAGGCCGCAACGCCAGCGGCGACGGCCGCACGCATATCCGCGCGCGAGGTGACGTCCCCCGGCACCTGCAACAGGTTCGCGCTGACGCGGGTCTCAGCATCCCAGCGGTCGCTGGCGATGACATTCGCGCCCTCGGCCAAAAGGCGCGTGACAGTGGCTGCGCCAATGCCGCCCGCAGCGCCGGTCACGAAAAAGGTCTTACCTTGCAACAGGCTCATGATGCCGCCCCATTTTTGGAATATTTCATGCCGCGTTTGCGCCAGAATTTGGAACTCAGCCGATAGGTCAGCGCGGTGAATGGCCATTGGGTGACGACCTTGCCGCTGGCGTTGCGGAAATAGTTGTTCGATGTCGCCCAGACCGTCTTTTGCAGGCGGGCTTGGATCCATGCGTTAAAGCGTTGGGTCACGGCAGGGTCCGCCTCGACCGTATCACTGCCGCTGCGCGCCATGTCGCGAATGCAGCGCGCCGCGAAATCGGCGTGCGATTCCAACAGGTAGACCAGAGGGCCGGAGTTGGTGTTCGGCCCATACATCATGAAGAAATTCGGAAAGCCCGGCACGGCGACACCGGACAAAGCCTCGGGCTCGCCCGCCCAGACATCATGCAGTTCGCGCCCGCCCGTGCCCTGCACCGATAGCGTGTAAAGGTAATCGGTCGCCTTGAACCCCGTCGCCAGCACCAGCACATCCAGCGCGTGCGGCGTGCCGTTTTGGTCGATGACGCGGTCTGGCGTCAGTTCAACGACTTGCGGCGCGACGGTGACATTGTCCTGCGCGATCGAGGAATAATAGGTGTCGCAATAGACCGGGCGCTTGCCCCAGACCGGATAGTCGGGCGTCACCATGGGGATCAGCTCTGCGCGGCGTGCCAGCTCGTGGCGCATATAGGCCAGGGCGCCCTCGCGCAGTTTGGTGTTGGCGGGGGTGCCTGCCATCTGGTTGCGCCCCCCTGCGCGTTCACGCTCGTAAGCAATGAAATGCTTCAGCCGAAGCAGCTTATGCCCCAGCCAGCTGCGATAGCGCTGCCGCTCGGCGGGGGTATAGGGGCGGTTGCCCTTGCGCAGCACCCAGTTCGGCTCGCGTTGAAAGACGGTCAGGTGATCTGCGACCTTGGCCGCTTCGGTCACGATCTGCACCGCGGTTGAGCCTGTGCCCACAACCCCAACCCGTTTACCCGTCAGGTCATAGCCCTTGGGCCAGCGCGCCGAATGGATGATCGCGCCACCAAATCCGGTGCCTTCAGCCCATTTGGGGTAATTGGGGACGTTCAAAAAGCCGACAGCGGTGATCACGGCATCAAAGACCGCCGTCTCGCCGCTACCCAGCGTCAATGTCCATTGATGCGTCGCCGCGTCCCAAGCCGCGCCGCGCACGCCGGTGCGCAGCCGCAACCGGGGCCCCAGGTTCAACGCATCCCCCGTGCGCTGCAGATAGGCCAACAGCTCGTCCCGCGCGCAATGGGTGCGCGTCCAGTCGTTGCGGTTGAACGAGAAGGAATAGATATGCGAGGGGGTGTCCACCTCGGCCCCCGGATAGCTGTTATCCAGCCAGGTGCCCCCCAGCGCGTCCGATTGCTCGAACAAGGTGAAATCCTCGATCCCGTATTTCATCAGGCGCTGGGCGGCGGCGATGCCGGAAAAACCGCCGCCGATAATGGCGACGCGCGGCGCTGTCTTGCTGGTCAATTCTGTATTCCGTCCTGGGCGTTTTGGGCATTCAGCCAGTCCGCCATGGCGTGCAGACAGGTGGTGACAGCGGGGCAATAGGTTTGTGCAAGGAAATAGCCGTGGATCAGACCGATCCCCGGATCGACCGTTACATCAGCCCCCGCGGCCCGCGCCTTGTCGGCATAGGCGGTGCCGCTGTCGCGCAGCACGTCGTTTTCGGCCACCGCAAGCATCGTCGGCGGCAAGCGGTGCAGTTGATCGCTCAGCAGCGGTGCGGCCAGCGGGTCGCTCAGGTATTCCTGCGCCGGGCAATAGGTGTCCCAATAGGCCTGCATCGTGTTTTTCAACAGCACCGGCCCATTGGCGAATTCGTCATAAGAGGGGCGGGTATTATCCGCATCCAGCGCCGGATAAATCATCAGCTGCGCCTGCAGCGGCACATCTGCATCCAGCGCGGCCAGCGTCACCGCCGCAGCGATATTCCCCCCCGAGCTGTCGCCCGCCGTCGTGATCCGCGCAGGGTCGATCCCCAGCGCGGTGCATTCAGCGATCATCCAGCGCAGAACGGCAAGGCCCTGATGGACGGGCAGCGGAAACACCGCCTCGGGGGCAAGGGCATAATCGACGCTGACCACAACCATATCGCACAGCCGCGCGAAATTGCCGGTGATGTCCCATGTCGTCTCGGCGCTGCCGCGCACCCAGCCACCGCCGTGGAAATACAGCATTGCAGGGCGCGTACCATGCGTCTGGCCAAAGACACGCACACGGATCTTGCCCGCCCCAAAGGGCACGAAATGCTCGGCGCTCGGGATGGCGTCGTTGATCGGATCACGTTTTTCGCGGGTGATATTTTCGAACAAAAGCCGCTGACCGGCCATGCCAGCCGATGCCGGCAATGCCGCCCAACGCGCGGTCCAGTCCCGCAAAAATCCGACGAGGTTCTGGTCCAGCACTGCATCCCTCTTACAATCTTATCAACATTGCTCAACAATTTCACCGCCACGATAAAATGCAAGGAAAATATTGTCGGATGCTTTGACGTTGGGGGAATGGGATGCTGCGATGATTGTAAGGGCGGCGGCGGTGCCTATTTTTTCACCGCTGATCTGCATGAAAAAAGGGGCGCCAAGGCGCCCCTTTTACAGGAAAATCCGGTCTTTTACGGCGCCAGGCGGTCGATGGCGAACAGGGTCGTCGTGCCGCTGACTTCGTTGCCGACCATCAGCACCGGGCGGCCTTGTGCGTCGGGGCTATCGGCGGCGGGGATGAAGTACAGGCCCTCGGCCCCAAGGTCGGTGGTGGTGCCGCCTTCCTCGGAATGCGCCAGCGAAAAGTCGCGGTTGTTGATATAGGTGACAAATGTCGCGTTTGCAGGCTCGGTGATGTCATAGACCATGACGCCGCCGACACGTTCGAACCCGATGAAGCCGTAGAGACGGCCGTCGATCTCGCCAATCGCTGCGCCTTCAGGCTCGGGGCCTTTGTTGACCGAGCGACGTTTCAGTTGCGTTTCGCGGTGCGCATGGTCGGCGTTGAAATAATCGGGGTTCGCGGCAAGGGTGATTTCCTCGAAATCGCTGCCCGAATCCCAGACCAGCTCCAGCGCGCCCTCGCCAACCTTAAAGATCGAGGCCGAGCGGCCACCAAAGGTGTAAAGCGCGTCGTACACGCATTCTGCGGCGACATATTCGCCGATTTCGGCATAGCCCAGCGCCTGCACTTCGGCGGTCGACAGCGAGGGGTTGCACTCATTCGCAACGCCAAGGGTCGAGGTCACCAGCAGCTTGCCAATCGCAGTGTCTTCTTGCAATTCGGCGGCGTTGGGGAAGGCGGTCGCGTCCAGTTGCAGATCCTCGATCGCGAATTCTTCCAGCCACCAGCCGTCTTCGTCATAGGCGCGGGCATCGCCCTCGTTCGCGGTCAGGATATAGGTCTCGCCCGCCACCTCGAACACACGGATCGTATCGGGCAGCAGGATGCCGAACACCGGCCAGTGGCGGATATTCACCTCGCCCTTGCGGCTGGTATCCAGACCCGCACCCGACCATGCGCCATTTTCCGACCAGTCTTTAAAGCCCAGCGGCAGCACATCGGTGATGGTCGCGCTGGCAATGTCGATGACAGCGATGGCGTTGTTTTCCTGCAGCGAGGCATAGGCGGTGGTGCTGTCGCTGGATACCTCGACCCATTCGGGTTCGAAATCCTGCGCGGCGCTGGCACCGGGGCCAAAGATGCGGACGCCGGCTTCGCGCAGCGCGTCTTCCTGCCCGTTATAGGCGCGGAAATCGGCGGTGCGGACATTCGCTTGCGTCACAGTCGCGGCACCGCCCGAGATGTCGATGACCGAGATCGAGCCCTCGGGGTCGATGCCGAAATCTTCGCGCGGCTCGCCTTCGTTCACGACCAGCACCCAATTACCATCGGGCGAGAAGGTCAGGGCGTCGGGCAGGGCGCCCACTTCGACCGTGGCCAGGATCGCGCCGTCGATATCGGCCAGCACGACAAAGCCATTGTCGGTGACGGTATTGTTCTGCACCGCCATCGCGACCACGCCGTTCTTGATCGAGATCGAGTTCACACCCGCGCCGACCTCGGTCAGGGTGATCGTATTGATGACGACCGGCTGGGTCGGATCGGACAGATCCATCACATCCACCGCGCCAGCGGCGGCGTTGATGACGAAGCCGCGCTTGGACGCCGCGTCATAGGTGACGATCTCGGCGGCCGATTCTTCGTAAATACCGGATTGATGGGTGCCCAGCACCGAAAGTCCGATGGCTGCGCCTTCGGCGGCATAGACCAACGGCACATCTTGCGCCACAGCGGGGGCGGCCAACAGCGCGCTAACGACAGCGGCGCCCGACAAAAGCCGCGCATGCGCGGAAAGCGAAGGTAGGGTCATGGTGCGGGGTTTCCTAAAAACTGACCCCGCCCTGCTAGTGGCCCACCCTCACAATTTTATGACACTCAGGCGGCGGCCCGCACGGCGGCGATCATGCGGGCGCTGAGATCATGCAGATTGTCGCGATCGGCAATCGTCGTCGGGCGCGGATCGGCATCCGACACCATCACCACGCTTAAGGCCAGCTCAGGCACAATATACAGCATCTGCCCGCCATAACCCCAGGCATAGGCGATCTGCTCGCCCCCCAGTTCCCGCAAGAACCAGCCGTAACCATAGCCGTCGCCGCTATAGACCGAGCGTGTGTAGGATTGCCACGAGGCGCGGACCCATTCTGCGGGTATCAATTGCGTGCCATCCGGCGCGCGGCCGCCGTTGCGATACAGCTCGCCAAAGGCCAGCAGCGATGCGGGCGTCATCGCCATCTCGTTGCCGCCAAGGTAAATGCCCTGCGGATCGCGTTCCCAGCCGGTGATATCGAAATCGGGCAGCACGCCCAGCCACTCGCGGGCCAGCGACAGGGTCGATTGACCGCTGACGCGCGTCAGGATCGCCGACAGCAGATGGGTTGATCCGGTGGAATATAACATGCGCCCGCCGGGTTCGTCGTCAAAGGGGCGCGCCAATGCGTTCCTGACCCAATTGCCGCTGCTGACCCAATTGCCGTAATTCGCCCCCGATGTGCGCCCAAGGCCCGCCCGCATGGTCAGCAAATGGCCGATGGTCACATCATTCAGGCGCGGGTCGGGGTTTGCGGGCAGGTCCCCCGCCAACAGGGGGGCGATGGGCTGGTCCGCCCCCTCCAGCAGACCGCGCGCCACGGCGATGCCGACCAGCGCACCGATGATCGGCTTTGAGGCGGATTTGATATTGGTGGCGGCCTCGGCGCTCTGGCTATTATAGCCCTGTGCCACTATGGTTTCGCCGTTTTGCGCGATGGTGATGGCGCGCAGCGGCGCCAGGCCCGCAGCCTCATCCAGCAGCGCAGAAAGAGGGGCGCTTTGTGCAAAAGCGGGGCGCATCAGCATGGGCAGCGCAAGGCCTGCGGCGATGAAATGGCGACGAGACGGCATCAAGGCTCCTGCGCGGCGAATGGGATGTCCCATCATGGCGCAAGATTGCAGCCGCGCGCGATCACGCTTGCGTTTATACGGCGGATTGCTGCAGAGCGGGCGCCGGTGCCACGATGGGCAGCTCTGGATGCCCGCCCCATTCTGCCCAAGACCCGTCATAGACCGCGCCCTGCGGCAGGCCTGCGACGACGCGCGCAAGGGTGATGATCGTCGCCGTCAACCCACTGCCGCAGCTGGCAATCACGGCGCGATCCGCGCCCGCGCCAAGCGCGTCAAATTGCGCGCGCAGGCTTGCGCCGTCGCGCAATGTGCCGTTTTCATTCAGCAAGTCCGCATAGGGCATGTTCAGGCTGTGCGGGATATGGCCGACGCGCATCGTCTTGCGCGGCTCGGGGTCGGTACCTGCGTAACGCCCGGCAAGGCGCGCATCCAGCAGCAGCTCGTCTCCGGTGGTGAGGTTCGCCAGCACATCCCCGGCCCGGCGCAGGCGTTCGGGGCGCAGTTTGAAGGAATAGGGCGAGGTCGGGGCGTAATTTTGTACGCCGCTGTCAACGGGGCGTCCCTCGGCCTGCCATTTGGCAAAGCCGCCATCCAGAATCGCCACATCGTCAAAACCGAACAGCCCCAGCAGCCACCAGCCGCGCGCGGCGCCTGTCACATGGCGCTGGTCGTAAAACACCACCCTTTTGCCCGGCCCAATACCCATCGCAGCGGTTGCAGTCATCATGCGCAGCAGCGGCGGCACCATGGTCGGCAGATCGGTATCCGTATCCGAGACGCTGTTATGATCCCAAAACGCCGCCCCGGGAATATGCGCCGCCTGATATTCGCGGCGGCCATCCCATGGCTCGTTCGGCAGGTATTGCGTTGCATCGAACACCAGAACATCCGGGTTCGTCATGTTATCTGCCAGCCAGTCCGTCGATACGAGCGGAGGAAACCGATCCATTTGCGCACCTCGCGATGTGATACAGCAACGTAACATAAATACACGACAAAACCAATAGAGATAATATTGTTTATCTATCAACCCCTTAAATTAAAGGGGCAGGGTGGAATACTGGCCGCCCGGCACCTGCCTGCATCCTTGACAGATTGACGCAGCTATAACGCAGTGCACGTTGCCATAGGTTAATCCTATTGTTTCCATAGCAAGACGGGCTGCGACATTTTGTCTAGCTTTGATTCACGGTGCAAGCGCATCGGTTAACGCAACATCTAGCCAAGGGATGGACATCATGGCCTGGATCAAGCCCAAATTCTTCGAAACGCCGGTCGGCATGGAAATCAACATGTACGCCTGCGCCGAGCAAGCCAAGACCACCAAGTAAGGTGATCAAAGGCGGCCGCACCTGAACAGCCGGAGAAAGCCTATGTTTATCCGCCTTTTAGGGACGGCCGCCGGTGGCGGGCTACCACAGTGGAACTGCGCTTGCGCAGGGTGCACGGCGGCCCGTAACGGGGATGCGCCCCAAAACGGCCAGTTTTCGATGGCACTGTCCGCCGATGGCGAGGACTGGCTGCTTTTGAACGCATCCCCTGACATTCGCCAGCAACTGCTGGAGACGCCTGACCTGCATCCGCGCTCTCTCCGTGATAGCCCGGTCAAGGCGGTGTTGCTGACGAATGCCGAGATTGACGCTGTTGCGGGGCTGCTGACCCTGCGCGAGGGGCATGCCTTCGACCTTTGGGCCGATGGATCTGTGCTGGAGACCCTTGGCAAAAACAGCATTTTCGACGTGCTGACCCGCGTATCGCGCCGGAACCTTCCCCAAGGGGAAGAATTCCAGCCGCTCGCGGGACTTTATGTCACCTCTTTCCCCGTTCCGGGCAAACCCGCCTGGTATCTCGAGCAATCGGGCCAAGCGGCGGACGATGGCGACACGATCGGCCTGCGTATCCGCGCGAAGGACAAGACCGCTTTTGTAATCCCAGCGTGCGCCGAGATTACCGATGATTTACGCGCCCGCGTCAGCGGGGCAGATGCGCTGTTTTTCGACGGCACACTCTGGCGCGATGACGAGATGATCCGCGCGGGCCTTGCGCAAAAGACCGGAGCCAGCATGGGACATGTCTCGATCTCGGGCGCGGCGGGCGTGATCGCACGTCTGCACGATATCCCGCTCGGCCAGCGCGTGCTGGTGCATATCAATAATTCCAACCCCGTCCTACGCCCAGGAACCTCCGAATATGCGCAGACCATCGCCGCAGGCTGGGTCGTCGGGCAGGCAGGTATGAGTATGACGCTATGAAAGACATCATTCTAGACCCGACCCCCCGCACGCTGGACACGCCCGAGGCGCTGGAATTGCGGCTGCGCGAAATCGGCGCCGCGCGCTATCACAACCTGCATCCGTTCCATCACCTGCTGCACGGCGGCAAGCTGAACAAGGGTCAGGTGCAGGCCTGGGCACTGAACCGCTATTATTATCAAAGCTCGATCCCGATCAAAGATGCCGTGGTGCTGTCGCGCTTTCGCGACCATGCGGTGCGGTTGGAATGGCGCCAACGGATCGAGGATCACGATGGCAATACGCATGGTGAGGAAGGCGGCATCGAGCGCTGGCTGGTGCTGACCGACGCGCTGGGCCTGCCGCGCGATTACGTCACCTCGACCGTCGGCATTCTGCCCGCGACGCGGTTTGCGGTGGATGCCTATATCAATTTCGTCCGCGATCGCAGCCCGCTCGAGGCGGTGGCATCCGCGCTGACCGAGGTTTTCGCCGCCAATATCCACAAGGAACGCATCGCGGGGATGCTCGCGCATTATGATTTCGTGAATCCCAGCGTGATGGCCTATTTCACCCGCCGGGTGGCGCAAGCCAATAAGGATGCGGATTTCTGTCTTGATTACGTCAAGCGCAATGCCCGCACCCCCGAAGAGCGCCAGCGCGTGGTCGAGGCGTTGATCTTTAAATGCAATGTCCTGTGGACCCAGCTTGACGCGCTGCAACATGCCTATGTCGAGGGGCATCCCCCGCCCGGCGTGTTCAATCCGGCGGAGTGGGCGTGATGCAGGGCCGCCTGACGATTGCCGAGGATATGCCCCTGCGCCTGCACCGCCAAGTGCGGCTGCGCTGGGACAAGGCACGCGGGCTGTGGCTGCTGCTGGCCCCGGAAAAGATCCTTGTGCCCGATGAAACCTGTGTCGCCGTTTTGCAAGAACTCGACGGCGGCCCGCTGTCAGGCGCGATCAACCGCTTGGCTGAAAAATACGCCGCCCCGCGCGATGTGATCGCTGGGGATGTGATCGAGGTTCTGCAAGACCTCGCGAACCGCGGCTATCTGCTATCGGAGGAGGCAATCCCAAATGGATGACCCATTTCGCATCGTCGGCAAAGCGGTTGACGCCCGCAACACCTATGGCCTGCCGCTGGCGGTTCTGGCCGAGCTGACCCACCGCTGTCCGCTGCAATGCGGCTATTGCTCGAACCCGATCCAGTTGGAACAGGCCAGCCGCGAGATGACGACCGAGCAATGGTGCAGCGCCATGACCCAGATGGCGGACTTGGGCGTGTTGCAGATCCACTTTTCGGGCGGCGAGCCGACCGTGCGCAAGGATCTGGAACAGTTGGTGCAACATGCCTCGGATGTGGGGCTTTATTCGAACCTGATCACCTCGGGCGTGATGATGACGCGTGATCGGATGTTCCGGCTGGCGGATGCGGGCCTGAGCCATGTGCAGGTGTCCATTCAGGGCGCGACGGGGCAGATGTCCGATCTGATCGGCGGGTTCAAGAATGCGTTGCCGAAAAAGCATGACACCGCCACTTGGACGCTGGAGGCGGGCCTTGCGCTGACGGTGAATGCCGTTGTCCACCGTCAGAACCTGCCCGAGCTGCCGCAGATCATTGAAAAAGCGGTGGAATGGGGCGCTGCACGCCTCGAGGTCGCAAACGTGCAATATTACGGCTGGGCGCTGAAAAACCGCCAAGCCCTGATGCCGACCTTTGCCCAGCTGGAGGACACGACCAATATCGTCAACGAGGCCCGCGCGCGGCTGAAGGGTATTTTGGAAATCGACTATGTGATCCCCGACTATTACGCCGCGCGGCCAAAGCAATGCATGGGCGGCTGGGGGCGGCAGTTCTTCAACATCAGCCCCTCGGGCCATGTGCTGCCGTGCCATGCCGCCGAGACGATCACCGAGCTGCGTTTCGACAGCCTGAAAGAGCGGACGTTGGAATGGATCTGGCATAACTCCGATGCGATGAATTGTTTCCGCGGCACCGACTGGATGCCCGAGCCGTGCAAAAGCTGCGCGTTCAAGGAAATCGACTTTGGCGGTTGCCGCTGTCAGGCCTATGCTTTGGCCAAAGACGCCTCGGCCACCGATCCGGCCTGTGCGAAATCGCCGCTGCACGAGGCGATCTTTCGCACCGCGATGGCGGAATCCATCGCATCCGAAGATGACTTTATCTATCGCAACTTCGCGAATGCACGCGCGGATAGCTGACGGATAGTTGACTGCGACAATCTCGCTGATTGACGGCGGGGCGGCGCGGGCGTTTGGCAGAGGGATCAATCCCAGCCATCCCGCGCCACCTGCGCCAAGCGAGCCCGAAATGATCGTCCGCAAGCGACCCAATGCCCTTTTGATGCTGTTCGTCATAAAAGGAGGGGTCATTCAGCGGATTTTTCCGCAATTGCTGGTGGTTGGTGCGATGTCGACCCTGATCGTCTGGGCGCATCATACCTATCCCTCCGTGGTGCCCGGCGTGAACCCTGCGCCTTTCGCGCTGATCGGGATCGCGCTGTCAATCTTTCTCAGCTTTCGCAACACCGCCAGTTATGATCGCTGGTGGGAGGGGCGCAAGCTGTGGGGGCTGATCATCCAGACCAGCAATGACATCTCGCGCCAAAGCGTGGTGCTGGATGATGGCGCGCCATCTCCATCGCCCGCGCGGCGCAAGCTGCTGGAGCAGGTCATCGCCTTTGCCAGCGCGACGGTTATCGTGCTGCGCGCGGGCGGCCATCGCAGCGCGGGCGCGACGCCCCTGCATACGATCAGCCCGCCCGAGGCGATCTTGCATCAGATGACGGCCGAGGTTGGTCAGCTTTTGCGTGCGGGCGCGTTGCAGGCGGGCGAGGCCTATGCGCTAAACCGCCATATCGCGACGCTGTGTCAGGCGCAGATCTCGTGCGAGCGGTTGCTGAACACGCCCTTGCCCTTTGCCTATACGCTGCTGTTGCACCGCACGGCCTATCTGTTTTGCTTTTTGCTGCCCTTTGGTTTTGCCGATTTTCTGGGCTGGGGCACACCTTTGGCGGTGATGCTGGTCGCCTATACGTTCTTTGGCCTCGACGCGCTGGGCGACGAGCTAGAGGAGCCCTTTGGCCTGATGCCGAACGATCTGCCCATCGCCGCCTATGCCCGCGCGGTCGAGATCAATATGCGCGCCGCCATGGGCGAGGCGAACCTGCCCGCCGCGATGCAGCCGAAAGATTGCGTCCTCACCTGACCGCTTGCGGCAAGCGGACGGATCGCGGATCATGGTGCCATGTTGATCCGCGATGAAACCCCAGCCGATAGCCCCGCTATTACCACCTTGATTGCGGACGCCTTTATGGGCGCGGCGGATCGCGGGGCAGGATCTGGGCTGGTTCGGCCTTGGGCCTCTTGCTGTGCGGAGCGATCTGCAAAGGCAAGGGATCGGCGCCGCTTTCGCTTTGCAGCTCTTGCGCTTGCGCGCCGATCGCCCGCATACCCCGCGCCTGAACGGCGTAAAGCAGATATGTGATAGGGATCACGAAACCTGTTGCAGCGGCTTGTCGTTCTTTGCATGCCGCCCCAGCAGGCTTGCAATTTCGCTGCCTTTTGGCACGGGTCGCGCCAGTTCGCGCGCTGCGCCGATTTGTGCGAGATCTGGGAATAGCGTGAAAATCTCGATACGCGCAGCATGGGGCAGGCTGCGCAGCGCGATCGGACCAGTGTGCAGGCTTTCGGTCAGCGCGCCATTGGATATGACGATCTCGTGCCGATCAAAAAGCATGTGGAAATAGCGGACATCTTGGCTTTCGGGTTCGATAAAGATTCCGGGCAGCGCTGTGAGCTTGACGGCAGGCACCAGAACCTCGTCCTGATCAAACATGCGCGCGGCGATCTTGGATTGCACCAGCACGCGGTGTTGCGGGGACACGAGCAAGTCCTGCGTCGGCAATCCGGTACCCAGCGCGCCCGCGCTGATGCGGATGGGACGCAGTTTTGGACGGGCGGCAAGGGCCGCAGCAGAAACAAGACTTTCACCAACCCAGCGCAGGATTTGCGGCCCGTTATCCCTAGTCACCACCAGATCGCCGGCAACCAGATCCTCAATCCGTTTCGGGCCATTGGGGGTCTCGATCAACGTGCCGGCGGTAAAACAGGGCGCTGCGACGGCGAGGCCTGTGGTTGTGTCGAAGGCCACCGGCTGGAAATCAAGCGTCGACACGTCCAGCGCATCCAGCTCGGCCTGGGTCGCGTTCGAGATGATGACGAAATCCCCCGGCGCAAACAGACCGGGCGGTGCAAGTGGCAACATGGTCACCACGCTGGCCAGCACATAGGGTCCCGCGGCGCCTTCATAGCGCAACAGGTCGCTGTACTGGGCGAAGAAATCGAGGCTGAGGATGTCGCCGACTTCGAACAGGTCACCGGATTCGCCGTTACTCCAGGTGGCATTGGCGCCCCAGCTGATGCTCGAACGCTCTGCCTCGACAGATCCATCCGAGTTATAGATTACCTTGTACACATGTAGAAAAATGAAACTTGCCATCTTTAACCCCGCTTGTCCGAGGTTTACGATTGTTTCGTGTTTTCGAAATGTAAAGTATTTTGGTCCAGTCCCGCATTTCGTGCCTGAAACCGCCGCTTGCCATGCCAAAATGGCCATGGCGACCCCACCAGGAATCGAACCCGGAACCTAGCGCTTAGAAGGCGCTTGCTCTATCCAGTTGAGCTATGGGGCCGTCGCGGGCGGTTTGGCGTGGAACCGCCGTCTTGTCAACGCCGCCCAGCCGCCCATGCTGTGACATCCCCCGCAGGCGCATCGCCCATGATGGTGCGGGCCAGCCCTTCGCCCATCAGCGCGCCCAGCTTGAACCCGTGACCCGAACAGGCGCTAAGCAGCCAAGCGGCCGATCCTGCCTTTTCAATGACGAAACGCTCGTCATCCGTCACAGTGTAATAGCAGACTTTGGGTTCAAGGATTTTATACTGGTCGAAATCCTTGAAAGCGGTTTGTGCGGCATGCAAGACCGGCGCAATGTCGAAATCGGTGGCGATGCGGTCATCGTCGCCGTGGCCGATGCGGGTAAAGCGGTGATCGCCGATTTTCAGGCGGGTGCCATTGCGCGGCGGCAGGATATAGGCGCCAAAATCGGGGCCGACGTCGATCATCACCGGGGCCTCGGCCCAAGCGCTGGCGTGATGGGCGGGCGGTTCCAGATAGAGCACCAACTGGCGCGAGGGTTTTAGCCGATCCGCCATCCCCGGCAGCAGGTTCGTGACCCAAGCGCCCGCCGCGATCACCACCAGATCGGCGCTATGGACCCTATCGCCGACAGTGACGGTTGCCGCCTCGGTATCGATTGCGGTGACTTTGGAATGCGGGTGCATCTCGACGCCGTTTTCCGCAAGCCATGCCGCCAGATCGCGCACAATGCGGCCGGCGAAAAGAATGCCCGAGCCGCCGGCCTCGAACGCGCTGGTGATGCCGTTCAGCGACACGAAAGGCAAGCGCGCGGCCAGCTCGCCCAGCGGCAGGCGGCGATGCGCGATCCCGAGGGGCGAGAGATCGGCGGCCACCTCGTCATAATGATCCTCGCCGCCGCGCGCGGCATAGATGATGCCGGTGGGCAGATAGTGATCGGCGCCGATATCGGCAAACATGCGGGCATAGGTGTCGAAGGCATGCGGCATCAGCGCAGCATAGCCCGGCAGGCCGCCATAGGTATGGCGGGTGATCCGGTGTTCGTCGTTCGAGCTGGCGGTAACGCTAGGGATCGCGCCTTGGTCGAAGAGCATCACCTCGGCTCCGCGTTTGCGCAGGGCCCAAGCCGTGGACATCCCGCCAATTCCCGCGCCGATGATTGCGACTCGCATCCGATCACTCCCTGATACAGCCTTGTTTTCACGCAGCATTGCCCAAGGCGTGACCGGATGGAAGGACTTTGTTACTCGGGCGCGATGGCCTTTTCGCCAAGGCGCTGGGCGGTGGATTTCAGTTTGTCGACCAGCGTGGCCAAGGCGGCATCCGTGATCCCCAGCGGCAGGCTGCGCAGTTGCAGCGCCGCCACCACGCGGCCCGCGCCGTCCCGCACCGGGGCAGAGATGACGCGGATACGCTCATCCGCCGGGATTGTTGCGGGTTCATAGCGGTCGGCCAATGCGGCAATCGCCCCCAGCAGACGGCGGTGGCCTGCAGGTGTCAGACGATCCTGGCTGAGCGCGGCGGCATCGCGGTCAATCGCGGGGTGATGGGCGGATTCGAGCAGTACCGAATAGCCGCGGTCCCGCACACGCGCGAGGCTGTCCGTCAGGCTTTGGCGCAGGGCATCATCCAGCGGTGTCGGCGCGCGCGCCAGCCAGTCATCAACGCCCGCCTGATCGCGCCACGCGACGAACAACTGCCCCGAGGGCGGCACGAACGGCAGGCGATTGCCCAAAAGCTGCGGCAGCGTATCGGTATCGGGGGCGGCGGCGCTGGCCAGCAGGACCAGCTCGTGGTCGATCTGGCCCATCAGGCCAACCTCAAAGCCGGTCTCCTCGCCCAAAGCCTCCATATAGGGGCGGGCGCGTTCGGCAAGGCGCAGCGGCGCGAACAGATCTTGCCCCGGGCGCATCACCAGCGAGCGGGGCGAGAAACGGCCATAGCCGCCTTGGAAAAACAGCAAGGGCATGGTGTCATGGGGGGCGTCCAGGTCTTCGACCGCGACAAAGACCAGATCATGGTCGCCCGCATCGATCACACGGTCGACGCGGCCCTCGATCCAGGCCACCGCGCCGTCCAAAATGGGCAGACCATTGCGCGAGGGGTGCCACGCCACCCCCGCCCATTTATCCGTTACCGCGCGCGAGGCAAAGCGGCGACACAGGTCGGTATCATCCGCCGAGATCACATTGAACACCAGGCGATCTGCGTGCTGCATCCGCGCATAGGTGCCCGAATTCTTCATCGGCATATAGGCGACCAAAGGCGGCTCTAGCGAGACTGAGGTGAAAGATCCGACAACCATTCCAATCGGTTCGCCCTGTTGATCCAGCGCCGTGACCAGCACGACGCCGGTCGGGTAATGGCCCATCACGCGGCGAAAATGTTTATCGTCCCATGGGGCGGGCGTTGCGTCAGACATCCACTTCTCCTTTTGCAGATCGCGCACGGTCAAGGGGCGGCGATCCAAGATCGCAAGGTGCGACGAGTGCGTGGCAGGGGCAAGTGCGATTTTCGCGCGCGGGGCGGATAAAGGATGGGCACCCTAAAACCAGCGCCCAATTGCAAGAATTGATATCGTTCCCTGCGTCGCGGTCACCGGCGCGGCAAAGCGCAAGGTCACGTTCGATGCGCCCACCGCCGTTGCATAGGCCCATGCGATATTTGCCGCGACCGGCGTCGCACTGACGCTGGGGGCCGAGATAAAGGCCACCGGATAGGTCAGCGATGAGGCGCCAGAGATGAAATTGCTGCCCTGCGCCGTATTTGCCGTCAGCGTGCCCGAGCTGCGCCAGCAGATTTGCGTGCCATTGGCCAGGCGCAGATAGGAGCCGTTGGTATTCGTGCCGCTTTCGATCACCGCACCGGTTGGCACGCCTGCGGTTTGTGCGACCGTACCCAGCAACATGCCCAGATGCACCAGCGCATGGCCCTGAGCCGTGCCGCCCTGCGGCAATTCCACCGCGCCCGTCGCGCCATTCGCGTGCAGGGCGGTGTGGAATGTGCCGCCATCGGCCGAGACTTTGACGCTGAAGTGATCCTCGCCCGCAAGGCCCATTTCCGCGCGGCCCGACCAGCCGGACTGAAACAGCAAGCTGGCGGTATCAGCGGGGGCGGCTTTGTTCACCTTCAACTGGTGGCCCCCTGCGCTGTTATACAGCAGCGTGGCCGGGCCATGCGCCGCCAGGACATTCACGCTATCAGCGGCGGCATTGATGCCCAGGCGCGGCAGGTTGTTCATGCCCGCGCTGCCGATCACCTGCCACGCGCCGTCCGTGCGCACCAGCAGGTTTTGTGTGGCTTTGTCCCAGATCCGCCAGCCATCTGCGGGTGTGATCGGGTGCCAGCCGCCATCCAGCGCGCCGACCAGCACATTGTCCAGCCCCGTCCAAGCTCCGCTGCCACCGCTGCCTACCAGCCAGCACTGGCCATCCGCAGGGCTGAGGGGCGGCACGTTCAGCACCGTGCTTTCAACGCAGGCTTGCAGCGCCGTATCCAGCCGCTGCAGCGATTCATTCACCGTCACATGCTTTTGCGCTTGGGCGGGCTGCACCAAAGGCAGCGCGAGACGAGTGGTGGTTTGCGACATAGAGGCCCCCTTTGACATGATGGCCCTTGCCTAAGCTGCGCGTGTTAACAGGGCGCGGCGGGGGCGTGCGTTGCGTCAGAAATCCATGCCCGCGACGGCGCGGGACTGATCGCGGGCCAGCAGATGGGCGACATCGGAAAAGGCGCTCCAACCGCTGGCAAGGAAATGCTGTCCGCGCGCCAGCAGCAGCATATCGGCAAAGGCATGCACGACCTGCGCGCGGTCGCGGTGACCGGATTGGCCACCGGGAAGATGCGCGAGGGGACGGCCCAGCGCTTGTTCCAGCGGCGCGATAATCGCGGCGCTATCGCTGGCGACAAAGATACTGCCCCGACGCCCGCGCAGCGCTGCCAAAAATCGCGCTGGTTGAGACAGCGCCCGCCAATGGGTCAGCGTGGCGGTGCTTGTCGCGCTCCATTGGCGGGGGTCGTCGCTGGGCTGGCTCCAGCCGCTGGCGCCCTCGGCCCGGATATGGGCGGTGGTGGCAAAGCGGCGCGCAAAGGGCGCGATCAGCGCGCTTACTTCGGGCGCGGGGATCAGCGCATGCAGATGTGGCCGCAGATCCTGCGCGCCGGGATGGTTCAGCACATCGGCGCTGCGGATATAGGCGTCGCGGTTCGGGTCGAGCCGGATCGGATGGGGGCGGTTGCCGGCCGGCCCCTCCATCGCGTCATGGCGACTGGCGGTCGGGTCGTCAAAGGTGGTCAGGGCTGTCAGACCTTGCAGCAGATCGGTGACCGCCGCGCCGCAATGGGCATCCGTGGGCCAGATCAGGTGCAGATGGCGCCCCGTCGCTGCCGCAAGGCTTTGGCCCGAGGCCAGCGTGCGCAGCCGATTCCCCAATCCGTGCTGCACCTCAAGGAAAATGTGGCGATCAAGGTGCAGGGCGGGTTGCGGCATCTGGCCCCGCTTGGCCGCGCGGCGGGCGGCTGCGGGCGGCAGGTGCAGCGATGCGGGGCCAAGCATCCGATAGCTGGCAAGGCTGCGCGCCATTTGCCGAAAATGCAGCGGCGCGCGTATGCGGGGGGCGGCGGTGAAATGGTCGGGGCCGATGGCGTGGAAATGGCGGCTGGGGCTGTTTGCATCCCAGACCGGCATCAGATCCGCCAGCGCGCGGTTCATTTGGATATGAAGCGCGGGGCTGCCATCCGCGCCGCGCAGCGCGTCTGAATGGGGCAGATGCGACAGGCTGCCGGGGGCGATCAGGCGGCGGGTCAGCCCTTGGGCCAGCAGGCGCGTATATAGATCGTCATCGTCCCAGCCATAGCCCTCAAACCATTCGTTAAAGCCGCCGATCGCTGCCAGATCGGCCTGCGCGGCGATAAAGCTGCCGTTCAGATGTTGCTGCCCCTGCGGCGCGCGGCGCCAGTTGCCGGTGATAAAGGCGCCGGGCGCGGGCGCGTTCACGGCCAGTGCCCAAGGCGCGGCGGTGATATCGCAGTCGAGCTTCATCACATTGCGGAACCGCGCCAGCCGCAGGCCCAGATTATAGGCCGAGGGCAGGTGCCAGCCTTCGGCCTCGACCCGGATCAGGCGCAGGCGCGGGTCGGCGGGCAGATCGGCGCGGCGGATCGGCGGGGCCGAGGCCCAGTCAACCACGATCACCTCATCCACCGCCATCGCGAGCCATGTCGGCAGGGCGCGATGCAAAAAGACAAGGCGGTTGCCGCAGGCCGTGATCAGCGATAGGCCGGGCGGCAGCATCGTCATGACCGTTTCCGCAACAGCAGCACGGTTTGCCAGCCGTAGCCCTGCGGGATCACGCGGCGCAGATCGAACCATCGTGTCAGGCGTTGGGTGAGCGCGTCGCGATCATAAATCACCCGCTGCGCCCAAGGGCCGCTGCGGGTCATCAACATTTGCCAATCCTGTGTGTGATAGCTGGTGTCGCGATCCAGCGCGGCCAGATGCTGATGCGAGGCATGTTGCGGCTGGATGCGCCGGATCTCGGCCAGCGTTTGCGCATCGGTGATGGATATATAAAGCCGCCCATCTGGTTGCAGGATGCGGCGCAGTTCAAGCAGCCATGCATCCGCCAGATCGCCGATATGGGTAAAGACCGATCCGGCATAGATCAGCGCAAAGCTGCGATCCTCGAAGGGCAGATGTGGCGCGGTTGTGGTCAGCGCGAAATCAAACGGGGGTGACAGGTTGTCCTGCGCCCAAGCGATCGCCTCGGCATGGATGTCGACGCCCCAGATCTGCGGCGAGACGCCGGTCAGGTGGCGGATCATCCGGCCGCTGCCGCAGCCGAAATCCAGCACCGGCCCGTCAATGGTGAACCCGTCTGCTGTCAGCGCATCGCGCAGGCGCTGGGCGTCATGCGCGCCGCCTTGCAGGTAAAGGCTGTCATCATATTGCCCGTCCCTAAGCCCATAGTAATGGCGCAGATGCGGGGGCGGCAGGGCGGCGGGATGGGCGGGGCGCCCAGGCCGCATCAGCCCCGCAGCGCTGCGCGGCGCGCCGATATAGGTGCCGGACAGATTGGGCAGCACCAGCGGATCAACGGGCGGCGGAGGGGGGCGGCGGAACATCGGTTAGCTCCAGGCATGATGGGTGCGAAAGGGGCCATCCTCGCGGACAAAGGCGATGTCGATCTGCCCCAGCGCCCCGTCGCGCGGGCGCATACGCGGCGAGAAAAGCCCGTGGACGGCAAAGTGATGGCCGCGCATGAAGGCAATCATTTCGGCGAAATCGCCTAAAGCTGCCTCGCCCGCGGGGTGGAATAAATTCGCCTCGGCGACGACCAGATCTGCGCGGGCCAGCAGTGCCGCCCCTCCGCGCAAAACGGCAAGGTCATGGCCCTGGCAATCGGTTTTGATGACCAGTGGCCGGGGCAAATCGCGTTGCGCGAACAGGCGATCCAGTGTCTCGACCCGCACCAGCGTGCCGCCGTAACGTGCCCCCCAGACCAGCGATGCGCCCTCGACCCCCTGAGGCACATGCAGCGGCGCAAGACCGGGGCGATCGGCAAGGGCGATGGCATAAGCCTCGCCGCGATGCGCCCGGGCGAGGGCGTCGATGCGCGAGGCAAGGCTGGGGGCGGGCTCAATGAAAATGTGCAGCGCATCGGGAAAGGTCGCGGTCAATTCAGGCGTGCCATAGCAGGTACCGACATCAATGACCGATCCGGCGGTGAACCCCTGATCGCACAGGCGTTGCAGATAGGCCGCCATACTGGGTAAATCCTGGGTCATGCGGCTGCCAGATGCTGGAGGGCGGGAGCCGGCGTCAGGCCGATGCGGATCAGCGCGGCCGCCATGGCGCGCGCGGCGGTGATGCGCCAGGCGTCGAACGCGTCAGGGTCGAAGGCGGCTGCGGCGGCGCAGTCTTGAGGGGACGCGGCCGTGGCCAGCGCATCCAATGGTAGCTGCGGCAATTGCATCGTCTGGGCAAGTTCTGTCGTGCGGGCGTCGATGGGCGACAAAATCCCCGGAACGCCTGCCGCCAGTGCGGCCAATGTGCCATGCGCGCGGGTTCCCAATGCCAGATCGCAACCGCGCAGCCACCCGATCCATGTGCGGGCGTCATGGGGGACATGGCCGCTCTGCATCAAAATCTGGGCCGCATCCTGACGCCCAAGTGCGGCACAAAGCGCGGGTGCGGGTGGATGTTGCCCTGCTGCCGCGCCACAGGCATCGGCGCCGCCCGATGCCAGCAGCCAAAGGCCGCCGCGCTGCGCGACATGGGAAAACAGCCGCTGCTCTGCGCGCCGATGCAGGGCGCTGCGCGGATTATAGGGGTCGCCCGCATGAATTGCACAGCGCGGCATCGGGTGCCACGCGGCGCGGGCCAGACCCTTTGCAATCACATGCCCCAGCCGCTGCGCCGGGTTCAGAAAGACTGATGGGCACCCAAGGACGACCCCCTGCAACCCCAGTTCCGCTCCGATCCGGGCCGAGCGCGCACCGCGATAGGTGATCAGAACAGCTCGCGCGCGCAGAATGCCGACCAGCCGCATCAGGCTGGCGTGGCCGCGCAGCGCGGCGCCCTCTTGTGTATCGGCGCCCAAGCCAAAGACGGCAATAGGGCAGTCGGCCTGTTCCAGAAAATCAGAAAGCGGGTCCCAGTTGGCGGGGCGCAAGTGATTGGCGGCGGGCAGCACCAGCAGGTCACGCCGTTTGGGCAGGGCATAGGGCGCGCCGCCGCCGATCTGGTGTAGCGGCGCGGCGATCATCTGCGCCGTTGCCAGTTGAAAGACCAGATTTCCAGCGTTGCCGCCCATCAGATCAAGCTGCCGCCGCATATCCGGCGTGGGCGGGATATGGCCAAGAGAGCCTAGGAAAAGAACGCGGGGCGATGTCATGGGGGCAGGCTAGGGGGCGCGCGGTAACAGCGGGTTAATGGCCGCGTGCAATCATCGGCCCATGACAAATGCTGAACAAAATGCGCGCGCCTATGCGGTTATGGCGGATCACCTGTATCAATTGGACCGCCATGTTGTGCTGGGCCTTGCGCCGCCCGCGCGTTGGGCGGGCCTTGCGGCGTACCAAAGCGCCGCCACACAGGCCGACAGGGCCGAGATCGCGCGGCTTGAGGAGGCGCTGATCCGGCTGGAGGCGCATCAGATCTGGATGGAGCGCACCCTTTCGTGGCGTATCACCGCGCCACTGCGCTGGGCGCGGGACCGCGTGCGGCAGGCTCAGGCCGCGATAGGGGCCTCGTATGCGGCGATCGCATCATCGATCTGGTCAAAATAGGTCAGCGTGCCGCCCTCTAGCACCATGCCAGCCGTGCAGAGGTTCCGCAGTTCCGCAGCGGCATGATTGACGATGATCGCGCCCGCCCGCTCGAGCCGCGCCTCGAGGTGGCTGCGGCTTTTTTGGCGAAAGTTGGTGTCGCCGACGGCGGTGATCTCATCCACCAGATAGGTGTCAAAGGGGATGCCGATGGACATGCCAAACGCCAGCCGCGCCCGCATTCCGGCGGAATAGCTGCGCACGGGGGCGTTGAAATGGGGGCCAAGCTCGGCAAAGCCCTGTACGAAATCGACCAAAGCATCGCTATCGACGCCGTAGATCCGCGCCGCAAAGCGGGTGTTCTGCTGCCCCGTCATATCGCCATGCAGGCTGCCCGAAAATCCCATCGGCCACGAGACCGAGCCGCTTTGCGTGATCCGCCCGCGATCTGGCAGCACCAGCCCACCGATCATATCCAGCAAGGTCGATTTGCCCGCCCCATTGCTACCCAAAAGCCCGACCGAAACACCGGCTGGGATGGTCAGAGAGACATTTTGCAACAGCATCTGGGGCGCGGAATGGGCGGTGGCGCGAAAGCCTTTGGTCACAGAATCAAGCCGGATCATTTTCTGTCTCTCAGTGCGTAGTATATCAGAACGCCGATCGCCCAAGTTAGGTTGCAAAAAAAAGCAGTTAGCCCCCAAATTAACCAACGCTGGGGGTATTCGGACCGCTCGGCGGGCGCGGGCGGAATAAAGGGCGCGACAAAGCGGCTTTGGCGGGCGGCCTCGGCCCGGGCGACGTCCTGTGCGGCAAGCGCGCTGAGATAAGCGCTTTGGGCAAAGTCCCGCAGCGCAACAAGGCGTTCATAGGCGGTCAGCAGGGCGACATAGGCGTGATCCTCGCCAAATTGTGCGCGCTCAATCCCGATGCGGGCGGTGATCGTATCGATGCGCAACTGCGCCTGTGCAAGGCGTGGATCGCCGGGCGCGGCGGTGGCCAGCAGCATATCGCGGTCGATCATGGCGCTGGCGGCCTGTGCCTGCAGGGCCTGCAGAATGCTCATCTGGCCCAAGACATCCTCGGCGGGGTCGATCATTTGGTTGCGGGCGCGAAAGGCGGCAAGATCGGCGCGGGCGGTGATCAGGCGCTCAAGACTGCGGGTGACCTCGGACGCGGCCTGATCTGTGGCATCGGCATGGGCAAGGGCGGCCACGTCGGTGATCACGCGCTGGCTTTGTGCCAAGATCGCATCCGCGATCCGCTGCGCGTCCCCGGGATCAAAGGCCTGCACGCGTAAAAAGATCAGCCCGCTGGCGGGGTCCTGACGGACATGCACCATGCGCTGCCAGTAACGGGTCAGATCCTCAATCGTGCCAGAGGGGTGAAAGCCAAAGACCGGATCGCGCGGGGTGGCGCGGGCAAACATCTGGCGCAGGTCCAGCTGCGCATCCAGCGCCGCAACCAGGGCGGGGCTGCGCAGGAATTCATACAGCATGTCACTGTCGCGCTGGGTCGACCCGCCCGCCGTCCCGGTCAGCGCGGCCCAGCCGCCCAGCATATCGCCTGCGCTGGACGCCTGTTCGGGCAGGGTGATCGCGAAAGCGATGGGGGTTGCATATTGATCGGCCGCGCGCAGCCAAAGGTACCCGCCCGTCAGCGCGAGCGGCAAAACCACCATCAAAAGATAGGCCAGCGCCAGTCCAATATGCCGCCGCCGCACCCGCGCCTGCGGTAGCCGCGCAAGCGTGATCGCAGCCTCGAGCCGTGGGGCTGCGCCGGATTCGACGGTGGAATCAGGGATATGGGGCGAAAGCGCTGTCATTAAGCGTCTTCTTGCCACAGTCAGGGTTAAATATTCGGTAAGTGGCCCCCAATGGGCCGCCAAAGATTGACGTGCGCGAGGTGGCAGGTATGGTGGCGCCAGATAAAAAGGGCAGCACGCCCGGATGGGTCCCCGCCTCATTAAGGCAAATCGGGGCCCGGCGGGTCGGAGGGACGATGTCAAATTCAGGATTGTTGCGCGGGGCTCTGGTCACGTCGCTCGCGTTGCTTTTGGCCGGTTGCGCCATTCCGCGCGGCGCCGCATTGCAAAGCGAAGTCGTATCGGTACAACCGATGGACGGCCAGATTTCGGTCGATCCACAGGGCGGTTACGCCGTATTCCCGGTCACCTCAACCAGCCTGCCGGTCATTTCGCAATGGCCCGCGATCACGCTGAACAATGATGCGTCACGCCTGAACTGGCTGCGCCGTCAACCGCAAAGTCCGTCGGTCATCATGGCACCGGGCGATACGATTGCGATCACCATATGGGACAACGGCCAGAATTCGCTGCTGGTCGGCGAAGGTGGCCGTTTGGCCCAGCTGCAGGACGTTGTCGTTGCTGCCAATGGCCAAGTGACGCTGCCCTATATCGGCGGCGTTGAGGTTGGTGGCCTGAGCACGGATGCGGCGCGCGACCGGATTGAACAGCTTTATGCGCAAACGCTGCCTTCGGCCCAGGTTCAGATGAACGTGACGCCTGGCCGTTCGAATGCGGTGAATTTGGTGTCGGGCATGGGTGCGCCGGGTATCTATCCCATGGTCGACCGCGATATGACGGTTCTGGCCGCATTGTCGCAAGCGGGTGGTGTGAACGTCGATCTGCCGAACCCGCAGGTGCGCCTGATGCGCGGCAACAGCGTTTACGGCATCCAACTGTCGCGCCTGCTGACCGAACCTGCGCTGGATACCACGTTGCAGGGCGGCGACCGCATTATCGTTGCGCCTGAATCGCGTACCTTCTTGTCGCTGGGCACGACCGGTACACAGGCCCGCCATGTCTTCCCCGATCAGGACGTCACCGCACTGGGTGCGCTATCGCTGATTGGCGGCGTATCTGCCGAGCGCGCCGATCTGCGCGGTATCATGGTGCTGCGCAACTATCCGGCCAGCGCGGTGCGCGCCGATGGCTCGGCCGGCCCGCCGAACCAACGCATGATCTTTACGCTGGATCTGACCTCGGCCGATGGCCTGTTTTCCGCCGGGCAATTCCAGATCATGCCCGATGACGTTGTCTATGGCACGGAAAGCCCGCTCAACAGCACCCGCACGGTTGTTAGTCTGATCGGATCGCTGGTTGGGGTCGCAAACTCGGTGCAATAAGCGCTGGATTTACGGTAAAAATGTCGGGGCTAGAGGATGAAATCCTCGGCCCCGATTTCGTTTAAGAGGTTCACAAAGATCTGCATATCGGCAGAGCCATCGCCGGTGACATCCGCCTCGATGATCAGCCAGCCTTGGTTCCACGTCGCATAACGTAACTCGCCCGCCATGCCAGAGAATGCGTTTGCCCCGATAAAGGTAAAACTTTGGTGCCCATCCGCCAATTGATCGGCATCGATGGCAGACAGGTCGATGCGATCCTGGCCGCGGGTAAAGTTATTGATCAGATCACGCGTGCTCTGGCCCGGCGGGCTGTCGGCGATATCCTTGTACAGGAAGATATCAGGCCCGGTTCCCCCGACCAACCAATCGCGGCCTGGGCCGCCATAGAGGATATTCGACCCCGCCTTTGCCGCCAGCCAGTCATTCCCGGCGCCACCTTCCAGATAGTTGTCGCCGTAATTGCCGACCAGCAGATTATCCAGCTCGTTGCCATAGCCATTCAGATTGGCATCGCCCAGCAGGCGCAAATTCTCGACATTGGCAGGCAGGGTATAGGTGATCTCGGCATAGACGGTGTCATTGCCTTGGTCCGGGTTCTCGATCACCATATCGCCAGGGTCATCGACATGGTAATTGTCATCGCCCACGCCGCCATACATTGTATCCGCGCCGCGCCCGCCGATCAGCCAGTCATTCCCCGCATTGCCATAAAGCGTGTCGTCCCCGTCCCAGCCGAACAGCACGTCATTGCCACCATAGCCGCGCAATGTGTCGTTGAACTGCGTGCCTGCCAGACTGTCCGAGGCCGAGGTGCCGCCAAAATTCTGCCCCCGCGTCGCTTGCACCGGCGGCAAAGGTGCGGGCAGCGCGGTGGCGAACAGATCGTCATAGTTGAGCGCCGCCAGATCCAGTGGCTTTTGATCGGCGGTGAAAATCTCGAGCAGCTCGGCGCCAAAGCGGATGATCGCGCCGCTTGCGGTCTGGCTGATGTTCAGTGCTGCAATTCCACTGGCACCCCAGCTGGACAGGTCTATGCGATCTTTGCCGAGCTGAAATCCTTCGATCACGTCAGGTTGGCTGTCGCGCATCAATACGAACAGGTTCGCCCCCGGACCGCTGACCATGCGATCGGGCCCCGCACCGTCGTAAATGATATTATTGCCGCCCCCGGCGATGATCGTATTGCTGCCAGCGCCGCCGACCAGAATGTCATTGCCGGTGCCGCCGATGATCATATTGTTGCCCGGGCCGCCAAAGATGTAATTATTGCCGGCCACCCCCTCGAGGTGATCATTGCCAAGGCCGCCGATCAGAATGTCATTGCCCGCGCCGCCGATTACAATGTCATTCCCCTCTAGCGCATAGACCGTAACGCCACCATCGCCGGCCTGCAGCACATCATGGCCACCGGTACCGATCAGCATGTCTTCGGACGCGGCGCTGGGGACTGCAACATTGGTTTTGGGCAAGGTTGGGGGGATGTGGGTCAGATTGATCAGGTCGGTGATGCTTAGATTCGCGATGTCGATCGGCTGGCCGTTGGCGCTGTGAACAGTCAGATTGAAATTGCCATAGCTGACCTGAAATCCGGTCTCGGTCGTGGTCAGGGTCAGTTGATCCAGACTGCGGATCATGCCCCATTTCGACAGATCGATCCGATCCTCGCCCAAGGTAAAGTCAGTGATGCTTTTGACCTGACGACCGGCAGCGATGACAAACAGATCGGCCCCCGCGCCACCGGTAAAGGCACGTGCGCCGCCCGGATCAACGATCACGTCATCGCCTAATCCTCCGGCGCGGCCATTTGTGGTGGTGGTGCCGTCCGGCGCCCAGCGAAAGGTTGAAATACCTCCCTCGACCCCTGATGCGATGTGAAAGGTGATGTCATCTGCGCCGCTGCTTGCCGTGATGGCCGTGATGTTTTGCAGCCCGGCCTCGATCGTGTCGGGGACATGCGCGCGGGCGATCAGCCGACCGCCGGGCAGGAGTTGAAAGATGGTAAAGCCGTCATCGCCGCCCCCTGCGATGACATAGCTTTGGCCCTGATGGGTCACAGCTGTCATGGCTTGTAGCGTGTCAAAGCGGCTATTGCGGTCATCCAGAACGTGATCTGTCAATGTCAGACCGCCGCCCGCATCCAGATGCAGCACCGAGATTGAGCTGCTGCCCGCCGCGCCGACCAGCAGATAGGTCTCGCCCGCAACGACCAGTGTTTCAATGGCTGTCGGCGCGGCGATCCACAGACCCGTATCAGGCCCGATGGAGGAGGCCTCGACCAGGCTGCCGTCGCTTTGGATGCGCCACAGGCTGAGGCCGGTGTCCTGGCTGCTGGCGCCAGCAAGATAGGCGGTGCCATCGCTGGTAAAGCTATGCAGTGTCTGTAGATCGCCCGCGAAAATCTCATCCGTGTCACGGGTGAGGCTTTGGCCGATGGGCAGGCCCGCCGCATTCAACGTGATCTGCAACACCCCGCCGCCTGCTGCTGCGAAATACAACGCCTGACCATCTGCCAACGGCGCGCTGACCGCTGTCATTGCCGCGACCGCAACGAGGGGGCTGACCAGATGCGCCCCGATCGACAGCGTGCCCCCGGTCAGGACGATTGGCAGCGCGACACCCGCGGCCATTGTGCCCCCCAGCAGCCGCGCTGCATCGCCGGATGTGCCGGTCTGCCCCACCTCTAGCGCACCATCCGCGCCAATGGACCAGCGCGTCAGCGCGCCATCATGTGCACCTGTGCTGTAGATGAAACCGTTCAGCGCCACCAATGACCCGACCGTCAGGGCGGGCGGCCCGTCTGGGCTGCTGAGGATCGGGGTGCGGGCGATGAATTGCGGCAGCGGCATGGCCAGTCTCCTCGGGTGGCCCCTTTGGTTTCAGGCCGGGCGTGGTCACATGCAATGAATTGATCTATCGTCTTTGATTTAAATCAGGCAGGAATTCTGCGTGCGGATCGATGCTGCGGGGCCGCGCTTTCCAACGCTTTGATGCAGCAGGAAAAACAGGACAGACTATGGCCAAATCGCGCGCGGCGGCGCTGCATAGCGAATTAACCTTACGCAAACTTCAGGCGTTTTCGGTGGTCGCGCATCTGGGCAATATGACCGAGGCCGCGCGCCAGATGGGCGTGGCGCAGCCGACGCTGTCGCAGCTTGTCGCCGGGCTCGAGTCGCTGGTCGGCACGCCGCTGTTTTTGCGCACGGGCGGCGCGCTGGTGCTGACCGACGCGGGCGAGGCGCTGCTGCGCAAGGCCGATGCCGTGCTGTCCGAATTCGACGATTTCACCACCACGATGGACAGTCTGACCGTCGACCGCCCGGTGCAGCTGCGCGTGGCGGGGGTGCCATCGGTGATGCGTCTGCTGTTGCCCCCCGCGATGGCCGAGCTGCGGCGCGCCTTTCCCGGTGCGAATGTCGATGGCCACGAACATTCGCCCGCCGAGATCGTGAACCTGCTGTATCAGCGCACGGCGCATATGGGCGTGCTGGGCGCAAATACCGTGCCGGAAATGTCGGCGGGCTTTACACAGATGCCGATCTATCTGGACCCGACCGTGCTGGTCAGCCCGCCGGACGCGCCCGATGATCTGCCATTTTTGCATGTCGATCTGGGATCGGCGGGATCACAGCGCGTGGCGCAATGGTTTGCGCGACGTTTCCCGCGCGCGCGTAGCCTGATGCATCTGCGCAGCTATGAGACCGCCGTGCGCTTTGCCGAAGAGGGGCTGGGGCGCTGCGTGGCGCCGCTGGTGTCCTGCCTTGATAGCCAGCGCAGCACGGGGCTGCGGGTGCAAGTGATTGACGATCTGCCGCCCCGCCGCCTTGTCGCCCTGATCCCGCAGACGCATCTGCGCATTCAGGCCTATGCTGGATTGGTCGAGGCGTTGGGCAACGCCGCGCGTGCGCGCATTGATCCGGTCGCGGCAGCGCTGCCGCATTTGGGCTAGGCGCGGGCCAGGATCTGCGCGCCGATCCGCGCGGCAAAGCGGGCGCGGGCGGCTGCGATCCGGGCGGGATCGCGCCACAGCGCGGCAAGGCGCTGCTGCGCGCGGCTGTAATCGCGCGCCAGGCCAAGTGTCGCGTCAGGGATCACGCCCGGATCACATAGAACGCTGGGGGGCAGCCCGAGGCGATGGGCTGCGTGATCTGGCGGCGCGATCACCAGCGGCAGCGCGCCGCAAGCCATTGCGTCAAATAGCTTTTCGGATAGGTAATGAGGGTGCAGAGTATTTTCGATCGCCGATATCACCCGTGCGCGGCCATCAAGGCGCGCGATTTTCGTCTGGTGCCACGCGCTGCTGCGCTGGCCCGCGCCGGCCCAACCGGTGCCGAAGATCACTGTCCTTGGGCCGCGGTGATGCAAGGCCAGCCCTGTGCGCCGGGCAGACAGGCCGCGCAGGCCACTATGGGCGATGTCGTTAAACGCCTCGGGTCGGTGGGCGATGGCAAAGGCAAAGTGCCATTTGGCTTGGGCCCACAGGTCCAGCCAATCTTGCGCGCTACGCTTGGCATTGCGGGCGAACAATTGGCGGTAGGTCTGTTCAAAGCCGTGATCCGTCAGCGGGAAATACGGCAGGCCGTCGGGCGCGTAGACATCGGAATTGGCATGGGTGATCTGCGCCACGCTCAGGGCGCCAATCGCGCCGGGCAATGTCACGTCTAGCATGTCAGGGTGGGGATTATGCAGCAAATCCCAGAACGGCTCCTCTGATAGCAGCAGGGTTGGCTTGGGCACGACCATCTGCGCGTCATGGGGATGCGCGATGAGCTGCAGATCAAAGGGTCCGTCTGTGGTGATTGCAATCCTATCACCCCAATAAGGGCGCAGTGCCGCATAAGCGGGCGGCATAAACGCCCGATGTGGCCCCACGGGTTTGAGGCGCAGTGGCGCACGCGATATGATCGGCGGTGCGGGTGCCATCTGCGTCATCGCCCATTGGTGTAAATTGGCCGCAAATCCTGCGAAACTGCGCCGCCAGTCGCCGTCGGGTAAAAGCGGGGCGGTCTCGGCCAGTGCGTCACGGTATTGCAGGCGGCGCTTGTCCCCAATAGCCGTCAATCGGCCCGGATGGTGCAGCACGCAGATATGATCGCTGACCAAAACCTTTTGTGCGCGTGAAAAGGCATGCCAATGGGGGCGTATATCCTCGTGCAGGAATGTCGCGCCGTGGCGGATCTGATGCGCGCGCAAAAACCCCGTCCGATACAGGCGGTTCCACGGGTAATTCTGTACCTGCGCAAGGCTAGGCAGCGCAGCCAGCGGCACCTGCTGCACGGCCTGAATGCCAAGGCGTAGGGCGCTCCAGATCTCTTGATCATGGGGTGGCAAGTGGCCCGCGCCCTCATCATGCTGGAACAGGCAAATATCAAAAGGCTGGTTTTGCAGGTCGCGCAGTAGCTGTCCAAACGGCGCAAGAATCTGGTCATCCGAATCCAAGAACAGGACATAGGGCTTTTTGACCTGCGCAAGGCCAAGGTCGCGCGCGCTGCCCGGACCCGTGGCAATGTCGCTGCTACGCAGGACGCCGCGGGCTGCCACGGGCGGCGAGGAGCCATCGTCGACAAGCACGGTTTGACCGAAATTGAACGGCTTTAATTGCGGTAACAGGCGGGCCAGACCTTGCGGATCATTGTGAACCGGCACGACCACCGCAATATCGCGCGCACGCATCTATTGGCGCCCCGGTAAATGTCCCAATTGCAGATCATGCAACGTCAGGCAAAAATCCTGCGCGGGCGGAAGAAACAAGATGAACTCGCGCCAGCGGCTGAGGGGGAGCGGGTCGGAGCAGGCGCCGAAGTGATACCCTGTCTGAGGCAGCACCAAGGCCGGGCGATCAAAGGGGATGTCGCGAAATCGCGCGCCGCCCTGTGGCACGCGCAGCACCGCATAAACGGGCAGGGGCGGGATGGCCGCCGCCCGCAGCGCGAACGCAATCCCCGCCTTTGGCCTGAAAAGCGACACGCGAAAAGGCAGATGCAGGCCCAGCCATGCGCCGGGCGTCATGCAATTCACCTCCAGCTCGATCACGCGCCGCGCCGGGCTGGACCAGCGGATCTGGTAATTGCCACTAGGATCAGCGTGCAGCCTGATGCTGCGGATCGGGCCGGGTTGCAGGCGCGGCCGATGCAGCGCGCGCTGGGGCAGCGCTTGGCGGTAAAGGCGCCATACGGCCAATGGCATCCTCATCGCGCGACGGCCTTTGCATAGCCATAGCGCAGCAGTGCCAGACCCATCGCAATTGCCGTCATCGCCAGTGCCGCCACATAAAGCGGTGCAATGAAATCACCACTGTATTCGGCGTAAAACCCCTGCCGCATCAGGCCTGTGATATGCAGCAGCGGGTTCAGCCACAGGATCAACCCCAAGGGCCCGGTCAGCGCGGCGGGGGGCAAGCCCTCGTATAAAAAGAACACGCCCGAGGCAAAGATCAGGGGCCGCGACAGCACCCCCCATATCCGATCCCAGCTGGGGAAATACGCGATCAGCGCCGCATTCATCAGCCCGATGCCAAAGCCTAGCGCTGCAGTCAGCCCCAGCGCGCTGGCAATGGCCGCGGGGGCCAGCGCTGCGCCGGTATCGCGCGTGGCCATAATCACGCCGATCACGGCGCAAAACACAGCCAGTTGCGTGATCCCGTGCAGCGCCAGTCGCGCGATCACCAGATCCATCCATGTGATGCGCGGATAGCTGAGGATCGCGCGCGAGAATCGCAAACTGTCCTTCAGGCGCTGCGACAATTGAAAGAACATCTCGAACGGCAAAAAGCCGGTCGCATAGAACAGCAGGAAATCCCGCCCCAGCGGCGGCGTCGGGATAATCAGTGCAAAACCAATCGCCAATAGGGTGATAATCCCAAAAGGCGCAAGATAGGCCCAGGCATAGCCCAGATACGAGCGACCGTAAGTCGCGCTCATGTCGCGCAAGATCAGCGCGAAAATCACCCGTGCGGCGGGCAAAACAGAGGAAAAGACAGGATGCGCCATAGTCTGAACATCGTCGCAATATCTTAGCAACAGGTTGATGCGGCGCGAAAAGTGGCGGCGTCCATTTTATCACGACGATACTTATCGACTATCCAGACTTGCGCTTGCACGCTAGTCTTTGATCGGCAATCAATGTGCGAAAGGCTGTCGTGAATGAAGGATGTTCAGATGCTCGACCGGACCGAGGGCGCAGATGCCAAGACTGCCCTGCTGATCATTGGCGGCGGCGCAAGCGGCGTTTTGCTGGCGGCGCATGTGCTGCATCACATGGGCGATGCGCCAAAGGGTGCGGTCACGATCGTCGAGCCGACGGTGGCTCTGGGTCAGGGCATCGCCTATGCGACGACCGATCCCGACCACCTGCTGAACACCCGCGTCCATAATATGAGCGCCTTTCCCGACCAGCCGCATCACTTCGCCGACTGGCTGGCGGCGCGCCCCGCCTATGCGGGCTATGATGACCACAGCTTTGTGCCGCGCATGGTTTACGGGGCCTATCTGGCGGATCTGGTGGCCGCGCCTTTGGCGGATGGGCGGCTGATCTGGCGGCGCGCGCGGGCCGTCGCGCTGCGCGAGGGGGCGGCAGGCGTTGTCGCGCGGCTGGATGATGGCGCAAGCCTTGTGGCGGATCGTGCCGTGCTGGCGACGGGGCATGTGGTGCCCGGCACGGGCGACGGGTTGGCCGCTAGCGCATGGGACAACGTGTCGGTCGATGATCAAGAGGGTCGCGTGGTGATCATCGGATCGGGCCTGTCGATGGTGGATCAGGTGCTGTCGCTGTTGAAGTCGGGCCACCGTGGTCCAATTGTGACCGTTTCGCGCCGGGGTCAGATGCCGCGCCCGCACCGCCCGGCCGCGCCGCTGGAGATCGCTGAAAGTGATGTACCATTTGGCGGCACAGCCAGCCAACTTTTCGCCTTTGCCCGCGCACAGGCGCGACGGGCCGAGGCGCAGGGCGGCACATGGCGCGATGCGGTGGACGGCATTCGCCCCTATGTGCGCCGCATCTGGGCCAGCCTCGACCTTGCAGCGCGCAAGCGGCTTTTGAAACATGCGGATGTCTGGTGGGATGTGCACCGCCATCGTATCCCCGAGGCCTCGGACACGACGATCTCGGCGGCGATGGCGCGCGGGCAGTTGACCCAGTTGCGTGCCGCCTATCTGGGGGCCGAGCGCTCGGCAGGGCAGGTGATCGCCCGCCTGCGCCCGCGCGGCCAAAGGGACGAGATTTCGCTGCCTGCCGCCGCGATCATCGACTGTCGCGGCATCCGCAATGATCCCGCCGCCCATGCCAGCCCGCTGATGGCGGATCTGTTCGGGCAAGGTGTGCTGCGCGTCGATCCGTTGGGGATCAGCCCCGATGTTGACGCCGACTGCCACCTGCGGGGCAAGGATGGTACATCCGCCGCGCATATTCTGGCGGTGGGCCCGGTCACGCGCTCGGCGTTTTGGGAGATTACCGCCGTGCCCGATATCCGCAGCCAGACCTGGCAAGTGGCGCAGGATATCGCGCCGCTGCTGGTCAAGGCACGGATTTAAGTTCCGTCACCACGTCGTACGCATCGGCGCGATAGATCGCGCGCGACAGTTCGGCCACGCGTCCTGATTGCAGATAGGCAGTGCGCTCGATCCGCAGGACGGCGGCGCCGGGCAAGATGCCCAATGTCGCCGCATCGCGCGGGGTGATGTTCGCCGCCGAAATCCGTTGGATCGCCCGCACGGGCGCGGCCCCCAGCGCGTCCAACTGTGCATAAAGCGAATCGGTCACCGCCATCGGGTCAGGCAGGATCGAGGCGGGCAGCGAGCTGCGCTCGACCCCGATCGGGCGACCATCCAGCCAGCGCACGCGTTCCAGCCGCGCGACCTTTTCCGACAGATCAAGGCCGAGGGTCATCAATTCCTCGGTCGTGGGGGCGTGCAAGGCGCGCGCCATCCAGATCGATTCGGCGGCAAGTCCGCGATTGCGAAACACTTCGGTAAAGGATGGCAGCCGCGCCTGGCGCAAGGTGACCGACCCGCCCAGCAGCGGATTGCCGACCTGCATCGGCTCGGTCGCGGGGGCTTGGGTGATGAAATTGCCCGATCCCTGTTGGCTGCTGATTTCTTGTGTGGCGATCAACTGCGCCAGGGCTTTGCGCACGGTCACACGGCTGACGCCGGTATTGCTGGCCAGATCGCGTTCGGGTGGCAGCGGATCGCCCGGATGCAGGCGGCCATCGCGCACCAGATCACGGATCGCGCGGGCAAGGCGCAGATAGAGCGCGCTATCCGCGCTTTGGCTGGCCATGGCGCTGTTCAGGTCGTCGTAATTCATTGCTCTGCCCGCAGGTTGCAATACCAATACAATACCATTTTATCGCGAATGGCGAGGCGTTTGGGGGATTCTTGTCATATTTGGCATGATATAAGGGGGTGATGCGTAATAATCAGGCAAATTTATAGTATCCGGCCTTCATCTGGCATGTTTATTTGACCTGTGGCTGAAATTGGTATTACAACGACCAAACAACCGCCGGAGAGAAGAATGGCCCAGCTATCGCTGCGAGATGTGCGCAAGAACTTCAAAGGCACCGAAGTGCTGCGCGGCATCGACCTTGAAATCGGCGACCGCGAGCTGGTGGTCTTCGTGGGGCCTTCGGGTTGCGGCAAGTCGACCCTGCTGCGGATGATCGCCGGCCTTGATGATATGACCAGCGGTGAGTTTTTGCTGAACGGCGCCTCGATGCGGGATGTGCCGCCGTCAAGGCGCGGCATTGCGATGGTGTTCCAGTCCTATGCGCTTTACCCGCATATGGATGTCTATGAAAACATGGCCTTTGGTGCGCGCCTGCAAGGTCTGGATAAGGACGAGGTTGATCGCCGTATCCAAGAAGCCGCGCGGATGCTGCGCCTTGAGCCGCTGCTCAAGCGCAAGCCGCGCGAGTTGTCGGGCGGCCAGCGCCAGCGTGTCGCCATTGGCCGCGCCCTGACGCGCAAGCCCGAAGTGTTTTTGCTGGACGAGCCGCTGTCGAACCTTGATGCGGCGCTGCGATCCGATGTGCGGCTGGAAATTGCCAAGCTGCACGAGGATATCGGCGGCACCATGATCTATGTCACCCATGATCAGGTCGAGGCGATGACGCTGGCCGATAAGATCGTGGTGATGAATGCGGGCCGCATTGAACAGGTCGGCGCGCCGCGCGAGCTATATGAACGTCCGGCCAATACGTTTGTTGCGACCTTTATCGGCTCGCCCCGCATGACGCTGATCCGCGCGACGCGGAAGGGCGATGCCTTTGCCGTCGCAGGCAGCGGCGCGGTCGAGCTGCCCGGCGCACCTGCCAGCGGCACAGAAGTCACACTGGGCGTACGCCCCGATGCCTTTGAAATTGCGCAGGGCGGTCAGGGCTTTGGTGCCGAATTCGTCTATTCCGAATATTTGGGCAATGACGCCTATGTCTACGCCCGCCTTGGCGATGGCACGCTGGTCAGCGCCCGCACCGATCCTGCGCCGCGCCCCGAGCGTCCGGGCGAGCGCATCACCCTGCGCCCCATTGCGGCTGCGGTGCATTTCTTTGACGGCGAAAGCGGCCAAAGGCTGTGATCGAATAAGATCTAAAAAGGCGCAAAAGCGCCAAACCCAACCGGAGGAACCATGAAGAACCTGTTTCGCACGACTGCGATCGCTTTAGTCGGCTTTTCCGCCGCCGCCCCCGCCTTCGCGCAAGAGTTAAGCTTCTGGAGCTGGCGTCAGGAAGACCGCGCCGTCTATGAGGATATCATCAGCGATTTCGAAGCCGCGAACCCCGGCATCACCGTGAATTTCGAGACCTTTGAGGCGACGAATTATAACACGATCCTGTCGACCGCGCTGGCGGGCGATGCTGGCCCCGATGTGATGATGGTACGCGCGCATGGCGGTTTGGAAATGGTCGCCTCGGGTGGCTATCTGATGCCGCTGTCAACCGAAAGCGTGCCGGGCGTTGCGGGCTTCCCCGAATCGGCGCTGGCCGCCGAGACGCTGCGTTCGGACGAGACGCTATATGCCGTGCCCTTCGCCTCGCAAACGCAATTCATCCTGTATAACAAGGGCCTGTTCGACCAGATGGGCCTGTCCGAGCCGCAGACCTGGGACGATCTGATCGCCACATCCGAGGCGCTGAAGGCCGCGGGCCTGTTCGCATTCGGCAATGGCACCGGCACCGCATGGCAGGCTGAAACCATCGCCACTGCGATCATCGCATCGGTCATTGGCAAGGATTTCTACGACGACCTGCTGGCCGGAAATGCCGATTTCACCGATCCGCGCTATGTCGGCGGTCTGGAAAAGCTGCAAGAGATTTCGGCCTATTTCCCCGATGGGTTCACGGGTCTGGACTATGCGGCCTCGCAACTGCTGTTCACTTCGGGCCTTGCGGGCATGTTCGCGGGTGGCTCGTATGAGGTGGCGAACTTCCTTGCGCAGAACCCTGATATCGAGGTTGGCGTCTTTGCTGCCCCGGGCCTTGCGGCCGAAGATCCCAAGCTGGTCGGCGTCTATTATGACGGCGGTTATGCGGGTAACGCGACGACTGAACATCCCGAGGCCGTGCTGACCTTCCTGAACTATCTGACCACCGTTGAATTTGGCCAGAAATTCGCGAACGAGCTGGGCAATATCACCCCCATTCCGGGTGTGACCTTTGAAAATCCGATGCTGCAACGCGTTTCGGATCTGAACCAAAGTTCGGTGCCCTACATCATGCTGACCAACTTCCGCTTTGGCGAGCCGACCGGTTCGGTGCTGCTGCAAGCCGAGGTTCAGCGCATGTTCGCAGGCCAGATCGACGCCGCGGGCGCAGGCCAAGCCATCACCACCGGCCTTGCCGCTTGGTATGCGCCCTTCCAGCAATAATGCCTTGGCGGGCTGATGCGTCAGCCCGCTGCCTCCTCCCTCTCGCCGCCGGAAATCCCCATGTCCACTGCACCTGATTTGACGACGATTGCCCCGCGGCGATCCGGCCTGCGGCTGACGGGGCGGGGCATGTGGATCACCTTCCTTTTGGTGCCGCCGATGGCCGTGATGGGGCTGTTCGTGATTTATCCGATCCTGTCGGCCTTTGCCTATGCGTTCTTTGACTGGAACGGGCTGCGGCGGGGCGATTTCGTCGGCTTGCAAAATTTCGCGACGATCCTGTTCGATCCCGTCTATTCCGGCACGCTGTGGAATGCGTTTCGCAACAATATCATCGTCTTTGTCGCGCTGATGGTGATCCAGAACGGTCTGGGCTTCGTGCTGGCCTATTGCCTGTGGCGCGAATTGCCCGGCGCGCGGTTCCACCGCGTTGCGGTCTTTTTGCCAGTGGTGCTATCGACGGTCATCATCGGCTATCTGTGGAAGCTGTTCTTTCACCCGATCTTTGGCGTCGTGAACCAATTGCTGAAATCGGTAGGCCTTGATGCGTTGGCGCAGCCCTGGCTGGGGCAGGCCGAAACCGCGCTGCCTGCGCTGATTTTCGTCAACGCTTGGGCCTGGGTCGGCTTTCCGACGCTGGTGTTTCTGGCCGGTCTGCAGCGCATCCCCTCTGAATTGCTGGATGCCGCGCGGATGGAGACGGACAGCGAAGTGACCCTGATCCGCAAGATCATCTGGCCGCTGATCGCGCCCTCGGCCACCATCGTTTTCGTGTTGCTGTTCATCGGCGCCTTCAACTTTTTCGAACTGCCCTACATTATGGTCGGCCTTGAGGGCTCGCCCTATGGCTCGTCCGACGTGCTGGGGTTGATGTTCTATCGCACTGCCTTCGGGAACGTGTCGTCCGCGACGCAACAATTCGGGCTGGGGTCCGCCCTTGCGGTGCTGATGTTCCTGTTCATCGCCGTTTTCGCCACCATCTGGACTATGCATCTGCGCAAGCGGGAGATCGAAGTATGAGTGCCGCCCCCATCACCGGCAACCGCGGCATTCTGGCGACATTCGGCCGTGACGGGCTGATCCAGATCATTCTGATCGCCAATTCGATCCTGATGCTGGCGCCTGTCATCATCATGGTGATGTCGGCGTTCAAGACGAATATGCAGATCTTTCAGGACCCGTTCGGCATCCCGAATTTCACGGATCTGGCGAATTTCGCGACCATTATGACGCGGTCGAATTTCCTGCGTTACCTGTGGAATTCGGTCTTTGTGACGGGCGTGTCGATGGCGCTGATCCTGTCGCTGGGGATGATGGCCGCCTATGCGATCGCGCGCTATGATTTCAAGGGCAACGCCTTTGTGCTGCTGTTCTTTATGGCGGGGCTGATGCTGCCGTTGAAACTGGCGATCATCCCGCTGTTCATTCTGTTTCGCGACCTTGGCATCATCAACACGCATTGGTCGCTGATCGCGATCTATGTCGCGATGGGGCTGCCCTCGACCGTGTTCATCCTGACCGGCTTTATCCGCACCCTGCCGCGCGAACTGGAGGACGCCGCCCGTATGGATGGCGCATCCGAGGCGCGGATCATGTGGTCGGTGATGATTCCGCTGTGCCGTCCCGCCATGGTGATCGCCGGCATCTATAACGTCGTGCCGATCTGGAACGATTTTTTCTTCCCGCTGGTTTTCGTCCAAAATGACGCGCTAAAGACGCTGCCGCAGGGCATGACGACCTTTATGGGCGAATATTCGACCAATTACGGTGCGCTTTTCGCGGGTCTGACGCTGGCCGCCGCGCCCATCACCATCCTTTACATTCTGCTGTCAAAGCAGTTCATCAACGGCATGACATCCGGAGCCGTTAAATGACACTGTTTCAAAAGGGCGGGCTGATCGTTTCCTGTCAGGCCCGCGCCGATAATCCTTTGCATGGCCCCGTCTTTATGGCGGCCATGGCGGAAGCCGCCGAAGATGGCGGCGCGGTGGCGCTACGCGTCAATGGGGTCGAGGATATCTCGGCCATCAAAGCGGTCACGCATCTGCCGGTGATCGGCATTTTCAAAATGTTCGACCACGATCCTGTTTACATCACACCAATGCTGGGGGCGGTCGACGCGCTGGTCGAGGCAGGGGCGGATATCATCGCCTATGACGCCACCTTCCGCGCGCGCCCCAAGGGCGACCCGGTCGAGGCGATTTTAGAGCGTATCCACGCGCATGGTAAACTCGCCTTCGCCGATATCTCGACCTTCGACGAAGGCGTTGCCGCCGCCGCGGCGGGCGCGGATATCATCGCGACCACGCTTGCGGGCTATACCGCCGAGACGCAGGGCACCCGCGGGGCCGGGCCGGATCTGGAACTGGTGCGCAGGCTGTCGCAAGCCCTGTCGATCCCGGTGATTGCCGAGGGGCGCTATAACACACCCGCACTTGCGGCCAGTGGTTTGCAGGCGGGCGCTTATGGCGTTGTCGTGGGCACCATGATTACCAACCCGCGCGAAATCACCCGCAGCTTCGTGCAGGAACTACAGCAAGGTTAAGCATCGCGCCCCCAAGACGCGGTGCCTGAAGGATGAGGGCTGAATTGGGCTACTATCTGGGTATCGACGTTGGGGGCACCGGCACGCGCTGGGTCGTCATCGACGCCAATGGAGACGAGGTCACGCGTGGCCGCACGGATGGGGCCACGGGCCTCATCTATGATGCGGCCAGCCTCGCCGCCTTTGTCGGCGCGATGGAGGCGGTGCGCGAAGGCTCGCCGGGGCCGCTGTCTTATGTGCATCTGGGCATCACCGGCGCGGGGTTTAACCGCCATGCCGCGCTGGACGAACAGGTGAAGCTGGCTTTTCGGATTGGCGAGGGCGCCTTTTCCTATTCCAATGATATGGTGCTGGCCTGGCACGCGGCCTTTCCAAATGGTGGTGGGCATATTGTGTCCGCCGGGACAGGCTCGATCGGCCTCACGTTCAAGGACGGCGAGCGCATCGCGGTTGGCGGGCGCGGGATTATGATTGACGATGGCGGCTCGGGCACATGGATCGGGCTGCGCGCGCTGGACCGGCTTTATCGGCTGATCGACGAATGCGGCGCGCCAAAGGGCGCTGAAATTCTGGCGGACAAGCTGTTTGCGGCCATGGGCGGGGCCGAATGGGACGCAACGCGCGCCTTTGTCTATGGCCGTGACCGTGGCCAGATCGGCACGCTGGCCATCGCCGTGGCCGAGGCGGCCCATGCAGGCGATCCGATTGCGATGGATATGATGATGCGCGCGGGGCAAGAGCTTGCCCGTCTGGCGCGTGCGCTGGTGGATCGCGCGGGCCCGGCGCCCATCGGCTTTGTCGGCGGCGTCATGCGCCTGCACCCTTCGATCCGGGCCGAGGTTGAACGCGCCTTGCCCGGATATGACCTGCAATTCCCCACTATTGATGCCGCGCTGCAAGCCGCGCGCATTGCCCGCGCCGCGGCGCAGAACTGATCAGAGGCCAGCATGACCAACAGCACCACCGAATCCTTTGCCCACCGCTTTGGCGCGATTGAAAACTGGCCAACCGCCGAGGTTGTCGATGCGATGATCGAGGGGCAGATGGCCGCGATTGCCGCGATCGGCGCGGCGAAACCGCAACTGACCGCCGCGATTGATGCAGCCGCAGAGTCGCTGCTGGCGGGCGGGCGGCTGATCTATCTGGGGGCGGGCACATCGGGCCGCCTTGCGACGCTGGATGCGGCAGAGCTGCCGCCGACCTTTAGTTGGCCATATGAGCGCGCGATTGCAGTCATGGCAGGTGGGCCAAAGGCGATCACCCATGCCGTTGAGGGTGCCGAGGACAGCACCACGGAATCGGTCGAGGCGTTGAAGGCGCTGAACCTGGGTGCGCATGATGTTGTGATCGGGGTTGCCGCATCGGGGAATACGCCTTTTGTCATCGCGGGTCTGGATTACGCCAATTCCCTCGGGGCGGTGACGATCTCGGTCTATAACAACGTTTTTGGCAAACTGGGCGAGGTGGCGCGTTTTCCGCTGCTGGGGGCGACCGGGGCCGAGGTGATCGCAGGCTCGACCCGTATGAAGGCGGGCACGGCGCAAAAGGCGCTGCTGACCTGCCTGTCGACCGGCATCTTTATCCGCATGGGCTATGTCTATCGCGGCCGCATGGTCGAGATGCGACCGACCAATATCAAATTGCAGGCCCGGGCCGAACGGATGGTGGCAGAATTGGCGGATGCAAGCCTGCGGGACGCAACCGCAGCCCTCGCCGCCGCCGAGGGGTCCATCAAGGTGGCTGTCGTCATGTTGCTGTCATCCATTGATGCCGCAGAGGCAAAGCTGCGACTGGAACAGGCACAGGGAAAGCTTCATGCCGCTTTGACGCAAAATGTTGGTAATTAATTCTACCACTTGCAAGGATTAACGGCTAACCAAAGAGGGATAGCACAGCGCCGTGCCAGACCATTGGATCACGTCAATGACTCATGCCCAAGATACTGCCGTCAAACCTAAAGCTGAAACTTTATCTGCCGTCCAATTAACCCACCTGCAACGATTGGAAGCCGAAAGCATCCATATCATGCGCGAAGTGGTTGCGACGGCAGAAAACCCCGTGATGCTGTATTCAATCGGCAAGGATTCGTCGGTTTTACTGCATTTGGCGCGCAAAGCCTTTTATCCCGCGCCGCCGCCTTTCCCGCTATTGCATGTTGATACGACGTGGAAGTTCCGCGCCATGTATGACATGCGCGAAGCCGCTGCCGCCAAGGCGGGGATGACCCTGTTGGTGCATCAAAACCCCGAGGCGAAGGCCAAAGGCATTAACCCTTTTGAACATGGCGGCCTGCATACCGACATGTGGAAGACCGAAGGGCTAAAGCAGGCGCTGGATCATTATAAATTCGACGTTGCATTCGGCGGCGCGCGCCGCGACGAGGAAAAGTCCCGCGCGAAAGAGCGTGTTTTTTCTTTCCGCACCGCACAGCACCGCTGGGAGCCAAAGGCGCAGCGGCCCGAGCTGTGGAACCTTTATAATACCCAAAAGAAGAAGGGCGAATCGATCCGCGTCTTTCCGATCTCGAACTGGACCGAGCTTGATATCTGGCAATATATCCAGCTCGAGCAGATCGACCTTGTGCCGCTGTACTTCTCGGCGCCGCGCCCGACGGTCGAGCGCGACGGTATGCTGCTGATGATCGACGATGAACGTTTCCAGTTCCGCGAAGGCGAGGAAGTGGTCGAGCGTTCGATCCGGTTCCGCACCTTGGGATGCTATCCGCTGACCGGAGCAGTAGAATCGACGGCGGCTACGCTCTCCGAGGTCATTCAGGAAATGCTGCTGACCACGACATCGGAACGGCAGGGACGGGCGATTGACCATGACCAATCCGCCTCGATGGAGAAGAAGAAGCAAGAGGGTTACTTCTGATGACCGACGACGTGAAAAGCCATGCCTATGAGGCGGACCGCCTGATCGCCGAAGACATCGATGCCTATCTTAGCCAGCATCAGCATAAATCGCTGCTGCGCTTTATCACCTGCGGCTCGGTCGATGATGGGAAATCGACGCTGATCGGGCGGTTGCTGTATGATAGCAAAATGATCTTTGAAGATCAGCTTGCGGCGCTGGAAAGCGATTCAAAGAACGTCGGCACGCAAGGGCAGGATATTGACTTTGCACTGCTGGTGGATGGCCTCGCCGCCGAGCGCGAACAGGGCATCACCATCGACGTGGCTTATCGGTTCTTTACCACCGACAAGCGCAAGTTCATCGTCGCCGATACCCCGGGCCATGAACAATATACCCGCAATATGGCGACCGGCGCCTCGACCGCCGATTTGGCCGTTATTTTGATTGATGCGCGCAAAGGCGTGCTGACGCAGACGCGGCGCCATTCTTATCTGGTCAAGCTGCTGGGCATTCCGAATGTCGTGCTGGCGATCAACAAGATGGATCTGGTTGATTATAGTGCCGCGACCTTCCACCAGATTGTTGCAGATTACAGCGCCTTTGCTGAATCCATCGGGCTGAATTCCTTTGTCCCCGTGCCGATATCGGGTCTTAAGGGCGATAATATCGTCGAAAAATCCAGCGCGATGCCGTGGTATCAGGGCCCGACGCTGATCGCGCATCTAGAGACGGTGCCGCTGGGCGATACATCGCAAGAAAAGCCCTTCCGCATGCCGGTGCAATGGGTGAATCGCCCGAATCTGGATTTCCGCGGCTTTACCGGCCTGATCGCCGCAGGCGCGGTGCGCCCCGGCGACCGCGTCCGTGTGCAGCCCTCGGGCCGCGAATCGACGGTGAAAGAGATCGTCACCTTTGACGGCAATCTGGATCTGGCCGTTGCGGGTCAATCGGTATGTCTGACGCTGAATGACGAGATCGACTGCTCGCGCGGGGATGTCATCTCGACCGCGCTGGCGCCGGCCGAGACCGCCGACCAGTTTGAAAGCACGATCATCTGGATGGACGAGGCTGCGATGCTGCCGGGCCGTCCCTATATTATGAAGCTCGGCACCCAACAGGCCGCCGTCACGATCACCGAGCCGAAATACGAGGTGAACGTGAACACGATGGAGCGTCTGGCGGCGAAAACGCTGGGGCTGAACTCGATCGGTGTGTGCAATATCTCGACCGATCGGCAGATCACCTTCGCGCCCTTTGGCGACAATAAAACGCTGGGTTCGTTCATTCTGATCGACCGGGCGACGAATGCGACGGTCGGGGCGGGGCTGATCAACTTTAGCCTGCGCCGCGCCCAGAACATTCACTGGCAATCGGTGGATATCAACGCCGAGGCCCATGCCGCGCAAAAGGGCCAACAGCCCAAGCTGGTCTGGTTCACCGGCCTGTCCGGTTCCGGCAAGTCCACCATCGCCAATATGGTCGAGAAAAAGCTGTTCGCTCTGGGTAAGCACAGCTTCTTGCTGGACGGCGATAACGTGCGCCACGGGCTGAACCGCGATCTGGGCTTTTCCGACGCCGACCGGGTGGAGAACATCCGCCGCGTCGGCGAGGTGGGCAAGCTGATGGTCGAATCCGGATTGATTGTGCTGACGGCATTCATCTCGCCCTTCCGCAACGAGCGGCAGATGGTGCGCGACATGCTGCCCGCTGGAACGTTCATCGAGGTCTTTATCGACACGCCTCTGGCCGTTGCTGAAAGCCGCGATGTAAAGGGGCTGTATCGCAAGGCGCGGGCCGGGCAGCTCAAGAATTTCACCGGTATCGATAGCCCCTATGAGGCACCTGAAAGCCCTGATCTGCATGTTGATACGACCGCGATTTCTGCCGAAGACGCCGCAGAGATGATCGTCGCCCACATCATCGGCTGATCGCGCCAATACCAGAGTGATTCCATCACACCCCCGCTTGCACGGTCTCTTTCACGAGGTCGCGCAGGCGGGGGTGTTTGTTTTCGGGGGTGAGCACGTGGAAAATGTAGAAATGGTTAATTTACCTAGCGTATCTAACGTCTTGATTTTGTTCATGCCGAGTCATCTAATTGTTGTAAATCAGTCGCATAGACGATCTATGTCCGATAATACTCCTCGCAAGACAGTCGCCATCTGTTAATAAATTCGCATCTGCGGGGCGCTGATGCGTCGCGGCAATGGTGTTAATTTCGTTCGACGGAGATCCAAATGATCAAGAAGTTTATCGTCGCGAGTGCTGTGGTCGCAGCCTCGGTTGGTTCAGTAAATACGGCCGTCGCTGGCGGCCTGTCGCAAGAGATCGTTGAAGCGCCTGTCGTCATCCCGGTTGCGCCGGTACTGACGAACCGCTTTGCTGGTGGTTATGTCGGTCTGGGCTATGGCCATGTGGTCAGCAGCGATGACCGCGTTGGCATGGTCGATCAAACCACAAACCTGCTGACAGGCGTTCTGGGCGACTTGGATCTGGAAGGTGGCGCCGCCATCTTGCAAGCCGGTTATCGTTGGGCGAATGGCAATCTGGTTTATGGTCCCACGCTGCGTGTGCGCGGCGGCGGCATCGACGCCGAGCTGACGGGCACCAGCACCGGCTCTAGCACCGTGAACTGGGAAGCCGCGCTGCGCGGCAATCTGGGTTATACTGTGACGCCGAGCCTGCTGCTGTATGGTTTTGTCGGCTACACCTATGCCGAGGTCGAGTATGACGTCGCGGGTGCGATCAATGTGGCTGAAACCGTTAACTTTGGCGGTGTGAATGCAGGCCTTGGCGCGGAATATGCGCTGAACGATAATTGGTCGCTGTTCGGCGAATACGAATATGCCGGTTACGAGGGCAAGAATCTGGTTGATCCCGCCATTAACCAGCACACACGCCCGACACCTGACTTCCACAGCGTGAATATCGGTGTGAACTTCAGCTTCTAAACCCGCCGGGGCATAGATGTATAAAAGCCACAAAGGCCGCGTTTATGCGGCCTTTTATTATATTTTTAGCGTGCATTTCTGTTAAATAGGCCGCAAAATTAAGCCCATGCCGTTAATTTGGTATTAATCTTCTAAATTTCGTTAACCATTTGTTAACTATGGCGGCATAATCGCGAAGAATGAGGCGAAGGCTGAGCGGGTTGTCCATCCCAACCCGATAACAAATGAAACCCAAGTCACAGGTGTCCAATATGAAAATGAATCGTTACTTCGCTGCAACCGCTATGGTTGCTCTTGTTGCCGCAAATACGGCTTCCGCAGGCGGTCTGACGGCTGAAGTCGTCGAACCCGTTGTGGTTGTTCCTGTCGTCGCTCCGGCGGCTGCAACCCGCTTTACCGGTGCATATGTCGGTGCTTCGCTGGGCTACACCTTCTCGGAAGATGACCGCGTTGGCGTTCACACGCCCGCTGGCACTTTCCTGGGTGACATCGGCGAATTTGAACTCGCTGGTCCCAGCGCTGCGATCTTCGGTGGTTACCGTTGGAACAGCGGCAAATGGGTCTTTGGTCCGGAAGTCAGCGTCCGTTTCGGCGATGTCTCGGATGACATCAGCTATGCTGGCCCGATTCCTGCTGCCTCGACCGGCACCAAAGAGCTGAACTGGGAAGCTGCGCTGCGTGCGACCCTGGGTTACGAAGTGACCCCGACCACGCTGGTTTACGGCTTCCTCGGCTACTCGGCTGTCGAATATGACTACGTCCTGAACGGCGCGATCACGCTGGACGAAACCGTCAGCCAGAACGGTCTGACCGCTGGTCTGGGTGTCGAGCACGCCCTGAATGACACCTGGGCTGTGCGCGGCCTGTATGTCTACAACGACTATGACCGCGAAAACCTGACCGGTTCGGGCGGCCGTTACACCACCGACACCACCCAACTGCACACCGTGAACGTTGGTCTGGTCTATAGCTTCTAATCCTTCGGGACTTTAGGCCAAAGGCCGCCCCTTGGGGCGGCCTTTTTCATTCTGGGTCGTGGTAGATATGTGTGCCGCCGTTCGGATCGGTCACTTGCCAGCGCCCATCTGCGCCGCCGTCGAAATAATCAGCGGTGATCGGCACCTTGCCAAAACCGCCGGGAATATCCAGCACATAGGTCGGCAGCGCCGACCCCGATATTTGCCCGCGCAAGGCCCGCATCAGCGCGCGTCCCGCCGCGATCGTGGTGCGGTAATGCGATGTGCCACGCGCCAGATCGCAGTGATGCAGGTAATAGGGTTTCACGCCCAGCCGCAGCAGGGTGGTGAACAGGCTTTTCAGCACCGCAACAGAATCATTCACACCGCGCAACAGCACAGATTGCGACAGCAGCGGCACACCAGCGGTGCGGAGCAGATCGAGCGCGGCAACCGCCTCGGGGATGAATTCTTGCGGATGGTTCGTATGCAGCACCAGCCATGTCTGCAAACCCGGCGCGGTCAGGGCGGCGATCATCTCGGGCGTGATGCGGTTTGGCGCGACGACCGGCACGCGGGTATGGATGCGCATCAGCCCGACATGCGGGATCGCGGCCAGCGCGGTGGTAATTTCGTGCAAGCGGCGCGGCGACAGGCTGAGAGGGTCGCCGCCGGTCAAGATCACCTCGTTAATCGCGGGGGTGCGGCGGATGTAATCCAGCGCGGCGGCGACATCACCGGCGGGCAGCACGCCGTTTTCGCCGACGACCTCGCGGCGAAAGCAAAACCGGCAATAGACTTCGCAGACCTGCGTGACGTGGAAAATGACGCGGTCGGGATAGCGATGCGTGATGCCCTTGGTCGGGGAATGGGCACCGTCGCCGATGGGATCGGTCAGCTCAGACGGCAGCACGTTCAACTCGCGACGGTCAGGGACGAATTGCAAGCCCACGCCATCATCCGCGCGTGTGATGGCAGTGCGCATCTGCGGCGTGATGCGCATCCGGAACGTCTCTGTGACAGGACGCAGCGCGGCCGCATCCGCGGGGCTGATCAACCCATCGGGCACCAGATCCGCGGGCTGTAGGGCCACGTGCTTGCGCAAATCAGCCCCCAAAGCCGCCGCTGCTGGCCGATCCACCAAAACCGCCAGTTGAACGTACGGTCGATTGGCTCATCGGGGCCGCTGCGGGGCGGGCACTGGTATTGCCGGTGTTGCGGACGCTTTGACCGCTGGCAGCATTCGAAAAGCTGGCGGCATTCACACGGGTATTGCCGGAATTATTCGCAAATGTGCTGCTGCGATCCGATGTCGTATACCCGCCCGAAGCCTGTGAATAGATCGGCTGGCTGGCGTTGCGACCACCCGACAGCATATTGCCCATCATGTAACCCATCAGCAGCGGCATAAAGAAACTGCCCATGCCACCGCCTGAATTCTGCGCCGTATCGGTGCAGTTCCCCGCGCCATATTCCGCCTCGCAGGTCGCCAGCGCGTCATAGCGGGGCGCGTTCGCCTCGTGCATGGCCTGCGCCTCGGTCGCGGCGGTGTCGCAGTCACTGCGCAGGATGCTGCTGCCACCGGCGTCAGCGGCGGCATAGCAGGCATTCGCGTCGGGGAACAACTGGGCGTCCATCTCGGTCACTTCGGGACGGCAGGCGGCCAGTGCAAAGGCGCTGACGGTCAGGCCAATGGTGAGGGGCATCAGGCGGGAAGATCGTTTCATATGCGGTTCATTCCTGGATGATATGGGGCACAAAGCGGCTGAGGTTTTGCGTGATCGGGGATTGATCCTCGCGCAGGCCAAGGCCGACGCAGGTCTCGCCCGCAATCCACGCGCCCAGCACGGGGCGATAGCCGTCAAAGACGGGCAGGGGGTGATAGGCCTGCACGATTTCCGGATATTGATCATAGCTGCGGTCTTCGGCGCGGGCGATGGTCTGGCCGTCCGGGCCCAGGATCGTCACCGAGGCCCCCTCGCGCGAGAACAGCGGCTTGCGCACTGTGCCATGGGGCATGTCATCGGCGCCATGCGCGTCATCGGCGAAATATGACGGCAGCAGGTTCGGGTGGCCTTTGAACATGTCCCACAGCACCGGCAGGATCGCCTTGTTCGAGACCAGCGCCTTCCACGGCGGCTCGATCATGCGCAGATGCGCGCCTGCAAGGTTTTCGGCAAAGGGTTCGGCCAGCAGGTTTTCCCACGGATAGAGCTTGAACAACACGCCCATAACGCGGGATTGGTTATCTGCGAACTGGCCGGTCTCGGTCAGGCCGATCTCGTGCATCGGGGTGTAATGCGCGCCAAGGCCTGCCTCCCGCGCGGCCCAGGCCAGCGTCTCGACGGTGCCGTAATCTTCGGTGTTATTCGCGACGGAGGCGAAATGCACATCGGTGCCGCGCGCGAAAATTTCGGCGAAACGCTCGGCGATGGCCTCGAAGGTGCGGTTGAACTGATCGGTGCCCTGCGGCAGATGCCCAAGGCCGATCTGATCTTGCAGCCAATCCCATTGGAACGAGGCGGATTCGAACAGCGAGGTCGGCGTGTCGGCGTTATATTCCAGCAGCTTGGCGGGGCCGTTGCCGTCGTAAGCCAAATCCATCCGGCCATAAAGCTCGGGCTCGGCGGCGCGCCAGCTGTTCGCGATGTAATCCCAATGCGCAAACGGCAGGCCCATGCGGGCCATCAGATCCTCGGAGGTGGTGATCCGGGCGACAGCTTCGCGCACCATCGCGTGCAACTGGGTCGAGGGGTCCTCGATGTCATCCTCGATCTGCGCAAGGGTAAAGCGATAGGCCACGTCCTCGGCCCAATAAGGTGCGCCATACATGGTGTGAAAGGTAAAGCCGGCGGCTTCGGCCTTGTCTTGCCAATCGGGGCGGGGCGGGAGGCTGATGCGGTGCATGGATCTCGACTTGACGGAAGGTTCCCCCTGCAAATGGCCATTTTTCGCCAGCGTGCAAGAGTTTTCGACGGAAATCGGCAGATGCACCGTTCAATTGCCAGGACATTCACGAAAGGACAATGGATGACCCAGCAAAGACCGGATCAGCCAGACGATATCACCCGCCGCCGGATCATGCAGCGCCTTGTGGCCGCCGTGCCATTGGCGGCCATTGGGGCAAGCGCCGCAAAAGCAGAGCCAAGCGCGGATATCGCACTGGCCGCCGCGACGATGGGCCTGATCACGACGAACGTCTGTGCGGTAAAACCCGAGACGACCGAAGGCCCCTATTACATCGACCCCAAACTGGTGCGCAGCGATATTACCGAGGGCAAGGCGGGTATCCCGCTGCGCCTGAGCATTCAGGTCGTGACCGCGGATTGCCGCCCGGTTGCCGGCGCGCGTGTCGATATCTGGCATTGTGATGCGCAGGGGAATTACTCGGGCTATGCGAACCAGGGCTCGGACGGGACGCTGAATACCGAAGGGCAGACCTTTTTGCGCGGCACTTGGCCTGCCGATGAGAATGGCATTGCGACATTCGATACGATCTATCCCGGATGGTATCGCGGGCGCACCACGCATATTCATTACAAGATCTATCTGGACGAGCGCACTGTCCTGACCAGCCAGATCTTTTTCCCTGATGCGCTGAGCGAATATCTGTTCCTGAACGCCGCCGCCTATCAGCGCAGCGATACGCGCGACACGGTGAACAAGGGCGATGGTATCGCCGCAGAGGCGGGCGAGGGGGCCTATTGCGCGATCCGCGAACAGGCGGACCGTTATATCGCCGCGCTGGTGGTGGGGATCGACCCTGACGCCACATGGACCGAAGGTGGCCAGGGTATGGGCGGCCCCGGTCGCGGTGGTCCCGAGGGTGGCCCTGGCGGCGGTATGCCCCCCGGCCCCCCGCCCGAGGGCAGCGCCCCGCCCGGACAAATGCCCGGCCAACCGCCCGAGGCTGGCGATCCTGCCGATCGCGTGCTGTTCCCGGACGGCGTATAAAAAAGGGGGCCTCGGCCCCCTTTTCCTTAATCTTCGCGGAAGCGCCGCTTGCTGAGGGCCGCGGCCATCAAGGTGCGGGTATATTCCTCGGCCGGGGCATCGAACACCTGCGTGGTCTCGCCCTGTTCGACGATTTTGCCCGATTTCATCACCACGATGTAATCCGACAGCGCGCGCACCACCGACAGGTCGTGGCTGATGAACAGATAGGTCAGCCCGTGCTTTTCCTGCAGGTCGCGCAGCAGCGTTACGATCTGCTTTTGCACCGAACGGTCCAGCGCCGATGTCGGCTCGTCCAGCACGATTACCTTGGGGCGCAGCACCATGGTGCGGGCGATGGCGATCCGCTGGCGTTGTCCGCCCGAGAATTCATGCGGGTAACGGTTGATCATATCGGCATCGAGGCCGACCTCGACCAGCGCTTCGCGCGCGCGGGCAGCCCGTTCGCGTCCAGACAGCTCGGGCGCGTGGATCTGCAACCCTTCGGTGATCACCCGTCCCACGGTCATCCGGGGCGAGAGCGAGCCAAACGGGTCTTGGAACACCAGTTGCAATTGCTTGCGATAGGGGCGCATCGGACCTTCGCCATAAGGCAGCGGCTTGCCAAGGTAGGCAATCGTGCCATCCGCAGGCAGCAGGCGCAGCAGCGCACGCCCCAGCGTTGATTTGCCGGAACCCGATTCGCCCACCACACCAATGGTTTGCCCCTGACGCAGGTTCAGCGACACATCATTCACCGCGGTAAAGACCTGCTTTTTGAACAGGCTTTTGCCAATGTTGAAATGCACCGCAACATTCTGCCCGTTCAACACCGAGGGCGCATCCGCAGGCGGCGGCGCTTTGGTGCCTTCGGGCTCGGCCGCCAGCAGCATCTGGGTATAGGGATGCTGGGCATTGGCGAACACTTGGGTTGCGGGGCCATCTTCGACCACTTCGCCCTTGCGCATCACGCAGACATGGTCGGCAAAGCGTTCAACGATGCCAAGGTCATGCGTGATGAAAATGATCGCCATGCCAAGGCGCTTTTGCAGATCGGCCAGCAGGGTCATGATCTGATCTTGGATGGTCACATCCAGCGCGGTGGTCGGCTCGTCCGCGATCAGCACATCGGGGTCATTGGCCAGTGCCATCGCGATCATCACGCGCTGACGCTGTCCGCCCGAAAGCTCGTGCGGATAGCTGTCGATGCGGCGCTCGGGCTCGGGGATGCCGACCAGTTTCAGCAGCTCGAGAATGCGCGGGCGCGCGGCCGATTTCGACAGGCCGCGGTGGTGGCGCAACGGCTCGGCCAGTTGGGTGCCGATCGTGTAAAGCGGGTCAAGCGATGTCATCGGCTCTTGGAAGATCATGGTGATCTTGTTGCCGCGCACATTGTTCAACTGCTTTTCGCCAAGGCCGATCAGGTCCTGACCACGATACAGCGCCTGACCTGTCGCGCGTCCGTTACGCGACAAAAGGCCCATGATCGCCATGGTGGTCTGGCTTTTACCCGAACCGGATTCGCCGACGATGGCGAGGGTCTTGCCCGCCTCGACATCAAAATTGATGCCGCGGACGGCTTCGACGTCGCCATCATCGGTTTGGAAGGTCACGCGAAGATCGCGGACCGAAAGGACGGTTTCGCTCATTTAGCGCTCCTTCGGGTCGAGGCTGTCGCGCAACCCGTCGCCCAGGAAGTTCAACGCGAAAAGAATGATCGTCAGCGTCGCCGCCGGGAAGATCAGCTGATAGGCCGCGCCGCGCATGTTATTGGCGCCTTCGGAAATCAGCAGACCCAGCGAGGTCAGCGGATCTTGCACGCCAAGGCCCAGGAACGACAGCAGGCTTTCCAGCAAGATCGCCTTGGGCACCAGCAGCGTCATAAAGACGATGACGGGGCCAAGGGCGTTCGGAATGATGTGACGGGTCAGGATACCCGCACGGCTGGCGCCCAGCGCCTCGGCAGCTTGCACAAACTCGCGCCGCTTCAGCGACAGGGTCTGGCCGCGGACGATGCGCGCCATATCAAGCCATTCCGTCGCCCCGATGGCGATAAAGATGATCGCCATAGATCGACCAAAGAACACCAGCATCAGAATGACGAAAAAGATGAACGGCAGCGAATACAGAATATCCACGACGCGCATCATGATATTGTCAGCGCGACCGCCCAGATAGCCCGAGATCGCGCCATAGGTCACGCCCAGCACCAGCGCCATGACGGATGCCAGCACGCCGATCATCAGCGAGATGCGCATTCCGATAAAGATCCGCGTCATCAGATCGCGGCCAAGGTTATCGGTGCCCAGCAGGAAATAACGCCGTTCGACCTGCACCGACAGCGTGCCGGTGCGGCCATCCTCGGACAGCTCCAGCGCAGGCGCGCTGAACAGGTTCGAGCGTTCGAAATAGCGCAGCACGCGCGTGTCGATTGCCTCGTCCGAGGTGATATTGACCGACAGTGTGCTGCCGTCCAACACAGGCTCGTCGCCCGTCAGCCGGGTGCGGCTGAATTCGCGTGCAAAGCCGGGCAGGATATTATCAGCCTTGGGATAGGCTTCCAGCGAGGGGGCGACGCGCACATATTGCTGATAGATCCGCTCGGGCGGATGGGGGCTGAGGATCGGGCCAAAGATCGCGATCAAAGTCATCGCGACCAGCACGATCAGCGAGGCCATCGCCGCGCGATTGCGCCGCAACCGGCGCATGGCATCTTGCCACAGCGAGCGCGACTCGCGTGCGCCGCCAGTGGGGATGGAAGTTGCGTCAGTCATAGCGCACCCTCGGGTCAAGCCAGGCGTAAGCCAGGTCGACAAGCAAATTGAAAATCACGACGAAGATCGAAATCACGACCACCGTGCCCATCACCAGCGTATAGTCGCGGCCAAGCGCGCCTTGCACAAAGTAACGGCCGATGCCGGGAAGTCCGAAAATCGTCTCGACCACGACCGAACCGGTCAAAAGGCCGGCGGCTGTCGGGCCCAGATAGGACACGGCAGGCAGCATCGCCGCGCGCAGGGCGTGAACACCAACCACGACGCGGGTCGGCAGGCCATAGGCGCGCGCGGTGCGGACGTGGTTTGCGCTTAGGGCCTCGATGGTCGAGCCGCGCACCAGACGCGCGATCACGGCAATTTGAGGCAGCGCCAGCGTGATGATCGGCAGAACCCAATAGGCCGGATTCGCATTCGACCAACCGCCTGCGGGCAGGATGCCAAGGATCACACCAAAGAACATCGACAGCAGCGGTGCGATGACAAAGTTCGGTGTGGTGATACCAAAAGTCGCCAGCGCGACGATCAGATTATCCAGCCAGGAATTCTGCCGCAGGGCCGCGAGCGCGCCCAAAAACGTGCCGATAATGCTGGCGAACAGCAGGGCAAGACCGCCCAGCATGATCGACACCGGCAGGCCGGCCGCGAACAGATCATTCACGCTGAAATCGCGGCGGGTAAAGCTGGGGCCTAGATCGCCGTGCAGCAGGTTCTTGATATAAAGGACATATTGTTCCCAGAGCGGCGCATCCAGATTATAGGCGCGCATCAGATTTTGCATGATCAACGGATCAAGTGGCCGTTCAAGGTTGAAGGGGCCACCAGGGGCAACCCGGATCATGAAGAAGGTCAGGGTGACGATGATGAAGATCGTCGGGATGGCGCTTGCGAGGCGCCGGAGCGTGTATCCAAGCATTGGGGTATCCTCAATGCAAGCGGGCAGGAGCCATTGGCCCCCGCCCGCAAGTTAGCGTTTCATACGATCAGTTAACCGAGAGCCAGCGGCTCAGGTGATCGTCCATAAGGTTGTCCTCATAGCCCGAAATGGACGGAGATACGAGGGCGCGCGACGAATACCACAGGATCGGGATGATCGGCAGCTCGTCCAGCAGGATCGTCTCGGCCTGAGCCAGAATCTCGGCGCGGGCGGCCAGATCGGTCTCGGTCGCAGCGGCGTCGATCGCGGCGTCATAGTCAGCATTCACCCAGCGCGGGTAGTTGAACTGGACGTCCGATTGGAACAGGAACAGGAAGTTCTGCGGATCGTTATAGTCACCGATCCAGCCAGCGCGGGCGATGTCATACATGCCGCCTTGCTGCAGGTAGCTGAAATAGGACGCGCCTTCGACTTCGTCCAGCTCGCCGGTGATACCGATGTTCGACAGCATGTCAGCAACTGCTGCCATGGTGTTGCGGTGGTTTTCCGAGGTGTTGAAGCGCAGCTTGACGGTCAGGGTGCCCGGTGCAACGCCAGCTTCTTCCAGAAGGGCCTTGGCGGCATCTTCGCGGTCCAGCAGGTCTTCGTCGGCATAGGGCAGCATCACGCCGCCATCGACGTAGTTCACGATGCCCGGGGGCACCAGCGAATAGCCCGGCAGCATGGTGTCGCGCCAGACTTCGGTCGCGATAAAGTCACGGTCGATCACCAGCGAGATGGCCTGACGCACGCGCGGATCGCGCAGCGGGCTGCCTTCTTCGCCCTTGATCGGCAGGTAATAGGTGCCGAGGTAGGGGACGACGTGCAACTCTTCGGCCAGGTTCGCCTCGAGGTAGTCCATCTGTTCGGTGGGAACGTCGGTACAGATCTGGATCTCGCCGGCTTCAAAGCGGCGCAGGCAGGCAGCGCGGTCTTCGAAGGGGATATAGTTGATCTGGTCGATCGCAACGTTTTCAGCGTCGTGGAAGTTGGTGTTCTTCGACATGACGATCATGTCGTTCGGGGTGAACGACACCAGTTGGAACGCGCCGTTGGTGACCATGCGGCCCGCTTGGGTAAAGCTGTCGCCGAATTCTTCGACCGAAGCGGCGTGGATCGGCAGACCGGTCTGGTGGGTCAGCAGTTCCAGGAAATAGGGGGTCGCGGACGACAGGGTGATTTCCAGCGTGGTCGCATCGATCGCGCGGACGCCCAGAGTGTCAGCCTCGGCCTCGCCCGATGCGATCGCTTCGGCGTTCACGATCGGGAACAGCATGTTGGCATAGGGCGCAGCCGTCGCCGGGTCCATCAGGCGGCGATAGGCGTAGAGGAAGTCTTCGGCGGTGACAGCATCGCCGTTCGACCATTTCGCATCGTCACGGAAGTGGAACGTGTAAACCAGGCCGTCTTCCGAAATGTCCCAGCTTTCAGCAACGCCGGGGATCGTGCTGCCGTCAGCAGCCTTGGTGACCAGACCTTCATACAGGTCGTTCATCAGGCGGCTTTCCGACACGGTCGAAGTGCGGTGGTGATCCAGCGTCGAGGGGTCAGTATCGTTGCCGCGGTTCAGCACGACCTGCGCGCTGGCCATGCCGGCTGTCAGGGCCAGCACGCAGCTGGCCGAAAGAAGATGGCTGAGTTTCATTGTTTTCTCCCGTAATGAACCTCTCATTCGCGTTATGATCCACAAGGGCAAGGGTGTCTGGCAATAAAATTACTTAACTTCACGGTAAAAAATTTTGATTGACAGTGTGAATGCTGAACCTGCGCGCACCTTTCGCCGCATGACTTGGGGTGGGGCTTTGTGCCAGATTGACAAGGTGTGGGCGAATCACCTGCCCATTTGACGATTTGCCCCGGCGGCAGAGGACGATAATGCACCGCGTGACCATCACGATTGAGACCGCTCTTTTGGACGAGCTGGACGCCTATATGGCCCGATCGGGCGCCAGCAACCGGTCCGAGGCTTTGCGTGATCTGGTGCGCCGCGGGCTGGCGCAGCAGGGCGCCGAGGTGGGCGAGGCGCAATGCGTCGGTGTTGTCAGCTATACGCTGGACCCATCGGTGCGTGCATTGGGCCGCCGCGTGCCGCAAAGCCGTCAGGATCGGCATGATCACACGATCGCCGCGCTGTCGGTGCCGCTTGACCACGATTCAGCGGTCGAGATTGCCGTGATGCGCGGTCGCGTGGCGCAGGTCAGCGCCTATGCCGAAGGGCTGTTTCTAGAGCGCGGAATTCGCCACGGCAAACTGTCATTGATTCCCGTGCAACATGACGTGGAAACACACACCCACGAGGGCGGCGAGCCGCATGAGCATTCGCATCTGCGCGTGCGCGAGAGTTTTTAACCCGCGCGCAGCATCAGCTGGGCAGAGTCGAAATAGCGGTCGATCAGCACGTCGAAATCGAAATCCAGTACGAAGCCGCAGTCGGTTTCCAGCAGCGCATCGGTGCGACGCGTGTCGAAATGGACGATGGTGTCATAGATCTGCCGCAGCTCGGTATCAGCCGTCTCGCTTGCTTCGGCGGCGAGGATTTTGGCAGAAAGCGCAGGGGCAAAGGATGCGTTCCTGCTGCGCCGCGCGGCGGCAGCCTTCCATTTTTCAAAGACCTCGGCGTTGAAATGCAGCAGGCTGACGCCCTTTTTGCGCATCCATGCAAGGTTGTTCGTCCGCGTGTTGGTGCCGATAAAGACGGCGTTATGCTCGCGCACTTCGATGTTCTGGATGCCGGTGCGATGCGCGGATTTCCCGAACGCATGGCTCATCAAACCGCGCCGCTTTGACAAAAGTTCCGCCATATCGCCGTAAATCTGCTGCGCATCCTCGTCGGTCATGCGCATACGAAACAGATGGTGATGGGCGGGCAGGTCGCTGATCAACTGCTCGCACGGGCGAATGATGGCGGTTTGAATGTCAGCGGGTAGGGCGGCAAGGCGTTCGGATAGCCTGCCATTCTCGCATAGCACCAACTCATCGCAGTCAAGGCGCAGTACCCAGTCAGTGGTCACGCGCGGATAAAGATAGGTGCCGGCCTGTATTTGCGGCGGGCCAGCGTAATCGGGATCAATCCCCATCTGTGCACGCAGATCGGCGGTAAAAGGGATACAGGTGATCCGAGGGTGGCCTTGCAATCTGGCGATAAACGGATCGTTTTCATCGTGGAAAATGATGTAAATCTGGTCCGCGCCCATATCGAGATACCACGCGACAAAGCGCATGACCTCGTAAGGGGTGTTGCGCATCACGGTAATCACAGACCAGCTAGCAGACATGGACCCTCACGCGGTGTTCAAGCGTGAAAATTTCCGAGCGTCGCTGCAGATGCAAGCGCAATCGTCAGGATTGTCTATGCTGGGTAAAATTTAAGTTGTGGTAGCCCGTAGGGGAGTCGAACCCCTCTTCCCAGAATGAAAATCTGGTGTCCTAACCGATAGACGAACGGGCCACACAACTTGTTATACGCCCTCTTCCAAGGAAGAGTGGTAGCCCGTAGGGGAGTCGAACCCCTCTTCCCAGAATGAAAATCTGGTGTCCTAACCGATAGACGAACGGGCCAGTCTTGGCGTGAGGCGGCTTTTAGTTAAAGACCCTGCGCGGGGCAAGGGGTTATTTGGATATTTCTGCCAGAAATCGGGCGCTCAGCTGCTTGCCTTTGCGGCATCCTCGATGCGCAATTGGGCGCTGGCACGGCCCTGCCAGTGGTTCACCTCAAGCCGTCCGACCACATGCACGCGCTGGCTGCCGGAATGGGTCAGCAGATGTCCCAGCGGCGATTGCGCGGCATTAAAGGCGATCGCATCAAGCCGCGCGCCAAGGCCATCGCCCAATGTGACCTTCAGGTGGTCGCTGCCGACGGGTTTGACATATTGCACCACGACATCGGGCAGCGCAAAGCGTGGCGCGGGGGCCGAGGCGCCGAACGGCCCGGCCTGTTCCAACTGTTCGATCATGGCGACCGTCGCCGCGCCGGGCATCAGCAGCGCATCAATGCGCAAATCACTGGGGCCACCTGCGCCTGCGCCCTGACGGGCCAGCAGTTCCGACAGGCGTGCCATGGCAGGCTCTAAATTCTCGCGCGTGACCGTCAGGCCCGCCGCCATCTTATGGCCGCCGCCTTTCAGCAGCAGGCCCTCAGCCGCAACGCGTTGGATCGCAGCGCCAAGGTCAACGCCGCTGACAGAGCGGCCCGAGCCTTTGCCGATCCCGCCGTCAAAGCCGATCACCACGCTCGGGCGGTTCGTCGCCTCTTTGATACGGGCGGCGACAATGCCGACGACACCGGGGTGCCAGCCCTCGCTTGCGGCCCAGACCAGCGGTGCCTCGAGGCCGCGGGCCTCGGCCTGCGCGATGGCGGCGTCGCGGACAGCGGATTCAATCGCCCGCCGCTCGGTGTTCAGCGCATCAAGCTGCGCGGCCATGGCGGCAGCCTCATGCGGGTCGGTGGTGGCCAGCAGCCGCGCACCAAGGTCCGCGCGGCCAATACGGCCGCCCGCGTTCACACGCGGGCCAAGGATATAGCCAAGGTGATAGCTGCTGGGGGCGCTGTCGATCCGCGCCACATCGGCCAAAGCCACAAGGCCCGGACGCGCGCGGCGGCCCATGACCGCCAGCCCCTGCCGCACCAATGCACGGTTCAGGCCAACCAGCGGCGCCACATCGGCGACCGTTGCCAGCGCGACCAGATCCAGAAGGCTGGTCAGATCAGGCCCTTGCAGCCCGCCCGCGCGCAACTGGCGGTTCGCCTCGACCAGCGCCAAAAAGACGACGCCCGCCGCGCAGAGATAGGTCAGATCGCCGCTTTCGTCCTGCCGGTTCGGGTTCACCACGGCCAGGGCAGGGGGCAGGGTCTCGCCGCCTAGGTGGTGGTCCAGTACGATGACATCGGCGGCTGTGGCCGCGCCCAAAGCCTCGTGCGAGAGGGTGCCGCAATCGACGCAGATGATCAGGTCGTGGCGCGCCGCCAGATCCGCCATGGCCGGAACATTGGGGCCATAGCCCTCGTCAATGCGGTCGGGGATATATAGGGTCGCCTGCAGACCAAAGTTGCGCAGCCAATCGATCAGCAGCGCGGATGAGGCGCCGCCATCCACATCGTAATCGCCAAAGATCGCAATGCGTTGCCGTGTCTGCACGGCCAGCACCAGCCGCGCCGCTGCCTTTTCCATATCCCGCAGGCTGCGCGGGTCGGGCATCAGATCGCGCAGGCGCGGGGTCAGAAAGCCCTCGGCCCCGTCGGCGTCAATGCCGCGCTGCGCCAGCAGCGCGGCCAAGGGGCGCGAAAGCCCGAGTTGCTGGGACAAAGCCTCGGTCAGGCGGTCGGTTTCTAGATCGGGGCCGACCCAAGCGCGGCCCGTGACAGAGTCTGTAACGCCTAGAAAAGACACTTTGCCCCTTTCATCTTACTTGATCGGGCAGCGGTAAGTGATGCGACGCACCGAACCCGTTTTCGACCGCATCAGCACGGTTTCCGTGGTGAAGAAACCCGGCTCGCGTTTGATGCCGCGCAGCAGCGAGCCATCGGTGACGCCGGTGGCCGCGAAAATGACATCGCCCGTGACCAGATCGTCGCGGGTATAGATGCGGTTCAGGTCGGTGATCCCCGCTTTGGCCGCGCGGCCACGTTCATCATCATTGCGGAACAGCAGGCGGCCATAGATCTCGCCGCCCATGCATTTCAGGGCCGAGGCCGCCAGCACACCCTCGGGTGCGCCGCCCGAACCCATATACATATCGATGCCGGTCGTTTCGGGGTCGGCACAGTGCATGACGCCCGCAACGTCGCCATCGGTGATCAGGCGAATGGCGGCGCCGGTGCCGCGCACTTCGGCGATCATGTCTTGGTGGCGTTCGCGGTCCAAAATGCAGACGGTGATATCCGCGGCTTCGACACCCTTGGCCTTGGCCAGCGCATAGACGCGTTCGGCAGGCGACATATCCAGCGAGACGGTATTGGCCGGAAAGCCGGGGCCAATGGCCAGCTTGTCCATGTAAACGTCGGGCGCGTGCAGCAGCGTGCCGCGCGGCGCCATGGCGATCACGGTCAGCGCGTTCGGCATGTCTTTTGCGGTCAGCGTCGTGCCTTCCAGCGGGTCGAGGGCGATATCCACCGCAGGGCCGGTGCCGGTGCCGACTTCTTCGCCGATATACAGCATCGGGGCTTCGTCGCGCTCGCCCTCGCCAATCACCACGACACCGGCGATGTCCAGCATGTTCAGCTGGGTGCGCATTGCGTCGACGGCGGCCTTGTCGGCGGCTTTTTCATCGCCACGCCCCACCATCGCGGCAGAGGCCAGCGCGGCGGCTTCGGAGACGCGGGCAAGGCCCAGCGACAGCATGCGATCATGGAATTCCGGCGCAGTGGTCATCACGTTTTCCTTGTTCTGACGCGGCGGGGGGAGCGTCCCCGCGCCTACCTTTCCTGCCCTAGCCTTATGGGCCAGAGGCGACAAGCATGTGAACGCTAACGCTTTTCGCCTCGGCCGGATTCGCCCAAAAACTCAGAGGCTTTCGATGCGAAGTGCCACGGTTTCACCCGTCACGACGGCGGTTTGCGGCAGGGCCTCGAGTGCCAGTTCCACGGCGCTGCGCATCGTCTTGTGTGTGACGATCAGCACCGGGGCGGCGCTGCCATCATGGCCGTATTGGCGCATGCGGTCGATGGAAATGCCGTTATCGCCCAAGATTCGTGCGACTTTCGCCAGCGCGCCGGGTTTGTCGTCCAGCTGCATACGGATGTAATAGGGCGCAGGCACCGCCGAGCGCGCGGCGGGCTGCGCCACAAGGCTGGTCGCCGGAATGCCGAATGTCGGCATCCGGATGCCGCGTGCGATATCAATCACATCCGACATGATAGCGCTAGCGGTCGGGCCTGAACCCGCGCCCGGGCCGCGCAGCACGATCTGGCCAACGGCGTCCCCCTCTAGCACGACCATATTGGTGCCCCCTTGCAATTGGCCCAGCGGCGAATGCGCGGGCACAAGGCAGGGGGTCATGCGCTGTTCCAGCCCGCGGCCGGTCAATTGCGCGACGCCCAGCAGCTTGATGCGAAAGCCAAGGTCGGCGGCGTGGCGAATATCCTCGATCGTGATGGCGCCGATGCCTTCCAGCTCGACCGCATTGAAATCGACCTTACTGCCAAAGGCGATGGCCGACAGCAGCGACAGCTTGTGCCCCGCATCGATGCCGCCCACGTCCAACTGCGGGTCCGCCTCAAGGTAGCCCAGCGCGCGGGCCTCCTCGAACACTTCCTCATAGGTCAGGCCCGCGCTTTCCATGCGGGTCAGGATGTAATTGCACGATCCGTTCATCACCCCCATGACGCGGGTGATACGGTTGCCGGCCAACCCCTCGGTCAGGGCCTTGATCACGGGGATACCGCCCGCGACGGCAGCCTCGAACCGCAGGACGCGGCCCGCGCCCTCGGCCTTGGCGGCGATTTCATTGCCGTGGATGGCCAGCAGCGCCTTGTTGGCGGTGACGATGTCTTTGCCGCTATCCAGCGCGGCAAGGGTCGCCGCGCGCGCGGGGCCTTCGTGGCCGCCCATTACTTCGACGAAAACGTCGATATCATCACGTTTGGCCAGCGCGACAGGGTCGCTTTCCCAGGCATAGCCATCCAGCGCGACGCCGCGATCCTTATTATTGCTGCGGGCCGAGACGGCGACGATCTGGACAGGGCGACCCGCACGGGCCGCAAGCATCTGCCCATGCTCTTGAATAATGCGAATAATGCCGGTGCCCACGGTTCCAAGGCCAGCAATCCCAAGGCGGAGCGGAGCAGTCATCGCAATATTCCTGTAAAGTGGTCTGCGCGGTTGGTTAGCCTGTCCCGCGTCTAGGTGCAACGCATCAGGCGTCAGTTTGCCCGCAATGCGGCTGCACGGGCGCGCAGCGCGGCGGCGCGGGCGTCCAGATCGTCTTGTGTTGCGGTCGGATTGGTCGCGCCAAGCGCGGCGGCATCGCGCATCATAGGATCGACATTGATCAGCGCCGGATAGCTCTCCGGCGCCGGGCGCGTGCTGACATCGGGAATTGCGCAGGCGGTCAGGCCGAGAGCAGCAACAAGCGGGATCAAAAATCGCATCTATTTCTCCGTCACGGTCGGGAGGGTGGCGGGCGTTGGGGCGGCGGCAAGGGGCGAGATCGGCGCCTCGATCAGGTCTTCGATAAAGATAGATAACAACTGCGGGCGCCCACTGACACCGGCTTTGCGGTAAATGGCGTTTGTTTGTGCCTTTACGGTGCCTTCAGAGGTTTGCCGCATCTGCGCGATTTCGGACAGGCTGAACCCTTTGATCGCGAAAAGCGCCACGTCCCGCTCGGCCGGGGTCAGGCCCCATTGCAGGAATTTCTCCTGCAGCAGATCCATGAATGCGCCAGAGGCGGCGCGCAACTGGCTTTCGGCCCGTTTCGCGCGGCGCAACGCATCGCGCAGCGTGACAATGCCCATGGCGACGCCGATCAGCAGGCCGCAGGCGGCGCCGATCTCGATAAACTCGTTTACCTCCCACGCCAGCGGCGGCAGGCCCAGCACCGAGATCAGCGTGTTCCATAGGAACAGCACCGCGCAGACCAACTGCACGATCAGCAAGGCGATGATGCCAAAGCGGCCGGGCATCAGAGACGATATCCTGTCTGATGGCGGGGCTTAGTCATCATCGTCATCGTCGCTATCATCATCGCTGTCGTCATCGTCATCATCATCGTCGTCATCCGATGACAGGCCGCCTGCGCTGCCACTGCCGCCATCATCGGGCGTGAAAAGCTGTGGAATGCTTGCGGCGCCGCTTGCCGCGCTGCGCATATAGTCGCGCAAAATCTCGCCCGTGGCGGGGACGATGACGATCTCGCGGTAAAGGCCGCTGTCTGACCAGGCGCGAAAGCGCAGCCGACCCAGCAGCGTCTGGTCAACCTCGATCCGGGTGAAACCCTGCGCGGTCAGCTGGCTGACGATCTGAGTCTGCACAGGGCTTTGGGCGAGCGCCTCGAGCGGGGCGGCGGCAAGGCTGAGGCCAAGGGCCAGCGCGCAAAACCATTGAAGCGGCAGATGTCGCAGCAGTTTTTCCTCCTGTCGGATGGGGTCGCCCCCGCGCCTTGGCTGCGGGGGCTTTGGGTCAAATGATATTAGTCACGGTCATAACGGTCATCGTCGTCGTCGTCATCATCATCATCGCGATCATCGCGATCATCACGGTCGTCGTCGCGATCGTCATCGCGGTCATTCCAGTCATCGCGGTCATCATCATCCCAGCGGTCATCATCCTTACCACCGGTCTGGCCGCGACCGGGGCGATCATCTTCGTCGTCGTCGTCGCGCTCAACCCAGACGCCCGGGCGGGTGTCGTCATCGCGCTCGACCCGTTCCTGCGTTTGATAAAGGAGCGCGCCCGTGATCGCGTCATAGACAGCCTCGATATCATCCTGCCCGCGAATCGCATTCACCTCGATGCGCGCGCGGCCTTGTTCGATCTCGACGCGGGTAAAGCCCTCGGCCTGATATTGCGCGATCAACTGCTCGACGAGGGTCGGCTGCGTTTGGGCAAAGGCGGCGCCAGCGGCGGTCAGGCTGAGGGCACTTGCGAGTGCGGCCATCAGATAGCGGCCATTCAGATAAGAATTGGGCATTGTCGTCTCCTGTGGATTGTCGACCCGGAACCGACCGGGTCTTCACAGGGGTCAAAAACGCCATCCGCACCGCCCGGTCTATTGAACCTGGGTTGGTTGCCAGGGGTCTAAACCCTTTGCAGGCGGGCATAAACGCAGGTTTAGAAGGGGGGCAGTCCTTGTTTTGCAGCGCGACGTTACGTGCACCTGCCGGCTTTGCAAAAATTCCCCCTTTTCTTCGCCAAAGCCCTCGTCTATACGCGCCAAGCCTACCTGATCACAGTGCGGATGTGGCGGAATTGGTAGACGCGCAGCGTTGAGGTCGCTGTGGGGTAACACCCGTGAAGGTTCGAGTCCTTTCATCCGCACCATTCAGATTTTGATCAACGCGCAGTGAAAACTGCCATAGGTGTTCCACTATGCACAGAGGTGCCGTCAGTTATCGCGCAGGCGCGTGATCTCGCGCAGCACGATCGATATCGCCTCTGCATCGCCCGCGCGGGCTGCGTCCAATGCCGCGTCGATGCGTGTCCAAGACGGGTGATCATCCGCCACCAAATGGCCGTCCAGATGTGCAACCATCACGGCATGGGCATAGATCGCCCTATATTTCGCTTGGCGCAGCGCTGCATAGCGCCAGTTCTTTAACCGTTCGTGAATGGATATGCCGTGCATCGTTCGAATGTGGGCGGGCCGAGCCGGATTTTCAATCGGTGCACCCCCTTTCGGCGCGCGATTTCATGCGGTTATTGCGGTACTTATCGCGGCCGGATTGGCATGCGTGAGGGCAGAAATCTAAAGAAAAATCGCGATATTGCGGATTTATTGTTTGCATTGCCAATGTGTTAACGGATTTTTGTTAACCTATGGTTAACTTTTCTTAAATATTCAAAGCTGTGAATGTGTGGTTATTGGACATTAGACCAAAATTCGAAGGAATTTCATTGTGATGAACGCGTCCTCGCTAGATAAAATCGAATCAGCACCGGTCCGGAAATTCATTCGCCCTGCGTTGCCGCAGACTGGTAGAATAGACCTTTTTAACCATTATCCCGACGGCCCGATGTGGGCAGGTGACGGCAACCGCAGTCTAGAGGTGCGTGTCAGCTTTGATCGCCTTTACGCCTATAAACCTGAGGTGCTGCTATCGCTGGCTGCGGTTGATTCCGCGCGCGAGCAGAACCTGCGGTATGATCTGCGGGTGAAAGATGTGGATACCAATGGATTCACCATTCACTTTGCAACTTGGAGCGATACGCGCATTTCATTGGCGACGGTCAGCTGGTTCGCTTTTGGCACGGCACAGTAAAATCACCGGGCCGTGAGATCAGGGAATAATGAACAGCGTGATATCGTGCTGAACGCCGTCAACCCATAGCGGGAAATGCACGCGGCCCCAGCCGGTCGCGATCAGATTGATCGCCAGAATATAGGGGCTTTCCGTGCTGGCGGGAAACAACAGCTTCATCCCTGCGTCGTCTGCTGCGCTGACGGTCGATGGCGAGACGCGTGTGATTTCGATGTTATCCATCAGGGCTTGGCCAAGGACAATTTCGTGATCGGCGGCGGGGCCGTCAAAAATCATCACAGCCTCGCCCGCGCTACCGCGTTGAATGATGCGGGGCATCTCGATCACGGCGCCATTGACGGATAATTGCTGCACGGACCCGGCGGCTGTCGCAAGCAGCGATCCGACGGCAATGAACAGCAGTGTCATTGCAATAATGATAGGGGCAAGACTGCGTGTCAGGCGCCATGCCCAGTCGCGCGGCGGGCGCTGGCCTGCATGCGATGCAATCGGTGTGTGATGGAAAGTCATGACGTCCCCCTTGCCCTTTCGCGCTTCTTCACAGAACGAACGAGGATAAAGGGTAAAGGTTCCGCAGCTTTGCGGCGCGGCGCGAAAAAAATCGCGCCGCTTGGGCCTTAGCCCATGACGATGATCCAGATCGGCAGGCTGAGGATGGAAATCGTGGTCGCGATCAGCACGGATGAGGCGTTTACGCGGCGGCCCACCCCGTACATATCCGCGAATAGATAGGCATTGACGCCGGGGGCCATCGCGGCGGTCAGCACCATTGTGTTCAGCGCAACGCCCGTCATGCCAAAGCTTTGGCCGAACAGATAGGTCAGCACCGGGTGCAGCCCCAGGCTGATCGCGCTGACCATCAGGATCAGGCGCATGTCGCCCTCGGGGCGCAGGCGATACAGCACGGCACCCAGACCGAACAGGGCGGCGGGCACAGCGGCGCGGCCGATCAGATCCATGGCCTCGCCAATGGTGTGATAGATCGGGATGTTCAGCACGTTGACGACAACGCCCGCCAGCACGCCGATCACCAGATTATTGGTAAAGATCGACCGTGCGACTTTGCGTGCGACCATCAGCGGCGTCTGCCCGACGTTGCGCGCGATTTCCATCGCGGTGATGCCCAGAAAATAGGTGAAAGGCGCGTGCATCGACACGATGGCCAGCACCGTATCCATCGATTCGGGGCCGTAGGCGCGATCATTGATCGGCAGTCCCAGCAGCATCGAGTTCGAGAACAGGCAGGCAAAGCCAATCGCAATCGAATCTTCCCATGGGCGTTTGGCCCATAGACGCGCGCCGGCGATACCCACAAAGAAACACACGGTCGCGGGGACATAGAAACTGACCACCAGCGAGGGTGAAAAGCTATGCGCCAGATCCAGTTGCGAAATCCCGCGGAACAAGATGCACGGCAGGGCAAAGCCTTGGGCGAATTTCATCAATCCCGCCACGGCGGTTTCGCTCATCCCGCCGCGCCACGCGACCAGATAGCCCGCCCCCAGCACAAGGAAAACGGGCAGGATGACATCAATAATTGCAAGCATAGCAAACCTTGGTCGTGCGTTGGGTCAGGCGGGCGGCCATGCCAAAGCACAAGGTCGTCCAGTTCAGGAAAATTCAGGCGCGAAAGCGCAAAACCATCCCGTCAAAGGCGGGGGTCACCCCGGCCATAAGCTCTTGACCAAGGGTCTGGTAGTCCAAATCAACATGCATATTGGTCAAAACGGCTATTTTGGGCGCTGCGCGGTCAATCCAGCCTAGTGTCTGTGCAACATGCGAATGCGAGGGATGCGGTTTATAGCGCAGGGCATCGACGATCCAGCAATCAAGGCCGGAAAGCTGTGGCCAAACATCCTCGGGAATCAGGGAAACATCGGGGATATAGGCGATATCGGCGAACCGAAAGCCAAGGGCGCTGATATTGCCATGCTCGACGCGCAGCGGCTCGAACGTGATGGGCCCGCCTGCGCCCGTGATGGTGACCGGCCCCTCGATCAGGCGTTGCACGCAGATCGGCGGATAGGGCGAGCCTTCGGGCGTTTTAAAGATATAGCCAAAGCGATGCGTGATTGCAGCCGTTGTCGATGCATCCATCCAGACATCCAGCCGTTGATCACCGTTGAACGATATGGCGCGCAGATCGTCGATGCCATGGACATGGTCGGCATGGGGATGGGTATAAAGCACCCCGTCCAGCGTGCGCACATCGGCAGCCAGCAACTGCTGGCGCATGTCGGGCGAGGTGTCGATCAGCACCTGCGTGCGGCCCTGATCTGTTTCACGGGTGACAAGGATCGAACAGCGCGTGCGGGTGTTCTTTGGCTCGAACGGATCGCAGTCGCCCCATTCCCCGCCCAGACGCGGCACGCCGCCGGATGACCCGCAGCCCAAAATCCGTACACAGATGTCAGCGCTGTCCTGCATCTCAGGCCGCCTTTGTGAACAGCCGGTCGAAGTTTTCAGACGTCAGCCGCGCGAAATCGGCATAATCGAGACCAAAGGTCTCGGCGGCGCGGGCGGCGGTCAGCGCGGTAAAGGCAGGCTCGTTGCGCTTGCCGCGATGGGGGGGCGGCGCAAGATAGGGGCTGTCGGTTTCCAGCAAGATGCGATCCAGCGGCATGGCACGGAAAATATCGCGCAGCTCGCCGCTTTTGGGAAAGGCAGTGATGCCCGACATCGACAGGTAAAAGCCCAGATCCACCGCCGCACGCGCCAGTGCCGCGCCCGAGGAAAAACAGTGCATGACGCAGGAAAACGGCGCTTTGCGGTGCTCTTCTGCCAGAATCGCAGCCATATCGTCATCGGCATCGCGGGCGTGAATGATCAGCGGCAGGCCGGCCTCGGCGGCAGCGGCACAGTGGATGCGCAGCGATTGCTGCTGAATGGCGGCGCTATCCGCTGAATAGTGGTAATCGAGGCCGGTCTCGCCAATGCCGACGAATTTGGGGTGCTGGGCAAGGGCGACAAGCTGATCGACTGTGACCAGCGGCTCCTCGGCCGCGCGCATCGGGTGGATGCCGGCGGCATAATAGACGCCGGGATAGCTTTCGGCGATGGCGCGCACGCGCGGCTCTTGATCAAGACGGGTGCAGATCGTGACCAGACGTGTGACGCCAGCCGCCGTGGCACGGGCGATAATCTCGTCCAGCTGGCCGTCGAAATCGGCAAAATCAAGGTGGCAATGGCTATCGACGATAGCGGCAGGGGCGGTCATGGTCAGGCGCTTTCTGGGTAGCAGGGCTACGGCAGCTTGCGCAGCGCGCCCTCGATCTCCAGCAGGGTATCAAGGATGAGCATCGCGGGGTCAAGGTTGACCGCCAATCCCTGTCGCAGCTTGGCCGATAATGTCTGTTGCAGGTCAGCGAACAGGCGCGCAGCGCCGTCATGGGGCGCAAGGCGCTGCAAAACGGCGGTTTCATGTGGGCTGGCGGCGGGCAGGGGCGCACCCAAAATGCCGGCGCGGGCCGCACGGGACAAAAACAGGTCAATCAGATCGACCAGCAGGGCCAGCCGCCCATCCGCCCCCCGCGCTGTCACCGACGCAATAAGCTGGGTGGCGCGCGGGCGATCAAAGCGCGGCATGCCATCCATCACGGCCACCAGATCGGCGTAAAGCTTCAGTCCGTCATGGGCCACGATCCGTGCGGCGGCCCCGGCCGAGCCTTGGGCCAGCGCTGATAGCGCGGCGCCATCCTCGGCCTGCAAAATCGCGGCCAGATCATCCCCCGTCAGCGGCGCCAGCGGCAGAACGCGACAGCGCGAGCGGATCGTGGGCAGCAGCCGCGCCGGTTGATGCGCGATCAGCAGCAAAACCGCACCGGCCGGCGGCTCTTCCAGCAGTTTCAGCAGGGCGTTCGCGGCATTGGGGTTCATATCATCGGCGGCATCGACGATCACCACGCGCCGCCCGCCATCTGTCGCCGACAGGCCGAAAAAGCTGCCAAGCTGGCGCATGGCGCGCACGGTGATGACGCTTTCCAGCCGGTCGCCTTTTTCATTCGGGCCGCGCTTGATGACCAGCAGGCGCGGGTGACTGCCCGCACGGATCAGGCGCAGGTCGGGATGATCATCGGGCAGATCCATGCCCGATGTTGGCGCGCCCGCCAGCAGCCATGCGGCGGCGCGATAGGCAAAGGTCGCCTTGCCGATGCCCTGCGGTCCTGTCAGCAGCCAGCCCGAATGCATCCGGCCACTGGCGGCGGCATCGGTGAATTCGTGTTCGGCGCGTCCCTGGCCCAGTAGCACATGCGATTCGCGGGGTGGGGCATTCCCGCGACGGCGGTCGGATCGGGAAGGGTATCGTCGCTCATCGTGCGTCAAACGCGGTCAGGATACGGGCGGCGACGGCATCAATTGTGCCCGCGCCGTCGATCACGATGCAGCGCTGCGGCTGCGCATGGGCGATATCCAAATAGACCGCGCGCATCTTTTGTTGCAGCGGCAGGCCGAATTCCTCGAACCGCAGCTCGTCCGTGCTGCGGGCAAGGCCGCGTGTGAGGCTGGCGGCTGGATCGGCGTCGATCACAAAGGTCAGATCAGGCTCGCGCCCGATCATCAGCGCGTGCAGCGCATCGACGATGCCGCGCAGATCGCCGCGCGTTGCGCCCTGATAGGCACGGGTCGAATCGGCAAACCGATCGGTGATAACGATTTGACCGGCGGCCAGCGCAGGCAGGATCGTCTTTTCCAGATGGTCGCGCCGCGCGGCCGTGAACAGCAGTGTCTCGGTCTCGGCCGACCAGCGGTCGGTGGCGCCGGTCAGCACAAGGCGGCGAATCTCTTCGGCCCCCGGGCTGCCGCCCGGCTCGCGCGTCAGGACGACATCATGTCCGCGCCCGCGCAAGGCGTCGGCCAAAACGCGCGCCTGCGTGGATTTGCCCGAGCCGTCGATCCCCTCGAAGCTGATAAAAAGTCCACAAGTCATAAAGGATCAGGCACCCTGATCTGCGGCACCGCCGACTTTGCCCAGCAAAATCATCGCCGAGCCCATAACGCGGTTCACAAAACCACCCGCCGGCACATCTGTTTCAGCGACCAAAGGCACGGTCATCTGCGGCATCCCCTCGCGGTCGATTACCAGCGTGGCCAGTTCCTGTCCGGCGGTGATCGGTGCGGCAATCGGGCCGTTATAGACGACCTCGGTCGTCATTTCATTCGCACTGGTAGTGGGCACCAGAATTTGCAGATCCTGACCCAGCGCCAGTTGCACACGGGGCGCGGCGCCCATCCAGACATCGGCCGTGCCGCCAGGGATGATATCACCCGCTTTGCCAAGATCCTGCAGCGCGAACTGGCGGAAGGCCCAGTTGATGATCCGTTCCGATTCGTCGCGGCGCGCGGCCTCGGACTCAAGACCGGTGATCACGAAAATCACGCGGCGGTCGCCTTGGCGGGCGGACCCTGCAAGCCCGTAGCCTGCCTCGGACGTATGGCCGGTTTTCAGGCCGTCCGCACCGATGCCAAGCGACAGGATCGGGTTGCGGTTTTGGCTGTTCGAGGGGACGCGACCGTCATAGTGAAACTCGGTTTCGGCAAAAATCGGATAAAAGGTCGGGAAATCCTCGATCAGATGGCGCGACAGCGTGCCCAGATCGCGCATCGACATCAGATGACCTGCCGCCGGCCAGCCGTTCGAGTTCATGAAATGCGAGTTGGACATGCCCAGCTCATGCGCGCGGGTCGTCATCAGCGCGGCAAAGCCACCCTCGGTGCCATCGGGGGATAGGGCCTCGGCCAGTACGCAAGAGGCATCATTGCCCGATAGAATAATGACGCCGCGCAGCAGATCTTCGACATGGGGGCGGTCTTGCGTGTTCAGGAACATCGACGAGCCGCCATAGTTCATGCAGTGCTGCGAGACGCGCAGCTCATCCGTCAGATGCAGACGCCCGTTCGAGACGGCCTCGAACGCCATATAGATCGTCATCAGTTTCGACATGGATGCAGGGGGCAGAACCTCGTCCGCATTGTGATCCAGCAGCACCGTGCCGGTCGTCTGATCCAGCACATAGGCGGCGCGCGCCGAGGTGACAAAGCTTTGCGCCATGGCGCTGCTTGTGCCCATCGCCAGCACGGCAAGGCCCGCGATCAGAGTATTCAACTTGCGCGACATGGCGATTCCTTTTCGGCGGAAGGACTGGATTTTACCCGGCAAAAGACCGGGATCTGTCAGCTTTTGCGCAGAATAACGGTGAAGTTTACATATGAAAAGCCATCCGCGCGCGCCGCAAAGCCCCGCATCGGCAAAGATACGTGAGCAGGCTTGATGTGACTTAACGTCACCCATTAGTGGCAATCGTCTTTTGCGGGGCTTTCTTATCTTGCTCCCTTCGGCCCCCCTCGCTAGAACGAACGCATTTGGTGGGGGAGCGTTAGGTCACGCATCCCTCAGTCTTTGCTAGATTCCGGGGAGAGCCACATGGCAGACGCCGCCATTCACGGCCATGACCACCATGAGAAGCAAGGCTTCTTCACGCGCTGGTTCATGTCGACCAACCACAAAGACATCGGTCTGCTATACCTTGTAGCGGCTGGTGTTGTTGGTTTCATTTCCGTCCTGTTCACCGTCTACATGCGCCTTGAGCTGATGGATCCGGGTGTTCAGTACATGTGCCTTGAAGGCGCACGTCTGATCGCGGATGCCTCGCAGACATGTACGGCGAACGGACACCTGTGGAACGTCATGGTTACCTACCATGGTATTCTGATGATGTTCTTTGTGGTTATCCCCGCATTGTTCGGTGGTTTTGGTAACTATCTGATGCCGCTGCAAATCGGCGCTCCGGATATGGCCTTCCCGCGTATGAACAACCTGTCGTTCTGGCTGTTCATTGCCGGTACCGCGATGGGCGTGGCTTCGCTGTTCGCACCGGGCGGTGACGGTCAGCTGGGTTCGGGCGTTGGTTGGGTTCTGTACCCGCCGCTGTCGACCCGCGAAGCTGGCTATTCGATGGACCTCGCGATTTTCGCGGTTCACTTGTCGGGTGCCTCCTCGATCATGGGCGCGATCAACATGATCACGACCTTCTTGAACATGCGCGCCCCCGGCATGACGCTGCACAAAGTGCCGCTGTTCTCGTGGTCGATCTTTATCACGGCTTGGCTGATCCTGCTGGCGCTGCCGGTTCTGGCTGGTGCAATCACCATGCTGCTGACCGACCGTAACTTCGGCACGACCTTCTTCAATCCTGCTGGCGGCGGTGACCCGATTCTGTACCAACACATCCTGTGGTTCTTTGGCCACCCGGAAGTGTACATCATCATTCTGCCCGGCTTTGGCATCATCAGCCATGTCGTGTCGACCTTCTCGAAAAAGCCGGTCTTCGGTTACCTGCCGATGGTCTATGCAATGGTGGCAATCGGTGTTCTGGGCTTTGTCGTCTGGGCGCACCACATGTACACCGTTGGTATGTCGCTGACCCAGCAATCCTACTTCATGCTGGCCACCATGGTGATCGCGGTGCCGACCGGCATTAAGATCTTCTCGTGGATCGCCACGATGTGGGGCGGCTCGGTTGAGTTCAAATCGCCGATGCTCTGGGCCTTTGGCTTTATGTTCCTGTTCACCGTGGGTGGTGTGACCGGTATCGTGCTGGCCCAAGCGGGTCTGGACCGTGCATATCACGACACCTATTACGTGGTGGCGCACTTCCATTATGTGATGTCGCTGGGTGCGATCTTTGCGATCTTCGCCGGTATCTACTTTTACATGCCGAAGTTCTCGGGCCGCGCTTTCCCGGAATGGGCTGCAAAGCTGCACTTCTGGACCTTCTTCATCGGTGCGAACGTCACGTTCTTCCCGCAGCACTTCCTGGGACGTCAGGGTATGCCGCGCCGTTACATCGACTATCCCGAAGCCTTCGCGCTGTGGAACAAAGTCTCGTCCTATGGTGCGTTCCTGGCCTTCGCCTCGTTCCTGTTCTTCATCGTGATCTTTGTCTACACGCTGGTTGCTGGCCGCCGCGAGACCCGTCCGAACCCGTGGGGCGAATTCGCCGATACGCTGGAATGGACGCTGCCTTCGCCGCCTCCGGCCCACACGTTCGAAACGCTGCCCAAGCGCTCGGACTGGGACAAGCATCCCTCGCACTAAGCGACAGGAGTTTAGGAATTGCCCTATGAATGGGTGAAACCACGCGCGGCCCCGGAGGAATCCGGGGCCGTTGCCGTTTCACATCCACCAATTGCCGAATTGCACCTCTGGCCCTATCGCTCGCTGCCGCTGCGGGGGTTCGTGACCTTTATGGTCATCACGCTGCTGCTGATCGCGGTGCCGCTGACGGTGGCGCTGGGATCGCCTGTGCTATGGGGCGTGCTGCCGTTCTTTATGCTGACGATCTGGGGCCTTTATCTGGCCTTTCGCCGCAACTATCGCGACGGGCATGTGCTGGAACGGTTGTTGGTCTGGGATGACCATGTCCAACTGATCCGCACCGGCACCTATGAGCGCCGCCGTGAATGGGAAGCAAACCCCCATTGGGTGCGCCTGACCCTGATCCCCGAGGGCGGCCCCGTGCCCAATTACATCACTCTGCGCGGCAGCAACCGCGAGGTCGAGATCGGCGCCTTCCTGTCCGAGGAGGAGCGTCAGGCGCTGGCCGCCGAGCTGCGTCCCCTGTTCGGGCCGCGCCGCTAGCGCGGGGCGTAGCGGCGTTTAGCGGGGCGCTGTATGCGCGGTGCTGGTTATGGCAGGCCCGATGTGCTGAACCCGCTTATGGCAGGTCCGCCGGGGCGCTATAGCCGCGCCGGAGAGCGCGGGTACCTCAGCGCGGCATGGTCGGATGACGGCAGGCCCCCTCTATGCAGCAGGATGGCATCCCCCGCATCTGTGTGCCGCTCCAGGCGGATCAGCTGTGGTTGTTCGATCCGCGCGACACAGATGCGGCAGCGGACCTAGGTGTCGATCCCGCATGGTCGCAGGCTTCTTGGCAGGGCGCGCTGGTCGAGGGGAGCGAGCGGCCCTCGTGGCAGATCGCGGATGCGGCGCGGCGGGCAGGGGCGGATGGGATCATCGACCCCTCGCGCCAGATTGCGGGCGGCTGGCATGTCACGCTGTTTCGCTGGGATCATGTCAGAGTCGCAGGGCCGGGCGTGCTGCTACCCCAATAATGCCAGCCCGAAATGCAAAAAGCCGCCCCAAGGGGCGGCTTTCGCAATCGGGGGACCAAGTGAATTACTTGATCTTGCCTTCTTTGTATTCGACGTGCTTGCGCACAACCGGGTCATACTTGTTGACGGTCATTTTCTCGGTCATGGTGCGGGCGTTCTTTTTGGTCACATAGAAGTGGCCGGTGCCAGCGGTCGAGTTCAGGCGGATTTTAATCGTGGTAGGCTTTGCCATGGGTTTACTCCTATCGCACGGGTGCGGTGGGCAGCCCTTCGCGTGAATTCTTACAGACCCGCCTTTTAGCGTGCCTATCGCCCGAGTCAACCGCAAAAGCCAAGCGGTGATGGGCCAATAAAATAACTGCGCGGACAGCCTATAAGCCGGATTTTGTCCAGGGGGTTTCCCCCCGTGGATGACCATTCATCTTAGCGCCATGTTACCATGACACCTCTAGCTGCCAACCCGGACCCCTCGGGCTAAAGCATCCCTACGGCGATATCCAGATTGCTCTGGACCATGCTCCCGCGCGGGGTCCCTATTTGGCATTGCTCCCGGTGGGGCTTGCCATGCCGGTCCTGTTGCCAGTCCCGCGGTGGGCTCTTACCCCACCGTTTCACCTTTACCCCGACATGCAGGGTAGTTTCTTTTCTGTGGCGCTTTCCCTCGGGTTTCCCCGGCCGGGCGTTACCCGGCACCGTGCTTGTTGGAGTCCGGACTTTCCTCGAACGCCGCAAGGGCGCCCGCGGTCATCCAGCCATCCGCGCGAGGGGGGAATTACCCCGCCCATCAGGCGGGGTCAATGGCATGAGGGGCTTAGCGGCCCGCAGCCGCGCGGAAGGGCGCGGGGTCCCAGCCACAGGCAAAGCCGTCGCCATCGGGGTCGATGCCGCGCCAGTCACGCTCGGGGCCGCCACGGGCCAGAAAATCGCGCTGCGCCTCGTCGGCCGAACTATAGGCGGCGCAGTTGCGCTGGAAACGGCCTTCGCTGGCCCACATGAAACGCGAGTACCAGGCCTGACCCTTTTGGTTCGGGGCGTTCAGCGCATATTCGACGATATTGGGGCCGGTGTTGCCGGGGTTCGTCGGCAGCGCGGTCGGCTGCACAACCTGATAGGCGGCGCGTTGCTGCGCGATCAGGGCGGCATCTTCCTCGATGCTAACGCGCGAGGACAGCGTCTCGAAATCTTCCTGCGTCGAAATCCCGGTCGAGGCGATGCCCGTATTCGTGGGCGAGGCTTGCACCCCAGCGGTGCGGTTCGCATCAGCGGGGGCGCTGGTAATCGGGCTGCTGCCTGCCGCCCCAAGGGGGGCCGAGCTGACGGCAACGGGGGCGCTAAAGCCCGCGTTGCTGCCGGTGTTGCTGCTGTAATCTTGCGATGACTGACACGCGGCCAAAGCCGAAAGCGCCACCATCGAAAGCAAAATCCGTTTCATCGCAAGATCCATTAAGGGTTTTTAGAAAGTTACCACCAGCGGGCGGGCTTGGCCACAAAGCCTGCGGCACGTTCCAGTGAATAGGCAATGTTCAGCAAATCACCCTCTTCCCACGGCTTGCCGATCAGTTGCAGGCCAAGGGGCAGGCCCTTGCTGTCTTGTCCGGCTGGCACCGAGATGCCGGGCAGGCCGGCAAGGTTCACGGTGATGGTGAAAACATCGTTCAGATAGGCCTGCACCGGATCTGCGCTCTCCATCCCCAGCGCAAAGGCCGAGGAGGGCGTTGCAGGCGTCAGGATTGCATCGACACCCGCCGCAAAGGCCTGTTCAAAGTCCTGTTTCACCAGCGTCCGCACGCGGCGGGCGCGGTTGTAATAGGCGTCATAAAAGCCAGCCGACAGCACATAGGTACCGATCATGATGCGGCGCTGCACCTCGGGGCCAAAGCCTTCGGCGCGGGTCTTTTCATACATCTCGTTGATGCCGTCGCCAGCCGAGAGCTGTGCGCGGTGACCAAAGCGCACGCCGTCATAACGCGCAAGGTTCGAAGAGGCTTCGGCAGGCGCGATCACGTAATAGGCGGGCAGGGCGTATTTCGTATGCGGCAGGCTGATATCGACGATCTTGGCGCCCGCATCTTTCAGCATGGCGATACCGTCATCCCACAGCTTTGCAATCTCGGGCGACAGGCCGTCGATGCGGTATTCGCGCGGGATGCCGATGGTCTTGCCGCGAATATCGCCGGTCAGGGCGGCTTCGAAATCGGGCACGGCCAGATCGGCACTTGTCGAATCCTTGGAGTCGGTGCCGGACATGGCGGTCAGCATAATCGCTGCGTCGCGCACGTCCTTGGTCATCGGGCCCGCCTGATCCAGCGAGGAAGCATAGGCGATAATGCCCCAGCGCGAGACGCGGCCATAGGTCGGCTTGATGCCGGTGACGCCGGTGAAGGCCGCAGGCTGGCGGATCGAGCCGCCGGTATCCGTGCCGGTGGCGGCCAGACACAGATCGGCCGCAACCGCCGCAGCCGAGCCACCCGACGAGCCGCCGGGCGTCAGCGCCGCATCGCTGCCCGCCGCGCGCCACGGGTTCACCGCCGGGCCATAGACCGAGGATTCGTTGGCCGAGCCCATGGCGAATTCGTCCATGTTCAGCTTGCCCAGCATCACCGCGCCATCACCGAACAATTTGCTGGTGACGGTCGATTCGTATTCCGGCTTGAACCCCGCCAGAATGCCGGATGCCGCCTGGCTTGCGACGCCTTTGGTCGCGAACAGGTCTTTGATGCCCAGCGGGATGCCGCACATATCGGGCGCATCGCCCGCTTTCAGGCGCGCATCGGCGGCATCTGCCTGCGCGCGGGCAATGTCGGGCGTCTTGTGGACATAGGCGTTCAGCGCATCCGCGCCTTCGATCGCGCTGATATAGCTGTCGGTCAGCTCGCGGCTGGTCAATTCGCCTTTGCGCAGCAGGTCGCGTGCGGTGGCGATGGTCAGTTTACTGATATCGGTCATTCCACCACCTTCGGAACGGCAAAGAACCCTTCACGGGCATCGGGCGCATTGGCAAGGACGGCGGCTTGTTGTTCGCCGTCGGTCACAATGTCTTCGCGGCGCTTCAGGCGCATGGGCGTGACCGAGGTCATCGGCTCGACGCCCTCGACATCCACTTCGTTTAGCTGTTCGATGAATCCGAGGATCGCCGAGAATTCCGAAGCCAGCGCGGGCAGGGCCTCTGGTTCAACCCGTATCCGGGCGAGTTTTGCCACCCGGCGGGCGGTCTCGATGTCGATCGACATGCTGTTCTCCAACTGCGACTAGTCGTTGATGCGTTTAGCGCCCGCCGTCCTTTACCGCAAGGCGGGCACGCGGTTGTTATGCGATGCGGGCTGGATAAGCGGGGCGTGGGGCGTAAACTGATCCGATCAAGCAAAGGATTGGATCATGAATATCATTTGGCTGGGACATGGCAGCTTTCGGATCGAGATTGGCGATCAGATCCTGTTGGTCGATCCGTGGCTGACGGATAACCCCGTTTTCCCGACGGCAAAGCGGGATGAGGCCGTCGCGGGCACGACGCATATCCTGCTGACCCACGGCCATTCGGATCACGTCGCCGATGTGCTAGAGGTCGCCGCCACCACCGGCGCGCCCATCATCGCCATCGCCGATCTGGCGGGCTATCTGCACAAGACCCAAGGCGCGCAGACCATTGGCATCAACAAGGGCGGCACGCTGCGCTTGGGTAATGTCGCGGTGACGATGGTGAACGCCAGCCATTCCTCGACCCTTGCGGGGCCGGATGGGTTGGTGGCGGTCGGGTCCGAGGCGGGCTTTATGATCGCGGGCGAGGGGCATGTGATCTATTTCAGCGGCGATACCGACATCATGGCCGATATGGCCTGGATGGGAGAGCTGCACGCGCCGGACATCGGCATCCTCTCTGCCGGTGGTCACTATACGATGGATATGAGCCGCGCGGCCTGGGCCGCAAAGAAATATTTCCATTTCGAGACGGTGATTCCCTGCCATTACCGCACCTTCCCGCTGCTGGAACAAAACGCCGATGCGCTGAAGGCCGGCCTGCCGGGGGTGGATGTGATCGAGCCAGACGTGCTGGTCCCGATCACCATCGCGGCAAAGTAATCAGAACAGGTCGTAAAGCGTCGCCTGCAGGGGCTGGCGCTGCGCGCCAAAGCGGACGACGACGGTATTTTGCTCGGGCAGGAGGTAGACAACCTGTCCGAGATGCCCCGTGAAATAGGCGAATGGCCCGGCGACATTCTCGCCCGCGCGATCCATGACATTGTGACTGATGTGATAGCCGTAAAAGCGGTCTTGGCGCTGTTCTGGGGACAGCGTGGGCAGGAACAAATCATTCCACAGCGGCTGCGGCAGGAAGGGCGCCTCTGGCGTGCCGTTGTCCAGCAGGTAACGCCCCACCATCAGCCAATCGAGGGGGCGGGCGTAGAGGCAGCAATAGGCTGTCGCGCCGCCAGACATCGGATAGGCGCGCCATGATGCGGTTTGCGCGCCTGCGGGCTGCCAGATCAGCGTCGACAAAAGCGCGGGCAGGCGCTGTTGATAGACCTGTTCCAATACCGCCCCCAGCACCGCTGAATTGGAGCTTTCATAGCGGAAGGTGCCTGCAACCGCCGCGTTGGGGTGCAGGCGCGGCAACAGACGCTCGATCCCAAAGGCATGCAGCTCGGCCACGCCGCTAAAGGCAGAGAAATCACCATCTTCCATTTGCTTAGTTTGCAGCCCGTGCAGCTCCAGCCCGCTGGTCATGGTCAGCACCGCGCGGATGGTGGTGTCCGGCGATTCGGGGCCAAGATAATCCGACAGCGGATCATCCAGCGAGGCGATTTTGCCATCGGCCACCGCGCGGATGATCATCGCGCCTATCAGGCTTTTCACCATCGAATAGGAATTGAAGCGATCCTCGCGCGCGAGGCCCGCCGTATATTCCTCATATTCCAGCACGCCAGCCCGCTCCATCAGCAGGGCGCGGCCGGAGGTGTTGACCAGCCGATCATGGGCGGCGGCGGGCAGGGCGCGGCCAGCAGGCGGCGCGGCGGGGGTCTGTGCGCCCGCAACCTCTAGATAGGTGCCGCTGGTGGGCCAGACCTGCCCCGGAAACCCCTCGCGGGCGAGAACAAGGATTTGCGGCGCGATCACCCACAGCCCGGCGAGGGTAAGGACTGCAATCGCGATAACGCCCAAAACGATTCGGCGCAGCCAGATACGGAAAACGGACATCCCACCCTCTTTTCGTGAAAGCTAGCGCTGCAGCGGTGTTTTTGAAACACGAAACCCGCCAAGCAAAGCTTGGCGGGTTTTCGAGGGTAGTGGTGCCCAGAAGAGGACTCGAACCTCCACGTCCTTGCGGACACTGGCACCTGAAGCCAGCGCGTCTACCAATTCCACCACCTGGGCCGGTTGTGTGAGGCTGTATCTAGGGCTGCCAGCGGGCGGCGTCAACACGATTTTTTACGGATTTGACATGTCCTGACGTCAATGACTTGCCTGCCCTAGGGTGCGGCTGTAGCATCGCGAAAACCGAAAAAGGGCGGGCATATGTCAGGCATTGTAACGGTATTCGGGGCCAGCGGCTTTTTGGGGCGCTATGTGGTGCGGCGGCTGGCGCAGGCGGGATGGCGGGTGCGGGCGGCGGTGCGTGATCCGAACCTTGCGCTGTTCTTGCGCCCCTATGGCGCCGTCGGTCAGGTCGAGCCTGTGGCCTGCAATATCCGCGATGCCGCATCGGTCGCGCGCGTGCTGGATGGCGCAGATGCCGCGATCAATTGCATCGGCATCCTGACGGAACTGCGTGCCAATACATTCGACGCCGTGCATCACTTGGGCGCCGCGCTGATCGCCCGCACGGCGCGGGCGGCGGGCGTGCAGCGGTTGGTGCATGTCTCGGCCCTTGGGACGGGCGGGCAGGGCAGTGCCTATTTCGACAGCAAGGCGGCGGGCGAGGCGGCGGTGCTGGCCGCGTTCCCATCTGCGGTTGTGGTGCAGCCTGCGGTGATGTTCGGGCGCGACGATCACTTCTTCAATCGTCTGGCTGGCCTTGCGCGGCTGCCGGTGTTGCCGATTGTGGGCGGCGATGTGAAAATGCAGCCGGTCTGGGTCGATGATGTCGCCGCGGCGATTGTCACCGCGCTTGCGCCCGATTTCGCCGCGGGTACCTATCCGCTGGCCGGGCCCGAGGTGATGACAATGCAGCAGATCGCGCAGCAGGTCCTGCAGGTGACGCGGCGCAGCACGCGAATCGTCGATCTGCCCCTAGGCCTTGCGCGTTTTGCGGCGGGCATTGCCGAATTTGGCCATCGCGCCAGTTTCAGCATCCTGCCGGTGCCGCTGTCGCGCGACCAGATCGCGATGCTGTCCTATACACATCATTTGCCGGACGGCAGCGGTTTTCAGCCCTTTGGCATCACGCCTGCGCCAACTGGGGTTGTGCTGCCCGATTATCTGTGGCGTTTCCGCCCTGCCGGGCAGTTCACCGCAATCCGCGAGTCGGCGGCAAAGCTGCGCGACGCGAAGGGCGCTGACTGACAGGACATTCCATGGTCGATAATAATCTGTTCCTCTCTGCCTTTTTGGGCGTGATCGAGGGGCTGACCGAGTTTTTACCCGTTTCATCGACCGGGCATTTGTTGATCGCGGGCCATTTCCTGGGGTTCGAAAGCCCCGCCCGCGTGTTCGAGGTCGCAATCCAGTTGGGCGCGATTCTGGCCCTCGTTGTCTATTATTTTGCGCGTCTTTACGGCGTGGCACGCCGCATCCCGCACGATCCGCTGGCGCGGCGTTTTGTGCTGTCGGTGCTGATCGCCTTTTTGCCCGCCGTCTTCATTGGTGTTTTGGCGCATGATCTGATCAAGCGGGTGCTGTTCGAATCGACCGCGACGATCGCTGTGGCGCTGATCGTCGGTGGGGTGATCCTGCTGGTGGTCGACCGCATGAAGATCACGCCGCGTTATCGCGATCCGATGGATCTGCCGCTGCCGATGGCGCTGAAAATCGGCCTTGTACAATGTATCGCGATGATCCCCGGCGTTTCGCGTTCGGGGGCGACGATTGTCGGCTCGCTGCTGATGGGCGTGGAAAAGCGCGCGGCGGCCGAGTTTTCGTTCTTTCTGTCCATCCCGACGATGTTCGGCGCGGTGGCCTATGATCTGTTCAAGAACCGCGATGCCCTTAGCGGCGCGGCTTGGGTGGATATCGCGGTTGGCTTTGTCGCGACCTTTATCGTGGCGCTGATCGTGGTGCGCTGGCTGCTCGATTACATCTCGCGCCATGGTTATGCACTATTCGGCTGGTGGCGAATCACCCTTGGGACGGTGACGCTGATTGCCCTCGCTTTGGGCTTTGGCGCGAATTAGTCACTCCTGCTGACCTAATTTTTGCAATTTTGCACGCGAGCGTCCAAAAAAACTCGCTTCAAATGCCATTTAGGTCAGTCGTGCTGACTTTTATTCTGAAACAGGCCGGATTATTCACGCTACAAGCAGCTGCGTGAAGGATCATGCTATGGCCACTGAAAAGATGTTGAAGTTCGTCACTGTCCCCCGCCTCATGCCTGAAAAGCGTGATGCCGATGCGCGTACGCAGGACTTTGACGAGATCTACCGCGAATTCGCCGCGAATAAAGCGGCCGAGCAAGCCTCGCGTTGCAGCCAGTGCGGCGTGCCTTATTGTCAAGCGCATTGCCCGCTGTCGAACAATATCCCCGATTGGCTGCGTCTGACCGCCGAAGGCCGCCTGCAAGAGGCCTATGAGATCAGCCAAGCGACCAATACCTTCCCCGAGATCTGCGGCCGCATCTGCCCGCAAGACCGCCTGTGCGAGGGGAATTGCGTGATCGAACAATCCGGCCATGGCACTGTGACCATCGGCTCGGTCGAGAAATATATCACCGACACCGCTTGGGAAAACGGCTGGGTCAAGGCGCATCTGCCCGAGATTGAGCGCAGCGAAAGCGTCGGCATCATCGGCGCGGGCCCTGCGGGTCTGGCGGCAGCGGATGTGCTGCGCCGGGCGGGCGTTCAGGTCACCGTCTATGACCGTTATGACCGCGCGGGCGGCTTGATGACCTATGGCATCCCCGGCTTTAAGCTGGAAAAAGATGTCGTCATGCGCCGCATCAACCAGTTGGAACAGGCTGGCGTGCAATTCGTGCTGAACTGCAATGTGGGCGATGACATCAGCTTTGACGCTTTGCGCGGCAAACATGATGCGGTGCTGATTGCGACCGGCGTTTACAAGACGCGTGATCTGGCGGGCGATAATGCGGATGCCGCCGGTATCGTGCGCGCGCTCGATTATTTGACCGCCTCGAACCGCAAGAACTTTGGCGATGATGTTGCTGAATACGACAACGGCACGCTGAACGCCGAAGGCAAGCGCGTCGTGGTGATCGGCGGCGGCGATACGGCGATGGACTGCGTCCGCACTGCGATCCGCCAGGGCGCGACCTCGGTCAAATGCCTGTATCGCCGCGATAAAGCGAATATGCCCGGCTCGCAGCGCGAGACGAAGAATGCCGAAGAAGAAGGCGTCGAATTCGTCTGGCTGGCCGCACCCGCTGGCTTCACCGCCGATGCGGGCACTGTGACCGGCGTGAATGTGCAGCGTATGCGTCTGGGCGCGCCCGATGCTTCGGGCCGTCGCAGCCCCGAGCTGATCGAAGGCGCCGATTACATCGAGGATGCCGATCTGGTCGTCAAAGCGCTTGGCTTTGAGCCCGAGGATCTGCCCAAGCTGTGGGGCGTTGACGGGCTGGAAGTGACCCGCTGGGGCACGGTGCGCGCGCAATTTGGCACGGGTCAGACCAACCTTGATGGCGTGTTCGCGGCCGGTGATATCGTGCGCGGCGCTTCGCTGGTTGTCTGGGGCATTCGCGACGGACGTGACTGCGCCACGGCAATTCTGGATTATCTGGGCCAAGCCGCCAGCGTCGCGGCGGAATAGCTCCGCGCGCGGCGCGGGCAAGGAGTGGATATGACACATTTTCGCCTTTTCAGCCTCGTCCCCGCTTTTGCTGCGGTCGCAACCCTGCTGCCGCTGGCGGCCGGCGCGCAGCAACAGCGTAACCCGAACACCACCTTTGCCGTGCCCGCCGGATGCGAGGCACGGCTGACGGTGCAGGGCCGCGCCTGCGTCGTGTCGCATCACTTTACCTGCAGCGCCGACCCCGAAGGCTATCAGCGCCGCATCGACATCAATGAAGAAGGCCCGGTCTATGTCGGCATGATCGACGCGGAAACGCAGTGGATCGAAAGCCGCCATCTGCGTTCCGGCCTGACGGAACAGCTTTTGCCGAACCCGGCCGATCCGGCCAGCCTGTCTGATCTGATCGCCACCGGGCGGGACGATTATGACTTCTCGACCACCAGCAGTGCGCCCGGTCAGCAGCCGTTTGTCATGAACTATCGTGGCTATGACCGCCTGACCGGCGAGACGCTGACGGTGGATGGCGAGACGCTGGATCAGACCGAATTCAGCATCCGTGCCTTTGACGCGGCGGGCCAATTGGTCTGGCAGTCCGAGGGCAACGAATACATTAGCCGTGAATGGCGCCATTTCCTGTCGGGCAGTTCGACCATCTCGACGTCCGAGGACACATTCACCGATGATAATAGCCCGGTGCGCATCAGCCGCCCCGGCGAGGCTGGCTTTTTGTCCGCCGTTCCCGCTTTTGGCTGTGGCGATCTGATGTCGTCCCTGCCGCAACCCCCATCTTTGAAGGAGTCTCGCCATGAGCAGCTATGACGCAACCTGGGTTGCAGCCGAGGAAGCCAAGCGTAAATGGATGTCCGAGAATTCGCTCTATCGCGAAGAGGATGAGCATTCCTCTTGCGGTGTGGGCCTTGTTGTCGCCATCGATGGCACGCCCTCGCGCTCGGTCGTGGAAAAGGGCATTACCGCGCTGAAAGCCATCTGGCACCGCGGCGCAGTGGATGCCGATGGCAAGACCGGCGACGGCGCAGGCATCCATATCCAGATCCCGGCTCCGTTCTTTCACGACCAAGTCCGCAGCACCGGGCACGAGCCTGCAACCGACAAGCTGATGGCCGTCGGGCAGGTCTTCCTGCCGCGCACCGATTTTGGCGCGCAAGAGCGCTGCCGCACCATCGTCGAGGCCGAAGTGCTGCGCATGGGCCATTACATCTATGGCTGGCGCCACGTGCCGGTGGACACATCTGTCTTGGGTGAAAAGGCGAATGCGACCCGCCCCGAGATTGAGCAAATCCTGATCCGCTGCGAAAAAAACATCGACGCCGAGCAGTTCGAGCGCGAGCTGTACATCATCCGTCGCCGCATCGAGAAAGCCGCCGCTGCCGGTCAGGTCAACGGCCTCTATATCTGTTCGCTGTCCTGCCGCTCGATCATCTATAAGGGCATGATGCTGGCCGAGCAGGTCGCGGTGTTCTATCCCGATCTGATGGACGACCGTTTCGAGTCGGCCTTTGCGATCTATCACCAGCGCTATTCGACCAACACTTTCCCGCAATGGTCGCTGGCGCAGCCCTTCCGCATGCTGGCCCATAACGGCGAGATCAACACGCTGAAGGGCAACATCAACTGGATGAAAAGCCACGAGATCCGCATGGCGCACGGCGCCTTTGGCGACATGGCCGAGGATATCAAGCCGATCATCCCCGCTGGCACTTCCGACTCGGGCGCGCTGGATGCCGTGTTCGAGGTGATGGTGCGCGCCGGTCGCAATGCGCCGATGGCGAAAACCATGCTGGTGCCCGAAGCCTGGTCGAAAAACGTCGGCGAGATGCCCAAGGCTTGGGCCGATATGTATGCCTATTGCAACACCGTGATGGAGCCGTGGGACGGCCCCGCCGCGCTGGCGATGACCGATGGTCGCTGGGTCTGCGGCGGTCTGGACCGCAACGGCCTGCGCCCGATGCGCTATGTCGTGACGGGCGAGGGGATGCTGATCGCAGGCTCCGAAGTTGGCATGGTGCCCGTGAACGAGCGCACCGTTGTCGAGAAAGGCGCGCTTGGCCCCGGCCAGATGATTGCCGTCGATATGCAAACCGGCAAGCTGTACCACGACCGCGAGATCAAGGACAAACTGGCCGCCGCCCAGCCCTTTGGCGATTGGGTTGAAAAGTCGGTGTCCTTCTCGTCCACCGTTGTCACGCTGCCCGAAAAGCGCCTGTTCTCGGGCGCAGCCCTGCGCAAGCGGCAGATTGCGGCTGGCTATTCGGTCGAGGAGCTGGAGCAAGTCCTGACGCCCATGGCCGAGGACGGCAAGGAAATGATCGCCTCGATGGGCGATGACACGCCGGTTGCGGTGCTGTCCAAGCAATACCGCCCGCTGTCGCATTACTTCCGCCAGAACTTTAGCCAGGTCACCAACCCGCCGATCGACAGCTTGCGCGAAAGCCGCGTGATGTCGCTGAAGACGCGCTTTGGCAACCTCAAGAACGTGCTGGACGAAAGCAGCAACCAGACCGAAACGCTGGTCATGGACACGCCGTTCATCTGCACCGGCGAGTTCGAGGAGCTGCTGCGTCAATTCGATGGCGCGGGCGTTGTCACCATCGACTGCACCTTTGATGCGGGCAGCACCCAAGACGCGCTGCGCGGCGGGCTGGAACGTATCCGCGCCGAGGCCGAAGATGCCGTGCGTTCGGGCGCGAGCCATATCGTGCTGACCGATGAATTCCAGTCGGAAACCCGTGTGGCGATGCCGATGATCCTTGCGACCTCGGCTGTTCATAGCTGGTTGACGCGCAAGGGCCTGCGGACTTTCTGTTCGTTGAACGTGCGCGCCGCGGAATGTATCGACCCCCATTACTTTGCCGTGCTGATCTCCTCTGGCGCGACAACCGTGAACGCTTACCTTGCCGAGGATTCCATCGGCGACCGGATCGAGCGCGGCTTGCTGGACGGCACGCTGGAAGATGCGATGCGCCGCTATCGCGAGGCGGTGAATGCCGGCCTTTTGAAAATCATGGCCAAGATGGGCATTTCGGTCATCTCGTCCTATCGCGGCGGCCTGAATTTCGAGGCTGTCGGTCTGTCGCGCTCGATGGTCGATGAATATTTCCCCGGCATGCAATCGCGCATCTCGGGCATCGGTCTGATCGGCATCCAGCACAAGGCCGAACAGGTCCATGCTTTGGGCTGGAAGGGCGGCCAGGACGTGTTGCCGATCGGCGGCTTTTACAAGTCGCGCCGTTCGGGCGAAAAGCACGCTTGGGAAGCGCAGACGATGCATATGTTGCAAGCCGCCTGTGACCGCGCCAGCTACGAGCTGTGGCAGCGCTATTCGCAGGCGATGCAGGCGAACCCGCCGATCCATCTGCGCGACCTGCTGGCGATCAAGCCGCTGGGCGGCGCCGTGCCGATCGAGGAAGTGGAAAGCATCACCTCGATCCGCAAGCGCTTTGTGACGCCCGGCATGAGCCTTGGCGCGCTCTCGCCCGAGGCGCATATGACGCTGAACATCGCCATGAACCGCATCGGTGCGAAATCCGACAGCGGCGAGGGCGGCGAGGACCCGGCGCACAGCCATCCGCTGCCCAACGGCGACAACCCTTGTGCCAAGATCAAACAGGTGGCTTCGGGCCGTTTCGGTGTGACCGCCGAATATCTGAATGCCTGCGAGGAACTGGAGATCAAGGTCGCCCAAGGCGCGAAACCCGGCGAAGGTGGCCAGCTGCCCGGCATGAAAGTGACCGAGCTGATCGCCCGTCTGCGTCACTCGACCAAGGGCGTGACGCTGATCTCGCCGCCGCCGCACCACGATATCTATTCGATCGAGGATCTGGCGCAGCTGATCTATGACCTGAAACAGATCAACCCGCGCTGTAAAGTGACGGTCAAGCTGGTCTCGTCCTCGGGCGTTGGTACGATTGCGGCGGGTGTGGCCAAGGCCAAGGCCGATGTCATTCTGGTCTCGGGCCATAACGGCGGTACGGGCGCAAGCCCGGGCACATCGATCAAACACGCGGGCCTGCCGTGGGAGATGGGCCTGACCGAGGCGCATCAGGTTCTGACGATGAACAACCTGCGTGATCGCGTCACTTTGCGCACCGATGGCGGTCTGCGCACCGGCCGCGATATCGTCATCGCTGCGATGCTGGGGGCCGAGGAATACGGCATCGGCACTGCTGCGCTGATCGCGATGGGCTGTATCATGGTGCGTCAGTGCCAGTCGAACACCTGCCCGGTGGGCGTCTGCACCCAGAACCCCGAACTGCGCCAGAAGTTCACCGGCTCGGCCGATAAAGTGGTCAACCTGATCACCTTCTATGCCACCGAAGTGCGCGAGATTCTGGCCAGCATCGGTGCGCGCAGCCTGGATGAGGTGATCGGCCGCGCGGATCTGCTGTCGCAGATCAGCCGTGGTTCGGCGCGTCTTGACGACCTCGACCTGAACCCGCTGCTGATCCAGGTGGATGGCTCCAAGCGTCACACCTATGACCGCAGCCGCCCGCGCAACGCGGTGCCGGACACGCTGGACGCCGAAATCGTCAAGGACGCGCAGCGGTTCTTGAACGACGGCGAAAAGATGCAGCTTGATTACGCGGTGCAGAACACGCTGCGCACCATCGGGACGCGCGTCTCTAGCCATATCGTGACCAAGTTCGGGATGCGCAACAGCCTGCAAGACGATCACCTGACGCTGAAGCTGACGGGATCGGCCGGTCAAAGTCTGGGGGCCTTTGCGGTCCACGGGCTGAAGATCGAAGTGTCTGGCGAGGCGAATGACTATGTCGGCAAGGGCCTGTCAGGCGGCACGATTATCGTGCGCCCGCCGATGTCCTCGCCCTTGGTTGCGGCGGAAAACACGATCATCGGCAACACCGTGCTTTATGGTGCGACCGACGGTTACCTGTTTGCGGCTGGCCGTGCGGGCGAGCGTTTCGCGGTCCGTAACTCGGGCGCAAAGGTCGTGATCGAAGGCTGTGGCACCAACGGTTGTGAATATATGACCGGCGGCACGGCTGTGATCCTCGGCACGATTGGCGCGAACTTTGGCGCAGGCATGACGGGCGGTATGGCGTATCTTTATGATCCCGAAGGGCGTGCCTCGGCGATGATCAATATGGAAACGCTGGTCACCTGTCCGATCACCGTCACCCATTGGGAGGCCGAGCTGCGCGCGATGATCGAGCGTCATGCCCACGAGACAGGATCGCGCAAGGCGATCGAGATCTTGGCGAATTGGGATGCCGAAGTGCCGAACTTCTTGCAGGTCTGCCCGACCGAGATGCTCGCCAGCCTGAAACATCCGCTGACGACCGAAGTGGTCGCAGTTCCCGCAGAATAAGAGAAAGCCCCGCCCCGTGCGGGGCTTTTTCATTAACAGGGGCTTCATCCCTTGCACGTTAGTCTGACCCTGCAATTTGGCGGGGTCGGCATGGCACAGACGGGAAATCAGCGCATCATTATCAAACGCAAAAAGGTGGTCGCGGGCGGCGGCCATCATGGCGGCGCGTGGAAGGTCGCCTATGCCGATTTCGTCACCGCGATGATGGCGTTCTTTTTGCTGATGTGGATCATCAATTCCATCACCGAAGAGCAGCGCGACGGGTTGGCGAATTTCTTTGCCACCGGAACGCCTGTCAGCACGGTCAGTGGCGGCGCGGATGGTATGTTCGGTGGGCGCGACAGCCAATCGCAGCAGGTCGGCCCCGCTGTCGGCAGCGGCATGGATTACATCACGGGCCGGATGCCCACCGCGCGCGGCGCCAGTGCCGCCCAATCCAGTGATATCCTCGCACTCGAGGATATCGCGCGGGTGCTGTCCGGCCAAAGCGGCGAAAGTCTGGTCGATGACGCGATCCAGCGCCATATCATCACACGCATGACGGACGAGGGGCTGGTGATCGAGGTGTTTTCCACCCCCGATGCGCCGGTTTTTCAGCCCGGTGGCACAGTGCTGACGCCGCTTAGTCTTGCGATTATCCAGATGATTGCCAGCGTTGCGGCGCAGGTGGAGAACGGTATCGCTGTGGCGGCGCATCTGCCGCAACAGGCGGGCACTGATCAGGGCGCATGGGCGCTGACAGCCGCCCGCGCCGATACTATACGCGCCGCGCTGGAGGGGGCAGGCGTCGCGCCCGTGCGCCTGCGCCGCGTGACAGGTCACGCTGACCGCAGCCCGATCACCCTTGATCCAACGGTACAGCGCAATGATCGCGTTGAAATCACCGTCCTGCGCAATGGTCGCTGACGGATTGTTAAGACCCTCTGCCTAGCCTGAGCATCACGGATGATTCCCACAGTTGAAAAGGTGCCGCATGTCTATTTCTTCTTCGATGAACGCAGGCGTTGCGGGCCTGTCGGCCAACGCGAACAAGCTGGCGACGATCTCGGACAATATCGCGAATTCCTCGACCAACGGCTATAAGCGCGCCCAGACCGAGTTCTATGCGATGGTCATCGGCAGCAGCAGCACGAAATATACCGCAGGCGGCGTGCGCACCACCGCGACGCGGGTGATTGATGAACGCGGGCCGCTGGTCTCGACCAGCAATGCAACTGATATCGCGATCAGCGGGCGGGGCTTTTTGCCAGTCACCACGCTATCCGCGATTGAAGCGGGCGGCGCGCTGCCGTTTCAAATGACGACGACCGGATCGTTCAGCCCGAATGCGGCGGGGTATCTGACCACTGCCAGTGGCCATGTGTTGATGGGCTGGGCGGCCGACAGCACCGGATCAATCGGCACGCAGTCGCGCGACACGACATCGGGCCTGACGCCGGTGCGCGTGCTGACGAACCAAGTGGTAGGGTCCCCCACAACGCAACTGACACTGGCCGCGAACCTGCCTGCGACGTCGACCGAGGCGGGCGCCACCGGCACGGTCGAGACGCAGGTCATCGAATATTACGACAACCTTGGTAAGACCAAAACGCTGAGCGTGAATTATATCCCCACCGTTCCCGCGACGGGCGAATCGAACACCTGGACGGTCGAGATCTATGACGACGCCCAGGGCGGGGCGCTGGTTGGCACCTATGATCTGGTGTTCGATGATTCGCGCACGGGGGGCGGGCGATTGCTGTCGGTGACCACGATTGCGGGTGGCCCCTATGACCCTGCGACGGGTCTCATGTCGATCGATGTCGCCTCTGGGCCGCTGACGATCAACCTTGGCGTGCCGGGGCAGGCGGATGGGATGACGCAATTGTCCGACGGATTTGCACCCGTGGCCGTGACACGCGATGGGGCGCCCTCGGGCACGTTGACGGGGGTCGAAGTGGATGCAAGCGGCAAGCTTTATGGCACCTACAGCAACGGCCTGACACGGCTGCTGTATCAGATTCCCGTGGTTGATGTACCCAATGTGAACGGTTTGCAGGCCTTGGGCAGCCAGACCTATGCGGTCAGTCAAGACAGCGGCGCGTTCTTTTTGTGGGACGCGGGCGCGGGGCCGACCGGCGAGATGCTGGGCTATGCGAGTGAGGGATCTGCCGTCGATGTGGCGACGGAGCTGACGCAGATGATCCAGACCCAACGTGCCTATTCCTCGAACGCCAAGGTCATCCAGACCGTGGACGAGATGCTGCAGGAAACCACCAATCTGAAACGTTAACGGAGCCGCGCCATGAGCCTGACCTATTCGCTGGGCAATGCTTTATCTGGCCTTGCCGCCGTCTCGCGCCAGACCGAGGTGATTTCATCCAATATCTCGAACGCGCTGACCGAGGGCTATGCGCGGCGCGAGGTGGCGCTGTCCGCCAGCTCCATCGGCGGGCGCGGCGCGGGGGTGACGGTTGATGGCGTCACGCGCGCGGTGAATGCCGCGATCACAGCGGATCGGCGGGCCGCACAGACACATATGTCGGGGGCCCTCGCGCTATCCGACGGCTTGGCGCGGCTTGAGGTTGCGATGGGCAGCGCCGCAGATGCGGGTTCCATCGCGGGTCGGATTGGCGCGCTAGAGCAGGCTTTGGTTGCCGCTGCGGCGGAACCCAGTTCCGATGCGGGGCTGCAGGCGGCACAGCAGGCGTTGCAAGCTGTGGTCAGCACCCTGAACGCCAGCGCGGCCAAGGTGCAGCAAATGCGCGTCGATGCCGATGCGGATATCGCCACGCAGATCAAAGCGTTGAACACCAGCCTGACACAGATTGCCGCGCTGAACACGCAGATCAGCCGTGCGCTCACCACAGGTGCAGATGCGGCGGGGTTGATGGATCAGCGCGCCATACTGATCGATCAGGTCGCCTCGCTTGTGCCGCTGACCGAAGTGCCGCGCGACAATGGGGCCGTCGCCCTGATGGCGCCGGGCGGGGTGATGCTGGTCGATAACAGCGCAGCAACATTCAGCTTTACGCATTCCCACACGATCACCGCCGATATGACACTGGAGAACGGGCTGCTGTCGGGTGTGCTGGTCGATGGCCGTCCGCTGGATGCGAGCGGCGGGATGGGCAAGCTGGCGGGCGGCACGCTGGGCGCAGCCTTTGCCCTGCGTGATACGGTGCTGACGGCCGCACAATCGGGGCTGGATGAGATTGCCGCCGATCTTGCGCTGAAGTTCCAAGATAGCGCGAATGACCCCAGCATTGCTGGAGGTCTTGGCCTGTTTACCGATTCAGGCGGTCTTGTTGATCCCAGCGATGCAACAGGACTTTCCGCGCGGCTACGGTTGAACACGCTGATTGACCCCGCCCAAGGCGGCAGCGCGCAACTTTTGCGCGACGGCCTGTATGGCGGCGGCACCGCCGTGGGCAGCGCGGTGCAGCTCAACCGCTGGTCGTCGGCACTGGGCCAAAGCAGCGCGCTGGCCGCCGGCGTTTTGAACGACATCGCTGCCGCGCGCGTCAGCAGCGATCGCGAGGCCAGCTATCAATCCGCCCTGTTCAACAGCCTGTACAGTGCCGAGGCCGCGCAGGGCGTCGATACCGACCGTGAAATGCAGAAATTGCTTTTGATCGAAACCTCTTACGCGGCGAATGCCAAGGTCCTTCAGGCCGTGGACGGAATGCTGCAAACCCTGTTGGAGATTTGACATGGCCTTTACACCGCTCAGTGACCTAGGTCGTCATTTCGCGAACCAGCAGGCGAATGTGCAGATGCGAGAGCGTTTGGCCATCCTGACGGCCGAGGTCGCATCCGGCGAGGCGCATGATTTGCCAGCGCAGCTGGGCACGCGGGCCAATCAGTTCGCCGCACATGACTATCGTCTTGGCATGATCGCCAGCTATTCAAAGGCGGGGAGTCTGATGGCCACGCAGCTTGCCGCAGCACAAAGCGCGCTGGAAAATATCGACCTGCAGCGCAGCACGATCAGCACACAGCTGATTGCCATCAGCCCGCAAGCCACACAGGTTGAACTCAGCGCCGGGGCCGAGGCGGCGCGCAACGGCTTTGCCCAGCTGATTTCGGCCCTCAACACCCAGATCGGCGGCGTGACGCTATTCGCGGGCACGGCATCTGGCGCCCCGGCGACAGCTTCGGCGGATGTCATGCTGAGCGCCATCGAGACCTATATCGGTGGGGCCGTCACGGTCAGTGATGTCCAAAATGGTATCGCGGAATGGTTCGCGGATATTTTTCCGACTGATCCAGCCGAAGGATATCAAGGCAATACGCAAAATATGGGACGGCAGATCGACAAGGATCTATCCGTCGCGTTGGACGTGCGCGCGGATGATCCGGTGGTGATGCAACTTCTGCAAGATCTTGCGACCGCCGCGATTGCCGACCGGCTTGGCTTTTCCGGGGTCGCGCAGGCGCAGCTTTTGAACAAGGCGGGTGAGGGGCTGATAACCCAGGCCAGCGGCCTGACCGAAGTGCGCGCCCGCGTAGGTCTTGCAGAGCAAACGCTTGCGCAAAGCCAGACGCGATTGGCCGCCGAAAAAACCAGCCTTGGCACAGCCCGCAATGATCTGGCGCAGGTGGATACGTTCGAGGCCGCGACAGCCCTGCAGGCAGTCTCGGACCAGCTCGAGTTGCATTATACGCTGACGGCGCGCCTCGCGGCGCTGACACTGACCAATTATCTGAGGTAGAGATGCGTGCAATTTTGCTGGCGGCCTGCGCCGCGATGGCGCTGGTCACTGTTCCCTTGCAGGCCGCGCCGACGCGGCTAAAGGATCTGGTCGAATTCGACGGCGTCCGCGGCAATGATCTGGTTGGATACGGTCTGGTCGTCGGCCTGAACGGCACGGGAGATGGCATCCGCAACGCGCCCTTTACCGAAGAGATTATGGCCAATGTGCTGGAACGCCTTGGCGTGAATATTACGGGCGAGCAATTTCGCCCGCGCAATGTCGCGGCGGTCATGGTCACCGCGCGCCTGCCACCCTTTGCGCGTGCGGGCAGTCCGATGGATGTGACCGTATCCGCGATTGGCGATGCCTCCAGCCTGCTGGGCGGCACATTGGTTATGACGCCGCTTAATGCTGCAGATGGCGAGATATACGCCGTTGCGCAGGGTACAATCATCGCCGGTGGCTTTTCGGCCGAGGCGCAGGCGGCCCGCGTCACGCAGGGCGTTCCAACGGCCGGCGTCATTCCGGCAGGGGCGACGATTGAGCGCGAGGTTGATTTTGATTTTCGCACCCTCAGCAATGTGCGTCTTGCGCTGCGCACGCCGGATTTTACCACGGCTGCGCGGATTGAAACGGCTGTGAACCAGACCTTTGGTCGCGCGGTCGCTGTGATGCAGGACGCCGGCACCGTCATTGTCAGCATCGCGCAGACCCAAGCCTCCTCACCCGCCCATGCCATGAGTCAGATTGAGAACATCCTGGTCGAGCCGGAAATCCGCGCGCGCGTGGTGGTTGATCAACGCTCGGGCACGATTGTGATTGGCGAAGACGTGCGGATCAGCCGTGTCGCCGTCTCGCAGGGGAGATTGACTGTGCGGGTCGAGGAAAGCCCGATGGTTGTGCAGCCAAATCCGTTCTCGAACGGCGAGACGGTTGTTGTGCCGCAAAGCACCGCGGCGCTGTCGGTCGATCCGGGCACAGGCGGCATGGCCGAGGTGAACACTGGCACCTCTTTATCTGAATTGGTCGCAGGCATGAACGCCTTGGGCGTCGCGCCGCATGATATGATCGATATCCTGAAAAGCATCCGCGCCGCTGGCGCGTTGCATGCCGAATTCATCGTCTACTAGGGCGCAGGTCGCGCGCCCTAGCGGTTAGAAATAGTTGCGAACCAGACTGCTGGCGAGCAGGCTCCAGCCATCGGCGACGACAAAGAAGGCCAGTTTGAACGGCAAGGCGACGACCGCAGGTGGCACCATCATCATCCCCATCGACATCAGCACCGCCGCAACGACCAAATCAATGATCAGAAATGGCAGGAAGATCAGAAAGCCGATCTGAAAGGCGCGCGACAGCTCGCTGAGAAGAAAGCTGGGCACCAGCGTTGACAGCGGCGCGTCCGTCACGGCAACGCCCACAGTATCAGGACGCAGGCTGGCCATGGTCTGGTAGGTCGTCGGATCGACGCGCCCGGACATAAAGGTCTGAAACGGGGCCATGGCCGCGCGCAGGGCTGCATCCACCGGCAGACGATCTTCCAGCAAAGGGGCGATGCCATTCGCCCAGGCCTCATCAAACACCGGCGCCATGACATACCATGTCAGGAACAAGGCCAGCGTCACGATCAGCATATTGGGCGGCGATTGCTGTGTCCCAAGGCCTTGTCGTAGGATCGAAAGCACCGTCACCATGAACGGAAAGCTGGTGAACATGATCGCCAACGCGGGCACAAGGCTGATCAGGGTCACCATGACCAACAATTGCACCGAGCGCCCGGCGACCGAACCCTCGCCAAAGTCTAACCCGAGGGATTGGATATCCACTCCCTGTGCACCCGCCGCCCCCGCCAAAAGGGTTAGTGCGACGCTGAACAGCGCGATGGCCCGCATGTTAAAGGTGCTCGCCGGGGGTTGTGGCGACTTCGGTTAGACGCACGGCAAGTTGGCCGGGCTCGTCTTCGGATTCTTGCAATTCGCCGCGGGCGATCAAGCGGTCGCCGATATAGATCTCGACCGGATCATCAATGCGGCGGTCGAGTTGCAGCACGGCGTTTTCCTCCAGCGCCAGCAGTTCGCGCACCGATGGGCGGCTGCGGCCGACGGCGATTGTAACCTCGATCGGTACGTTCCACAGGGCGGGATTGGCACCCTCTAGCAGGGGTTTGGCGTCAGGCAGAGTGTCGGACATGGTTTTCCTCGGGCTGCGGTTTTGCGATAATGTGCGCGGCGATCTGCATCAGATCCTGTAAACATGTATGAATGGCCTGCACATCGAGGCAGGTTTCCCCCGCCTTCGTGCCGATCAACACCATGCCGGGCGGCAGTTCCGTGCGCAGTTGCAAGCTGCAATAGCTGGGAAGTTGCGCGGCATGGGCCGTCATCAGGGCGTGATCCTCGGGTGCGAGGTCGATCGTGATATGTGCGGGCAGATCCTGCGCAGCGGCCTGATCCAAGGCCTCGGCCAAGTATAGGCGCAGGCTGGTGCCGCGCGTTCCAGGTAAAAGCTGTTGGCACAGCGCGTCAAAAAAGGGCGTCAGGCTGGCCAGGACGGTGCGGCGTGCATCGCTGTGGGTAAAGGCCAGCGCGCTAAAATGGGCGGCCAGTTCTGTCAGCGCATGGGCGGTGCGGGCCGCCTCGCGCTGTTCGCATTCGGCCATCGCATCGGCATAGCCGGCCAGATAATCCGCGCTCGGCCCCGCAGGCACAGCGGGGGCGGGGTCAAATGAGGTCAAATCGACAGGGCGCCGCATCATCATGGCTTATCCGTGATCGGGCTTGCGCCCATCCTCGACCCAAGATTGCAGCAGGCGCACCGAATCCTCTTGCCGGTCAGCGATCAGCGCCGTCAGCCGTGCGACCGGGTCGGGTGCATCCAGCGCCGCAAAACCGTCAGCCATCGGCATCGCCATCGCAAAGGAATCGTCCAACAGCGGCGGCAGGCTATCGACCTGCGGCTTGGGCCGCAGCAGTGGCCGCAGCACGAATAGCCCAAGGATCAGCGCGACCAAAGCCAGCGCGCCAAATTGCACCAATTGCATCGGATCGAACAGGCGGGCGGGTGCGGCAACAGCCTCGGTTCCTAGAACGGGCGGCGCCACAAAGGGCATGGCGCGCAGGGTGATCACATCCCCTCGCGCCGCGTCGAAGCCGACGGCAGAGGCCACAAGCTCGCGCAGCGCCTCTAACTCATCCGGGGCGCGGGGCGCGGCCTCGGGGCCGGTCGGCTCGTTCACCAGCACCGCAACGGTCAGGCGGCGGACGGCGCCGGGGGCGCGCAGCACCTCGCGGCTGGTTTCGGACAGTTCGTAATTGGTCACGTTCCGGCTTTCACGGTCCTCGCTGCTCGAACTGCCAGCCTCTTGATTGGCCGCGCCGTCGGGCAGGTTCGAGGCGACGGTCACACTGCCATCTGCATTGCCCTGACTGCGCCGCGCGGTTTCCGAGACATCGTTCGAGACGACAACACGTCCCTCGGGATCAAGGCGACGCTCGAAAATTGATTCGGTATCGGTCACGGTCTCGACCGCCAGCTCCACCACGGCATTTCCGGCACCAACCCGCGCCTCGAGCAAACTGCGGACGCGGTTGCGCAGCTCGTCCTGCCGCGTATCGGCCAGTTGCGCATTGTCGGGCGCGGCAATCAGCCCGGCCTTTGCATCGATGACCGCGACATTCCCCGGATCAAGCCCCGGCACAGCCGCCGCGATCAGCGAGCGGAACGCCTGTGCCTGTTGTTGGCTGGCCGACCCGCTTGCCATTGTGACGGTCACCGCGGCCGTCGCGGGTTCCCCTTGTTGAAAGACGCGGGCTGCGGGGGGCGATATATGGACACGTGCGGCTTGCAGGCCGGGAACGGCCAGAATCGTGCGCGCCAACTCGCCCTCTTTCGCGCGCCAATAGGCGGCATCAAACATTTGCGCAGTGGTGCCAAAGCCCGACAGATTGTCCAGCAGCTCATACCCTTGCGCGCCGGGCGCAGGCAGGCCAGCACCGGCAAGGGTCATACGCAGCAGATCACGCGATGCGGCAGGCACATAGATCGCATCGCCGCGCACCTCGAACGGCAGCCGCTGCTGTTCCACGGCGGCGACAACCTCGGCCGAGGCGGCGGGATCAAGGCCCGCATAAAGCAGCGCCATATCCGGACGTCCCACACCCCGTGCAAGGCCAATGACGGCCAAAAAGATCCCCAGCGTTGCGGCCACCAAGATGATTCGCCGCCGCAGGGAAAAGCCAGACCAAAGGGCCAAAAGATTTTGCACGATACGCTCCGTCCTTGCTGCGGCGGCTTCTGCCGATGCGCTCAGTAAAGACCTGCGCGCCTTAACAATCGGTTAGTCCCTGCGCTCTAATTTCGTGCCTGTAACAACGGACAAGGAGAATCCTGATGGTCGCTCTGGCAGATGCGCAAAGCAGCGCCCCAAAAGGGCGTGGAAAGATGCTGTCGATGATTGTGGCGGGCGTCCTGGGCCTGGCTGGCGCGGCGGGCGGCTATCTGGCGGTGGCGCAGGGATTGGTGCGGCTGCCGGGCGGCGATGTGCCCGTCGAGGCAGCGTTTTCCGCGCCCGAGCCTGTCAGCTTCATCGCGATGGAGCCGTTGATCGTAAATCTGCCGACAGCCAGCGCGGGCCGCTATTTGCGCTTTACCGCCCAGCTCGAGGTGCCTGCCGCCAGCGCCCCCGAAGTTGAACGCGTAATGCCCCGAATCACGGATGTGCTGAACGGCTATTTGCGCGCGGTGACCCCGGCCGATCTGGCTGATGCCAGCGGGCTGATGCGCATGCGCGGCATGATGCTGCGCCGCGTGCAGGCCGTCGCGGGCGAGGGGAATGTCCGCAACATTCTGGTGATGGAGCTGGTGGTCAATTGATGGACACGGGGCTGGGCATGATTGCTGATGTTTTGATGATTTCGGCGGCGCTGGCGGCTGCGATCTATTGTCATGTGCTGTCGCGCCGCTTGCGCGCCTTTACCAATCTGGAACGCGGCGTGGGCGGCGCGGTCGCGACATTGGCGCGGCAGGTGGATGAGCTGCAACGCGCGCTAAACGCCGCGCGCACGGCGGGGGATCAATCGGCAAACAGGCTTGATAGTGCGAATCGCAAGGCCGAGGACACCACCCGCCGGATCGAGTTGTTGCTGGCTGCGATGCATGACTTGCCCGATAGCGCGCCAGCGCCAAAACCCGCCAAACCGCGCCGCCTACGCAAAACGCCTGCGCCAGCCGCCGATTTGCCCAGCTTTTTGCGCGCGGACAACGAGGTGCCGCGATGAGGACATTGCAAGTTGTTGTGGGGTTATTGGCGGTCTCGGGGCTGATCCGTTTTGGTCTTGTTGCTGGCAGCGCGACAGCTGCCGAGGGGCTGCCGCCGAGCCTGGATCTGCCCGCAAGCGCTGAGGAGGGCTGTGGTGCAAGCGCGGCCGTTTTGGCGGCGCTGCAATCGCGCGAGGGGCAGGTGGCCGCGCGCGAGGGGGCGGTGGCGGATCGCCTGCGCGCACTGGATGTCATCGAGCAGCGCGTCACCGCGCAGCTTGCCGCCCTCGCGCAGGCTGAGGCGGATTTGGCGGCAACCATGGCGCTGGCGGATCAGGCGGCAGGCAACGACCTTGCAACTTTGGCCGCCGTCTATCAGGAAATGAAGCCCGAAGAGGCGGCCGCGATTTTCACCGCCATGGACCCCGTCTTTGCCGCCGGGTTTTTGGCGATGATGCGCCCGCAAACCTCGGCTGCGATATTGGCGCGGCTTGAGCCTGCACAAGCCTATGGAATCACAGCTATTATTGCCGGTCGAAATACAGGTGCGCCAACGCTTTAGCCGCTGCCGTGCGGTCTTTCATGCGAAATTGTTAGGGGAAACGATGTTTGGGCTGGTTGGAATTGTGGTCGTCTTTGTGATGGTCTTTGGCGGATATCTTTTGTCCGGCGGCAAAATGGGCATCGTGATTGCCGCCCTTCCGTTCGAGATGATGATCATCTTTGGCGCTGCCGTTGGGGCATTTTTGCTGGCAAACAGCATCGGGATTGTGAAGGCGACGCTGAAAGCCCTGCCGCTGGTGTTTAGGGGCGCGCGCTGGAAAGCCAATGATTACCGCGATTTGCTGGTTCTGCTGTTTGAGCTGATCCGCCTTGCCCGCGCAAATCCTGTCGCGCTTGAGGAACACATCGAGCAGCCCAGGGCCTCGTCGATTTTCGCGCAATACCCGCGCATTCTGGCCGATCATGAGGCCGTCAGCCTGATCTGCGATACCTTGCGGGCCGCTGGCATGAATTATGACGATCCGATGCAGGTCGAGGAGGTCTTGGAAAAGCGCCTAGAGGCCAGTCGCCACCACGCGCTGCAACCCGTCCATGCGTTGCAAACCATGGCGGATGGACTGCCCGCGCTGGGCATCGTTGCGGCGGTTCTGGGGGTGATCAAAACCATGTCCTCGATTGATGAGCCGCCTGCGGTGCTGGGCAAGATGATTGGCGGCGCGCTGGTTGGCACGTTTCTCGGGGTTTTTCTGGCCTATGGTTTCGTTGGCCCGATGGCCGCACGGCTGCAATCCATCTGCGACGAGGACGCGCATTTCTATCAGCTTATCCGCGAGGTGCTGGTCGCCAATCTCTATCAACATGCGCCGCCCCTGTGCATCGAGGTTGGGCGGCAAAGCACGCCCGAAAACCTGCGCCCCGGCTTTGCCGATCTGGAAATGGTGTTGAAGGCCAGCAAGGAGGCGGCATAGATGCGTGCGATCCCGTTCATTATTCTTGCCTTACTCGGCCCGCTGCCCGTGATTGCGCAGGAACTGGTGCCGCAGGACATCACCGTGCGGGCGGGACGCCACCCCAGTTTTACCCGGCTGACCTTCCCCCTTCCTGCGGATGCGACATGGCAGTTGGGCCGCGATGGCGCGAGCTCATATCTTTTGCGTATCAATGGTGTAGCGGTCAGCTTTGATACGCAGCAGGTCTATCAGCGCATCGGTACTGAGCGGATCGCAGCACTTGCACCCGATGGGTCGGATTTCGGCCTGACGCTGGGTTGCGCGTGCTATGCGGATGCGTTCATCGCCGCCCCCAACCTGCTGGCGGTTGATATCCGCGACGGAGTCCCCCCGCCGACCGCCCGGTTCGAGGCTGCGCTTGACCCTATTCTGCCGCTGCCGGATATCGCGCGACCGCTGCCTTTGGTTTTTCTGCCGTCGACAGCCGCAGCGCCGGTTGTCGATCTTGGCCCGTTCGAGCGGGCTTTACAGGAATCTTTCGCGCGCGCTGCAGCACAGGGTCTGGTTGATGCAACGGTTCCCGTGATGCGCCCCGCCCCGCGCTGCCCGATCCGATTGAGGCGCCCCTTGTCGCGGCGCCAAGCATCCGTGCACAGCCGGGCATTGCCGTGCAGACCAGCATAGACCGCGATTCCGGTCCGCCCGCGCGCGATCGGCTTTCGCGCAGCGGCGCTGAATGCCTGCCGGATGCAGCATTCTCGCTTGCTGCCTGGGGCGCGGGGGTGACATTGCAAGATGCGGTATCAACAGGATTTTCCACGCTTTATACCGCGAATGAGGCTGTGACACGCGACGGCGTTGCGACACTGGCCCAAAGCTATTTGCACTTCGGATTTGGGCGTGAAGCCAGTGCGATTGCCGCAGTTTATCCGCTTGCTGACCCGGGGCTGGCGCGTTTGGCGGCGCTGGGACGGATCATTGATGAGGTGCCGGTGGCCACACCTGCGTTTGGCGATCAGCATGGCTGCCTTGGCGCTGTTGCGCTTTGGGCGGCGCTTGAGGCCGGACAACTGCCGCCGCTGCGGCCCGAGGATCGCATTGCCATGACGACCGCGCTGCGCGACTTGCCCGAACCGCTGCGCGGCCAGATGGGGCTGCGCCTTGCGCGCCTGACCCTTGATGCCGGCGATATCGAGGGCGCACAGGCGATCATGGATATCGGCTCGACCGCACGCGCCTATGGGGCCGAGGGGGTCACCAGCCTGATCGCTGATAGCATGGCTGGTGCATCCGCTGCGGTTTCCGTGTTGCAGCAGGCCCAGCAAAGCGGTGCTGTGGTTGATCCGGCCAGTTTAATTGCCCTGACCGATGCGGTGTTACAACGTGGCGAGGCTCCGCCCACAGCCCTGTTCGATATGGTATCTAGCGCGCGTTACAGCCTGCGCGGCACGGCTTTTGCGGCTGATCTGGCGCGCGCGCAGATGCAGCTTTTGCTTGCGGATGGCCAGGTTGCGCAGGCCAAAGCCTTTCTGGCGCAGCCCGATCTTGGCCTGTCGCCACCGCAGGCCGCGACGATGGGCGACCTGCTGCTGCTGGCGCAGACCGACAGACTTTCGGATTTCGCGTTCTTGGGTGAAGTGCTGGCGCTGGACCCCAACACAATCGGGGCCATTGCCGGAAATTCAGCGGCAAAGCGTCTGATCAACCTTGGTTTTGGTGAGCAGGCTCTGGCGCTTTTGACACCGCCTGCCACAGGCGAGGCGATGGCCGAGCGGCGCTATTTGCGGGCCGAGGCTGCGCAGATGACGGGCCGCACGGCGGTTGGCCTTGCCGCATTGACGGGCTTGACCGATCCGCGTGCCGAGGTGTTGCGACAGGCGCTGCAAGATCCCGCACATGCGGCCGATAACGCGACCGATCAGGCGTGGCGTCGCGGCGATTGGGCCGCTTTGGCGAATACAGGCGACGCGGTGCTGCAGGCGGTTGCCACAGAGATCACCCAAGGTCCGACTCCGGCCGATAGCATTGCCACCTTGGCGCAGGCGCAGGCGGTCATCACGCAGTCACAGGCGGCGCGGGATATGGCGTCAGGCTTGCTCGACCGCTTTGCCCTGCCGCGCTAACGCTTCCTTCACCAGAATCGGGCAGCTTGGGGCGAACACGCAACCATGATGGAGGCGGTATGTGGCGTCTGGTTTTCTGCGCGGCTCTGCTGTGGTCTGGCGCGGCGCTTGCCGACCAATGCACCGATGCCGCCAATCGCGCCGCACAGCGCCACGGTGTCCCGCCACCGGTGCTGATCGCCGTGTCAAAGGCCGAGACCGGACGACATCGCGACGGCAGGTTAGAGCCTTGGGCCTGGACGATAAATCATGCGGGGCGAGGCTACTGGCTCGACAGTCGCGCCGACGCGCTGACGCAGGCCCGCAACCTGCTGGCGCAGGGAGAGACGAATTTTGATAGCGGTTGTTTTCAGATCAACTGGCGATGGCATGGGCAGGCTTTTTCGGATGTCAGTCAGCTTTTCGACCCGGATCAAAGTGCGGATTACGCCGCGCGTTTCATCCGCCGTCTTTATGACGAATTGGGCAATTGGTCGGTGGCGGCAGGCGCTTATCACTCGCGCACGCCTGCGTTGGCGGCGCACTACCGTCAGAGGTTTGATCAGATTTTGACCGCGATGAATGACCCTGCTGCGGGCACAGCAACGCGGGCGCTGCGGGTCAATACATTTCCACTGCTGCAATCCTCGGGCGCGCCCCGCGGTTTGGGGTCGTTGATGCCGGGGCGGAGCTAGAATGATCATGGATATGCGCAACCTTTTCAGCCCGACTGTCGCACTCGCACTGGCGCTGCTGACCGTTATTATCATGATGGTGCTGCCCATGCCGTCCTGGGTGCTGGATATCGGCCTTGCGGTGTCATTTTCCTTGGCGATTTTGATCTTTACCGTCACGCTATTTGTCGAGCGTCCGCTGGATTTTTCCTCCTTCCCGACCGTGCTGTTGGCGTCACTGCTATTGCGATTGTCACTGTCGGTCTCCTCGACAAAACTGATCATCGGGCAGGGTCATACCGGCACCGATGCAGCTGGACATGTCATTGAGGGCTTTGCAAATTTCGTCATGGGCGGCTCGATCATGCTGGGGCTTGTGATCTTTTGCGTGCTGCTGATCGTGAATTTTATGGTCATCAACAAAGGCGCCGCCCGCATGGCCGAGGTGGGCGCCCGTTTCGCGCTGGATGCGATGCCCGGCAAGCAATTGGCGATTGATGCAGATATGGCCTCGGGCGCGATCGACCATGCCGAGGCCCGCGCCCGGCGCGAGCGTGAGCAGGCCGAGACAACGTTCTTTGGCTCGCTCGACGGCGCGTCGAAATTTGTCAAAGGCGATGCCGTTGCGGGGCTGTTGATTACCGCGCTGACGCTGGTCGCGGGGCTGGCATCAGGCGTTTTTGTGCAAGGGATGGCGATTGGTCAGGCTTTTGAAACCTATGCCATTTTAACGGTTGGGGACGGGTTGGTCAGTCAAATTCCGGCGGTGATCATCTCGGTCGCATCGGCGCTTTTGCTGGCGCGGGGCGGCGCGAACGGGGCGGTGGATTTGGCGCTAATCGGCCAGCTTGGCCGCCAGCCCGCACCACTTTTCACCGTTGCGGCGCTGATGCTGGTTCTGGCGCTGGTGCCCGGCCTGCCCACGCTGCCTTTCCTTGGTGCTGCGCTGGCGCTGGGCTATGGCGGTTATCTCAGCTCGCGTGCCCTGAAATCCCGGCAAAAGGCGAAATCGCAGCCGCAGATCCAGCCCGCCGCACCGCCGCGCACCATGGGCGACGTGATGGATATCGACGATATCCATGTCGAATTTGCCCCCGATCTTGTTGAAATGGTGCTGGATCCTGCCACCGGGCTGGACGCGCGGATTGCGACGATGCGCAACCATGTGGCGACAGCCTTTGGATTGCTGCTGCCCGAGATCCGGCTAACGGATAACCCGGCGCTGCCGGTCGGTAGCTATGTCGTTTTGGTGCAAGGGGTAGAACAGGCCCGCGCCGTGCTGCGCCCCGGCCGTATGTTGGCGCTGCTGCCCAGCCCCGAGGCGGCGGCCCCCAGCGGCGAGGATGTGAGGGAGCCCGTCTATGGCGCGCCGGCGCGCTGGATCGCACCGGATGTGCAGGCCGATGCCGCGCTGCTGGGCATGACCACCGTCCAGCCTGCCGAAGTTCTGGCGACCCATCTGCTAGAGGTGATCAAGCGCAACTTTGCCCGCCTGATGACGCATAAGGCGCTGCGTAAGCGGCTGGATGAAATGGTAAATCTGTCAGATACACCGCGCGCTGATGCCAATCGAAAATTCATTGACGAGATGGTTCCAGACCGCGTCCCGGTTGATCTGCTGTTGGCTGTGCTGCGCCTGCTGTTGGACGAACGTGTCTCAATCCGTAACCTGCCGCTGATCATCGAATCCGTGGCCGAAGCCCGCGCATTGGCTGCAAATCCGGAGGCTGTCGCCGAACATGTCCGTCAACGTCTTGGTTTCCAATTGGTGGCCGAGCTGCGCCGCGCCGACGGCACCATTCCATTGGTGCAGCTTGCGCCAGAATGGGAGGAGATTTTCACCACCTATCAGATCGGTGCCGATCGCAGCGTACAAGACGTCGCGCTGCCGCCCGAGGAATTCAACCGCCTAGCTACTGCGATTGCCGACCGGATCGGCGCCGCCAGTGATCAAAACAGCTACCCCGCTTTGGTCACATCGGGGCGGCGACGGCGCTTCCTGCGCACTGTTTTGCAGGCGAAAGGCATCCCCAATCCGGTCCTGTCGTTCGAGGAAATCGGCGTAGACGCCCGGCCCGCCTTGGTCGGTGTGGTTGCCGCATGAGCGCGTTGCATCCCTTGGCGGCGCTACTGGAGCCGGTTGGTTTTGCGGCCTTTCTTGTTTTTCTGCGGGCGGGTGCATTTTGTGCGTTGCTGCCTGCCTTTGGCGAGCAAACCCTGCCGCTTCGGCTGCGCCTCAGTGTTGCGATCGCAATGACAATGATCACGCTGCCCGCTGTTTTGCCGCTAATGCCGCCGCCGCCCGTGCAGATCTCTCAGATGGGCGCGCTGCTGCTGACTGAAATTGGGGCAGGGCTGATATTTGGTCTCAGCCTGCGACTGCTGGTCTGGGCGTTGGAAACAGCCGGTGCCATTGCCGCGCAATCGGTGGGTGTGGCGCAGATTTTTGGGCCGGGCATGACGGCGGAACCCTCGAGTGCCTTTAGCCAGATTTTCATTATGGCAGGTTTTGCGCTGGCCTGCGCGATGGGGCTGCCCGTGCAGGCGGTTGCGATGATGATCGGCAGCTATAACGTGATCAGCCCCGGTATTTTTCCAGCGCCAGATATGTTGGCCCAAGCGATATTGCCCGGATTTAGCGAGAGTTTTTCGCTGGCCGTCCGGCTGGCCGCGCCCTTTTTCATTGCGGGGCTGCTTTATAACCTGACGCTTGGTTTTGTGAATCGTGCCATGCCGCAGATGATGGTGACCTTTGTCGGCGCGCCGGCGCTGACGGGGATTGGTATCGTGCTGCTATTGCTGGCAAGCCCCGTTCTGCTTGGCATTTGGGTCCGGGCCTTGGGCGCTGCCTTTGGGATACCATTTGGCGTGGCGCCATGAGTGAGGAGGCGGCGGGCGCCGATAAATCCCACGATCCAACCCCGAAAAAGCTAGAGGATGCGCGTAAAAAGGGTGACCATCCAAAGTCCGCCGACCTGACTATCGCAGCAGCCTATGGCGGCTATTATCTTGGCCTGACGGCTTTGGGCGCCGGGCTTGCGCTGGCCGCCGTGAACCAGCTGGGCGGCTTGCTATATCATGCAGATGGCCTTGCCACGGATGCCTTTTCTGCCCCCGCACATGTGGTGCTTCGCCCACTTCTATCGATCACGAGCCTTGCGGTCTTGCCGCTTATTACCGTTCCAGCCATGCTTGCGCTGCTGAGCCTTTTTGCACAACGTGCGCTGGTTTTCGCGCCCAGCAAGCTGGTGCCAAAGCTGTCACGGATCTCGCCCCTTGCGGTGGCAAAGCAGAAGTTCGGTCTTGCCGGGATAATCGAATTCCTGAAAAGCGCGGCAAAACTGCTGCTTTATACAGGGGCGCTTGCGTGGTTTTTGTCGACGAATTTTGATGAGATCGCGGCAACTCCCGCCATGCCCGCGCGTTCTGTGCTGGTTTTTATGGGGCAGATGCTGGCCGCTATGTTGCTGATCGCACTGGTGATCTCGTTGGTGCTGGGGGTTCTGGATGCGGTTTGGCAGCAGATACGTCACCTTCGCGATAACCGGATGAGCCGCCAAGAGGTGATGGACGAAATGAAGGAAAGCGAGGGCGACCCCCATACCCGTCAGCAACGCCGTCAGCGCGGGATTGCCATTGCGATGAACCAAGTCGCAGCCGAGGTGCCAAAGGCCAGCGTGATCATCGTCAATCCGACCCATTACGCGGTTGCGCTGCAATGGCAGCCCGACAGCCGCCGCGCGCCGGTCTGCCTTGCCAAAGGGATCGACGAAGTGGCCTTGCGCATGCGGCAGATCGCGCAAGAGCATGGCGTGCCAATCCAATCCGACCCGCTCACCGCCCGCGCGCTTTACGCGCAAACCGAGGTCGGGCAAGAGATCAGCCGCCAGCATTATGCGGCGGTTGCCGCTGCAATCCGATTTGCCGATGACATGCGCAGACGCGCAGCAAGGGGGTGAACATGGCCGCAAATGACCACCATAGTTTGGCCGCATTGGGGCAGGTCACGGCCCTTATGCGTGCCGCGGCCGAGGGAAGACTTGCCGCTTTGCGCGCCCGCGCGCAACAGACAGAGGCGCAGCGCCGCGCGCTGGACAGTGCCGCCAAGCAGGTCTTTGATCCTGCGGCCAGCGCGGATAGTGGCGCAGTTGAACAGGCCTCCCTGCATTGGCAGCGCTGGGTCGAGCAGCGCAGACGCGCGCTCTTGTCCGAGGAAAGCAAGCTCCACGCCGAGATTCAGAATCAACTGCCCCACCTGGCAATCGCGGTTGGGCGTGATGAAACGGTCGCGCGCCTGAGGGCGGATGCGGTGGCGCGGCAAAGGCGGGAAAAGGACTAGTATTCCTGACGGCTAAGGTCAGTCACCAATATATCATGCACCCCATTGCCGAGTGTCTCAACGGCGGCGCTTTTCAGGCGGTCACGCAGGCGCCGCATTACATCCGGCGCGGTGAACAGCCCGTCAAATCCCCCCGTATTCGCATGATCGTAAAGCACCTGCAGGAATTGGTCGCGCAATTTGGGCATCGCCGGGGCGACGATGCTGGCTTGCGCCGCGTCAATCTCGATGCCGAGCGCTGCGACAACGATGGCGCGGGTCATTTCATCACGCAAGATCGGCACGACGAAGGGCTCATCCAGCGGCACATAGGTATGTGTCGGTGGGATGATGGTCGGCACGGCCTCGACCGCAGGGCGGGCCGTGATGATGCCTGCCCCGATCCCCGATGCAGTGCCGATCACAGTCAGTATCATGGGCAGAAGGATCTTTTTCATCAGCACACCTTAGAACGGGGCAATGCGGTCGATAATCTGTTGCCCATAGCGCGGGCTTTGCGCGACCGAGATCGGCCCGCGCCCACCGTATGAAATTCGGGCCGAGGCGATGCGGTCATAGCTGACCTCATTTTGGCGATTGATGTCTGCGGTGCGGACAAAGCCGGTCACAGTCAATTCGCGAATTTCGTTGTTCACCCGGATTTCCTGACTGCCAATGATTTCCAGCGCCCCATTGGGCAGGGTGCCGATTACGGTTGCCGCAACGCGCAAGGTCAGGCGCTCATTGCGGCTAACCGAGCCTGTCCCATTGAAATTGCTAGAAGAATCCAGCTGGATTCCCGGATTCAGCGTTGCCCCGCCATGCAGGACTTCTGCGGCGCGTTCGGGCAGGCCCAGCAGGGCTCCAACGCTCATATCCTGTGATGCGGTGCGGCTTTGGCCTGAGGAATTCGAAAATTCTGCCCGATCGTTGATCGAGATTACGACCGTCAGAATATCCCCCCGCTGCATCGCGCGCCGGTCGCCCAGCAGAGAGTTGCGCGTGCCGGACCACAGCGAAGCGCCAGTATTGAGAGGGCCTAACGACATCGGCATGTCTGACGACACCATGGCCAGATGCTCATCCGACATCAGGCTGGGTGTCAGCTGCGGCTGGCCGACCAAAGGCGTGCCGCCACCGCAAGCCGACAGTGTCATCGCGCAGGCGAGGAGCAGGCTAGGGCGTAACATAGGCCGTCCCCTCGACCCCGATGCGGGCCATGATGGTGGTGCGCGATTGCAAATTCATGACGCGGATCAGATCGCCGGGGCCGGCGCGCTCTAATGCGCGCCCCTCGGCCATGATCGTCAGCGCGCCGCGAGTAAATTGCATGGCAATGACCTGATTGCGCTGCACAATCGCGGGTTGGCCGAACTGACTGGCTTGCAAGGGGCGCCCCGCATAGATCGGGGTGCGCGCCTCGAGGCCGATGATCTCGGAGGGATCGGTGATGGCGCCGGGCACCTCGCCTGGGCGCAGGCCCAACAGATCTGCGGTTATGATGCCATTGGCGGGCAGGTTGCGCTGTGCCACGACATAATCCGCCTGCGCGGTGCCCGCGATCAGGGACAATGCAAGTGCAAGCGCCCTCATCGAATTTGAACCATGGCTGCCAGCATCTGATCGGCCGCTGAAATAACCTTTGAATTCAGTTCATAACCGCGCTGGGCGGCGATCAGATCGGTCACCTCGCGCACCGCATCGACGGTGCTTTGTTCCAGATAACCCTGCCGCAAGGTGCCGAGCCCATCTTCGCCGGGCACCGCCACCATTGGCTGCCCAGAGGCGGCCGTCTCGAGATAAAGGTTTGATCCCATCGCCTCGAGCCCGCGCGGATTCACGAACATCGCAAGGTTCAGCTGCCCTAAAAACTCCTGTTCGACGGCATTGGTAAAACTGGCATAGACCTCGCCATCGGCGTTGATCGCGACGGATTGCGCGTCCTCGGGGATGACAATGCCGGGGGCGACCTCCAGCCCGCCGGCGGTGACGATCAGCCCATCGCCTGTCAGTTTCAGCGCACCATCGCGGGTGTAACCGATGCGGCCGTCGGGCAAAGCGACTTCGAAATAACCTTGCCCCTCGATCGCCACATCCAGTGAGCCGCCGGTTTCCTGCACCGCGCCCTGGCCCAGCATGGGCGAGACGGCGGTGGTGCGCACGCCCATCCCCAGTTGGATGCCGGTGGGCAGGATCGTGCCATCGGTGGCCGCAACCGTGCCTGCGCGCTGTACCTGTTGATAATGCAGATCGGCGAATTCCGCGCGGCGCGGATTATAGGCGGTGGTGTTCATATTCGCGAGGTTGTTCGAAATCACCTCGACCCGCGTCTGTTGGGCCAACATGCCGGTGGCAGCGATATCCAGAATGCGCATGGTTTCTCCTAGCGGCTCATCAATTGGACGGTGGATCGGATACGCTCATCCTCGCGGTCGGCGAGGCTTTGGCCGAATTCATAGGCGCGTTGCACCTCGATCATGCGGGCGATCTGCGCGATGGCGTTGACGTTCGATCCCTCCAGATGGCCTTGGCGGATCTGCCCCTCAAGGTAGGGCATGTTGTCATCACTGAAAAAGCCGGTGCCGCTGGTGCGGGTGACGGACAATGGATCGGTCGGGGTGAAAAGCCCAATCTGACCAATGACATCGCCCCCCGCCGAGATCGTGCCGTCCGCGCCGATCAGCACCGGACCCGCCTCTGCCGGGATCATCACCGGCGCCTCGCCCGCGTCCAGCAGAGGATAGCCGTCGGCACTCAGCAGCACGCCATCGGGGCCAAGCGTAAAGGCACCGGCGCGCGTCAGCATCGGGCCTTCGGGGTGGTCGATCATGAAAAAGCCTTCGCCTTCAATCGCAAGATCGAAACTTGCGCCCGTCGCGCCGATATCACCCTGGCTGAAATCGGTCTGCCGCACGCGGGCGGTGGCCAGTGACAGCGACTGGCTTTGCGGCCCAAGGCGCACGACATATTCGCTGAACGCCACGCCTTCGGCCCGATAGCCGGTGGTGTTCGCATTCGCGATATTATTGGCAATGGCGCGCATCTCGTGCAGCAGGCCGGTTTGCCGCGTCAGTGAGGCATAGCCTGTGTTATCCATGCCTTACCCTCCAGCAATCAGGGGCACTAAAACGCCGTGAAAATAGGCGGTGAGGGTGCGGGTCATGAACCCCATCGTTAGCCAGAACACGACCACAATCGCGGCGAGTTTCGGCACAAAGGTCAGGGTCATTTCCTGCACGGATGTCAGCGCCTGAAACAGGCCAACGATCAGGCCCGCGACCAACGCCACGACCAAAATTGGCGTCGACATCAGGAAAGCGGCCCAAAGGCCCGCGCGCAACGTGTCATAGATCTGGGCCTCGGACAGCATTAGACCGCCATCCGTAGAATTTCTTGATAGGCCTCGACGACCTTGTTGCGGATGGTCACAGCCGTCTCGATCGCCAGCTCGCTTTGCGCCAGCGCGGTGACCAATGCATGGGGATCATAATCGCCGGTCATGGCGCCCATCGCGGCGGCCTCTCCTTGTTGTAAGGTGGCGGCGAATTCGGCGGCGGCAGAACTAAAGTAGCTGCCCGCACTATCGCTGACCTGGGGCTGTGCCCGCACCGCATCATAGGCGCGCGAGGCAAGCGTGCTGCGAATATCCATCTGAAATCCCTATCGACGAAGCAGATCAAGTAAAGAGGTCGACATCTGGCGAACTTGGTCAAAGACCTTCAAATTCGCCTCGTAACTGCGGCTCGCCTCGCGCGCGTCGGCGATCTCGATCAGAAGATCGACGTTCGAGCCGCTATAATTCCCCTGATCATTGGCAAGGGGATGCGCGGGGTCGTAAATCTCGGCCAAAGGCGCGCGATCCAGACGCACGCGGCTGGCCTCGACCGTGCCGTCATTGGCATGCGCCGCGCGAAAGCTGACCAATTTGCGGTGATAGCCGGGCGTGTCGGCATTCGCGATATTTTCCGAGGTAAACCGCATACGGCTGGCTTGCGCCTGCATTCCGCTGGCTGCGATGGATAAAGTGGTTGAAAAATCAGCCATCCCTATCCCCCGATCGCCGTGCGCAGCATGGTTAGCCCGTGGCGATAGATCGACAGGGCCTGATTATGTTCGCGCTGGGCATCAATCGCGGCCAAGGTCTCAAGCTCCAGCGAGACAGAGTTGCCATTGGGCGATTCCTCGACCGCGGCACGCTGGATGTTGGTCGGCGCAAGACCGTCGCCCGCCAGATGATGCGCCCGGGTTTGGCGCAATGCGCTGCCGGGCAGGGCACCGGCATAGGCCTCGGCAAAGCCGCCGATGGTCTGCGCGCGATATCCGGGCGTGTCGGCATTCGCGATATTGATAGCGGTTTGATTGATCCGCTGGCTGGCATGCGCCGCCATATCAGCAGCCGTGCCAAACAGCGCGAGATTTTGATGCATCGGGCGCTTTCCTTTGTGGTTTCAACCAAGATTTAAGGCTGATTCCTTAAAGAGAGGTTGTGCCGGGCTGATCACGAGGGATTTTTACATGCGCGCGAAAAAACCAGATCATGATCAATTGGTTATGATGAACAGGCTGACCGAGGCGATGGCGGATGGGCCGCAGTCAAAACCTGTCGGCCGCATTTTGCGCGCAACCGGTGGCACGCTGGGGATTGCCGGATTGGCGGCATTTAGCCGCCTTGGCGACCGAATCACCGTCCTTGCTCATGGCGGCCCGCTGCAGGCAGAGGTGATCCGCGTCGGCGTGGAGGAGGTCACCGCCGTGCCCGAAGGCGTCGCGGATGGCGTCGCCGTCGATGATCGCGTCATCTTGCAAGGCGCGCCGCGCTTTTGCCCGGATGACAGCTGGATCGGGCGTGTGATTGATCCCGATGGCGCGGCTTTAGACGGGCGGCCGCTGCTGCACGGCCTTGTCCCGCGTGATCTGCGTCAATCGCCGCCGCCTGCCGCCGCACGTCGCGCGATGGGGGCGCGGCTGCGGACTGGATATATGGTGTTCGACACGTTGCTGCCCATCGTGCAGGGTCAGCGCCTCGGCCTTTTTGCCGGTTCGGGCGTCGGCAAATCGACACTGCTTGGGGGGCTTGCCCGCAGTATTGCGGCGGATGTCATCGTCATCGGCCTTGTGGGTGAGCGTGGCCGCGAGGTGCGCCATTTCATCGAGGAGGTGCTTGGCCCGCAGGGTATGGCGCGTGCCGTGGTGGTCGCGGCAACATCGGATGCCGCGCCGCAACAGCGCCGGCGCTGCGCTTGGGCTGCGACAACGGTGGCTGAATACTTTCGCGATCAGGGGCGACAGGTGCTGTTGATGCTGGATAGCGTCACCCGCTTTGCCGAGGCGCATCGCGAACTGGCCTCCGCTGCGGGCGAGGCTGCGGCCCTGCGCGGCTATCCTGCCTCGACCGGTCCCACGATTGCCGCACTGTGTGAGCGCGCCGGGCCGGGCATGGGCCAGCAGGGCGATATCACCGCGATCTATTCGGTGCTGGTGCAGGGGTCGGATATGGAGGAGCCGGTCGCCGATATGCTGCGCGGCACGTTGGATGGCCATGTCATTTTGGATCGCGCTATTGCCGAGAGCGGGCGTTTCCCGGCGGTCGATGTGCTGCGTTCGGTGTCCCGGTCGCTGCCGGCAGCGGCCAGCCTGCCGGAAAACGCGCTCATTGCCGAGGCCCGCAGCCATATGGGGCAATATGATCGCGCGGCGCTGATGATCCGGGCAGGGCTCTATGTCGGGGGTAGCGATCCTATTGTCGATGCCGCAATCGCCGCGCGTCCGGGGCTAGAGAACCTGTTGGCGCAAAGCAACCTGCCGTCCAACGCCGCCGCTTTTGCCGCGCTGCGGCAGGTGCTGACGCCGCTGCGCGTGGTTGGGCGGGGATGATCAGCCGCCCAGAAGTTTCAGCGCCACTGATGCGGGCGAGTTGAGGCTGCTGTTATTCATCTCGCTGCGCAGCATGAACAGCCTGATCAGTTTTTCCTGGACGGCCGGGTCGGTGAAATCGGCAAAGCTTTCAACGCCAAAGGTTGCTTTGGCACGGGCCATGAATTGCTGTTTTTGTTGATCAATATCGATCTGGCCAAAACCCGTCGGAAAGCCGAGCGCCGTTTCGAACACCGAACGCAAGGGGCTGTCGCCCATCATCGCGAACCATTGCGCGCTATCGCTGGTGGCGTGTTGCATCACATCACTGATCCCCCCCGACAGATTCAGCGCCAGACGCATCGTGTTGTCCTGCTCGCCCACGGCAAGCTCAAAGGATTCGGCGGTGTAACGAGCCAGAATCGTATCTGCGAAACCCGCGTCAGCCGTGCGCGCACCGCCCTCGTTCCCGAAGCCAAAGGCATTGGCCAGCGCGGCATAGCGCTTGTCCGATAGTTTATTGGCAAAGGCCGTTTTGTCATCCGTGCCCTCGACCAAGACGCGCTTGATAAAAGCCTTTGCGTTCAGATCGTCTTGCAGGCCAAAGGCGCCCAACGCGACCGATAGCAAGCGGCGATCAGCAAGCAGATCCTCGGGCGTTTGGATTTTTGCGATCGTGTCGCGAAAGTATGTGCTGTTCATCGCAACCTCGCCTGAGGCGGCGAAGACGGCGGTCTGGCGTTCCAGCGTTTGGCTGAGGAAACGCCAACCGGTATAGCCGGACAGGGGCAGAACGGGCTGAAACGACATCTAGGCCTCCGCCGCTGGTGTCAGCAGCCGCTCTTCGCGCGGCAGCAGCGCGCGCAGACGGCGCAACGCACGGTAATAATCCTCGGTAATGCTGGCGGCGGTTGCATCGGCCAATTGGCGGCGACTGTCCGGATCGACCAGCGCTTGGCTGAGTTGTTCAATCCCGTGCAGCAGTTGGCGGCGCCCCTCGGCCCGGTCGCAATCGCCGGTCAGCAGCAGTTGCGCGATATAACAGACGCGGCGCACCGGTGTCGTCGCCTGATCAGGCGCAATCGCATCGCGCAGGCGCAGGATGTTCGCCTTTGGCGAGACGACTGATAAACGCGAGCGTTTGTCGCCGTTTTCGATGACAGCGCCATTGATCAGCACACGCTCATGCGGGGCGAGTTTGAGAACAAGGCCAGCCATTATGCAGGCTCCTTTTGCCGCGGGGCCAGCCCGAGCAGCATGGCGCGGTTGATATCGATCAGCGGCGCAAGGTCCGCGCCCTCACGCAGCACTTTGCTGGAATGATCCAGCGTGAATTCGGCAAGATAAAACAGCCGCGCGCGCAGATCAGCAGGCAGTTGGTTCTGGGCGCTGGCGACATCGGCCGCAAGCCATGTCCACAGGCGACGATTGTCGTGCAGCGCTTTGACCTTGGTTGGGAAATTCGCACCCTCGGCGGCGATCAGCGCGGCTGTAATGCGCGAGAAAATCGCCTGTTCCGTGCTGCGGGTATCGCGCAAGCCGAGCAGGGCATTGCCATAGAACGAGCGCGCCATTTCGATAGCGTTCATTGCAGGTCCTTTCAGGACGGGGCGTCAGATGGCTTTGCCATCACGGAAAAAGGGCCGGAGTTTCCCCCGGCCCCGCCGTTTACTGGAACAGCGACAGCAGCGATTGCGGCGATTGGTTCGCGATCGACAGCGCCTGAATGCCCAGTTGTTGTTGCACCTGCAGCGCCTGCAGACGGGCCGACGCCTCTTCCATATCGGCATCCACCATCGCGCCAATCCCCGATTTTAGCGAATCGTTCAGCTTGCCGACAAAATCCGCTTGGGTCGAGATACGGCTTTCCACCGCACCAAACGCCGATGACGCATCAATCGCCGTCTGCACGATGCTGTCGATATTGTTCAGCGCGGCCAGCGCGCCTGCATCCGATGTCACGTCGATCGTGTTCAGCAGGCTGAGGCCGCCCGCACCGGCGTTCTTGAACTGCGCGCTGACCGTCAGGTCATTGCCGCCATCATTTGTGAAGGCCAGCGTGCCGGGGGTGCCCGAATCGTAATCTACGCTCAGATCCGCAATGCCCAGCGCGTCGACGGCATTTTTCAGGCCGACGGCGATCAGGTCAGCCGGTGTGGTCGCGGCAACATCAGCCTCGGACACGGTATAGGTTGCCGTCTTGCCGCCGATATTGAGCGAGATTTTATCGCCCGCCGCATAGGTCGCGGCGGCGTCGATTTCGATGGTGCCGGTACCGCCGCCACTGTCGAGGTTAAAGGCAGCCGCATCGCTATTGGCGGTGACGCCATCGGTGGCCGCGCCAAAGACTGCGGTCGCCACATAGTCGCCGGTCGACAGGTTCTGGCCCGCGACATCAATGGTCGACACGCCCACCGTGCCATCGGCGCGCCGATCCAGCGAGGCGAGGAAGCTGGAGGTTGTGGTGCTGCCGTCGATCAGGTTCATACCGCTGAATTGCGCGGTCGAGACGATATTGCGGATCTGCTCGATATCCGCATCGATCGCCGTTTGCAGTTTGGCGCGGTCGACGTTCGCGGTCTGCGCGTTGACGATATTGTCTTTGATCGCGTTCAAACGTTCGGTGATCGACTCGGCGGCCTGACGGGCCACCGAGACAGTCGATTCGCCAAGGCTGAGCGTGTCCTGAATGGCGGTAAAGCCCTGAACATCCGATTCCATCACCTTGGAAATGGCCCAGACGGCGGCGTTATCCTTGGAATTCGCGACCGATTTTCCGGTCGAGATCTCGGCCTGCACATTGGTCAGGGCGCTGTTGGTGGCTTTCAGGGTCTGCAGCGCAACCATTGCGCCGTTATTGGTCAAAATGCTGGACATCGCGTCCTCCTGGGGATGGCGCTTTTGCGCCGGGGTTTCGGATGGCGGATTACCCGAAAAGGGGCCGCCTGCCGTTCTGACATCCCACCCCCAAACCCTTGGAGGCGTCCCGTTCTGGTCTGATCGTTATGGCGCCTTGGCTGTTAACAGGGACCTAATGCGCACGGCGCAATAGGTTGGATTTTAGGCTTTGCGTTCAAAGGCTGGGGGCGCGGCAGGATAGGCGGCGCGATCACCGCTGGCGCTATAGGTGCTAAAGGACGGGCGCGGCTTTGGTTGATGCGCATCGCGCAAACCCCGCAGCGCGGCGGCAATCAGGCCTTGATTGCGCTGGGCCGCTTGGCTGATGCGCGCCAGATCGGCTGCGGATAGCTGCGGCATTCCATGTTCCAGCTGCGCGAGCAGAGCCTCTTTCTCGGTGCGCAGCACGTCCAGGGCGGTAAAATCGGCGGCCATGATCCCGCGGCGCTCGGATTCAAACAGGGCCAGAATGCGCTGGGCCGGTGGGTTACGGGGCATCGTGATCACCGCGCGCGGCAAGCGCCTGATAGAGCGATTCGGCAAGGCCGATCCCGCCCGCTTTCACCATTTCACGCGCCTGCGCCTCAAGCAGGAAGGTGCTGAACTCATCTGATCCGGTGCCGCCCATTGCGGCCTGCGCGCGGCCAAGCCCCGCAGATTTCAGCATTTCGGCCAGAAAACTGGTCTCTAACGCCTCTGCTGCGTCGCGTAATCGCGTCTGTGGGGCGGTGGGGGGCAAAGGGGGGATGTGCATCGCAAAACCTTTCATGACTTTGGCGCAGTGTCGCGGCGCGAGGTAAAGAAAGCGGTAATCATCTACGACTAGGGTCCCCCTGTGACGATGACGCATGGGGGCGGGGATGGAGCTGAATATCGCAACGCTATTGACCGGGACAGAGGCGAGGTCGCTGCCAGCCGTGCAGGTGAAAACGCTGCTCGATGAGATTGAGACCGCCGAAACCACTTTTGCCGATCTTTTTGTTGTGATCCCGACACCATTACCCGCGCCCGCGCCTTTGCCGCCCGCGCTGGGGGCAGAAGATCTGCCCGCAGAGGCGCCCGTGCCCGAAGATCCGGCCATTGCGCCCGATGCCGCGATGCCGTCCACGTTAAGCCTATCCGCGCCAATGGAGGCGTCTGTCACCGAGAAATCTGACACTGAGAAACCTGAAAACCCCGAGCGGCCCGAGACGCTTGCAGCGCCCGCGCCATTGAAGGCACCGCTTGTACCGACGCCTCTCGCACAGGCGGTTTTACTGCTGCAGGTGGCCCCGGCACCGGTCGCGGCTGACGCAATGACCCAAAGCCTTGCGCCTGTCGTGCCTGCGCCTGCGCCGGCGCCGCCCCGGTCGCGGGGCACCTTGCCTGAGCTTGCCCCACTTGCCGCGCCTTTGAATTTGCCGCGCGCTGACGGGGACGCACCATCGCTGGTCGCGGCGGCGCCCATAACCACATCGGATGATTCCTTGATGCCGATCCTTTCCACGGCGCTTTCCACGGCCCCGTCAGATTTGGACATCGTTGCGCCCCCCATACCCGAGGCGCGGGCCGAGGTTGTCGTCGAACAGACTCGCTTGGCCCAAACCACTCGCGATTCTGCCGTGCAGACCTCTGCCCCGCCCGCATCGCCGACAGCCGCGCAGGCCGTTGATGTCGCGCGCCAGATCGAGGCTGCAATCTCGCGCAGCCGCGACGGCGCGCTTGAGATTGCGCTCTCGCCCGAAGAGTTGGGCCGTCTGCGCCTGACATTGTCCGAGGGGCAGAACGGCTATAGTTTGCAGGTTGTCACGGATCGGCCCGATACGCTGGATCTGCTGCGTCGCCATATCGATGTGTTGGCGGCAGAACTGCGTGATCTGGGCTATGGCACGTTGGATCTCAGCTTCCAGCAGCAGGGACAGGGTGATGCGCATACGCCTTATGGGGGGCAGGGCGCGGAAAATGCCGATGCCGCACCTCAGATTGTCACGCTGCGCCCGCGCGGTGACGGCCAGTTAGATATGCGGATGTGAGGGGGGAATATGGTCACCACGACGGGCGTCACGCCAACCACAACCGCAAATACGGCCACCACCAGCACGCAGGCGGCGCTGTCGTCTGATTTCGAGACATTCCTGAAAATGCTGGTTGCGCAGGTGCAGAACCAAGACCCCCTGAACCCGATTGATTCCAACGAATATGCCGCGCAGCTTGCGACTTTTTCCGGGGTCGAGCAGCAGGTCCAGACCAACCAATTGCTGAACCAGTTGATCGCACAGACGGGCATCGGCAATCTGGGCGCGATGTCCGGCTGGATCGGCAAAGATGTGCGGGTCGCCGCAGCCGCCTCGTATGAGGGCGCACCCGTGACCCTGTCACCGAACCCGGCGGCCTTGGCAGATCGGGCCGAAGTGGTGGTGAAATCCAGCGATGGGACAGAGGTTCACCGCTTTGCCATCCCGGTCAGCGCGGAATCTGTCAGTTGGGACGGCACAACCGCAGACGGCGGCACCGCGCTCGAAGGTCTCTATACGTTCGAGGTTGCAAGCTATGTCGGCGATACGCTGATCCTGCAAGAGCAGGCCGAGGTTTATACAACCGTGCGCGAGGTCCAATCCGCAAGCGGGGCGCAATATCTGATCGTCAGCGGCGGCGTCGCCGTCAGCCCATCCGCCGTGACGGCGCTGCGCGGTTAGTGCAGCAGCGCCCCGAGGGTAAAGCCAACAAGTGCAATCACCGCGCCCGTCAGCGCCCATAACAGGGGGCGCGATTTTGGCGCCTGTGTCTGCGGCGGGGTCGAGAATGCGATCACGCGACGTTCAGCCAGATCGGGCAGGCGGGGTCCAAGGCGGGCCAGCACTTTGGCCGCTTCGCTCAGATCGGCAAGGAAGGCGCGCGGGCCGATATTGTCACGGACGTAATCCTCGATCACCGGGCCGCTGGTGTTCCAGATATTGCTGCGCGGATCGATATGGCGGGTGACACCCTCGACCACGACCATGGTGCGCTGCAACAAGATCAGCTCGGTGCGGGTCTGCATGCCGAAACGCTCGGTCACATCGAACAGTTGCGACAGCAGTTTGGCCATCGACATGCGCGAGGCGTCCATCCCGAAAATCGGCTCGCCAATCGCACGCAGCGCGCGGGCAAAGGCGTCGATATCGCGGTCGGCGGGGACATAGCCCGCTTCGAAATGCGCCTCGGCGACGCGGCGATAGTCGCGTTGTACGAAACCATACAGAATTTCCGCATAGACGCGGCGCGTATAGGTATCAAGCTGGCCCATAATGCCGAAATCCAGCGCGATGATCTGACCATTGGGCCCAATACGCAGATTGCCCTGATGCATGTCGCCGTGAAATAGCCCATCGCGCAACGCATGGCGCAGGAATTGCTGCAGCAGGCGCTGCGCCAGCGCGGCCCGGTCGATCCCGGCGGCATCCATCGCCTGAAGGTCGGCGGCCTGTATCCCCTCGACCCATTCCATGGTCAGCACGCGGCGCGCGGACAGATCCCAATGCACCTTTGGCACATGGAACATCGGATCGTCATGGGTCTTGGCGCGGAATTCCGAGGCCGACGCCCCCTCGATCCGCAGGTCCAGCTCGTCCTGCACGACGCTTTCAAAATGATCGACGACATCGCTGGGACGCAGGCGGCGGGCCTTGGGGGCCAGCGTCTCGATCAGCTTTGCGCAAAAGCGAAAGGCGTCGATATCGCGGCGGAACGCCTTGTCGATACCGGGCCGCAGAACCTTGATCGCGACAGTCTCGCCCGTCTCGCGCACCACCGCGCGATGCACCTGCGCGATCGAGGCGGCGGCGACGGCGGGGGAAATCTCGGAAAAAAGCGTATCAACCGGTGCGCCCAGTTCGCGGGCAATCTCAACGCGCGCCTCGTCCAGCGCAAAGGGGGGCAGGCTGTCTTGCAAAATGCGCAGCTCGGCCGCCAGATCAAATCCGATCACATCCGACCGGGTCGAGATGATCTGACCGAATTTGATATAGGCCGGCCCCAGCGCTGTCAGCGCGCGGGTGGTCGGCGGCAGCGCGGGGTCGCCCCGATAACCCAGCCATCGAAACGGAAAGGCCAGCGTGTGCAGCGCGATCCGCAACGGGCGGGGCGCATCGACCGCGTGCAGCACCTGCGACATGGCGCCGGTGCGCTCGAACGTGGCGCCGGTGCGGATCAGCCGCCAGATATGAAGGACCGCGCGCAAGGTCAGATCTTCCAGCCCGAATGCAGCGCCGCAATGCCCAGTGACAGATTGCGATAGGCGGCGTTTTCAAAGCCCGCCGCGCGGATCATACCAAGGAACGTGTCTTGATCGGGGAATTTGCGGATCGATTCGACCAGATATTGATAGCTGTCGCGGTCATTCGCGATGATCTGGCCCATGCGGGGGATCACGTTGAACGAATAAAGGTCATAGGCTTTTTGCAGCGCGGGGTTCGGCAATTGGCTGAATTCCAGCACCATCAGCCGCCCACCGGGACGCAGCACGCGGTAGGCCTCGGCCAGCGCAACCTCGGGGCGGGTGACGTTTCGGATGCCAAAGCTGATCGTATAGACGTCAAAGCTGTTGTCGGGAAAGGGCAGGGCCATCGCATCGCCGACCACCCAATCCAGCTGCGCGGCCATATCCTCGGCCTCGGCGCGTTGGCGCCCGGCGATCAGCATGGGCTCGGTCAGGTCCAGCACGGTGGCATGGGCGCCGCCCGCGCGCCGCAGGAACCGGAACGAGATATCGCCCGTGCCGCCCGCCACATCCAATAGGCGCTGGCCTGCGCGCGGCGCCAGCCAGTCCATCATCGCATCTTTCCACAGCCGGTGGATGCCCACCGACATCACGTCGTTCATAATGTCGTATTTACTGGCGACCGAGCGGAACACCCCTTGCACGCGGCCGGACTTTTCGCCCTCTGGCACGTTCTGAAAACCGAAATGGGTGGTCTTTTGATCATCCGTTGCCATGGGCCCGCGCCTTATCTTGTGCTGCTTAAGGGGATAGCCGCTGCGGGGGGGCAAGGCAAATGCTTGTTCCCGCGTGCCCCCGCGCCTATGTTCACGGGCCAATAGACAGGAATGCGCCATGCCCGAACTGCCCGAGGTTGAAACCGTCCGCCGCGGCCTTTTGCCGGTGATGGAGGGGCAGGTGATCGCAGCCGCCGATGTACGCCGTCCCGATCTGCGCTGGCCGTTTCCACCCGATATGGCGCAGCGCCTGACGGGCAAGCGCGTGCTGTCGCTGCGGCGGCGGTCGAAATACATCCTTGCCGATCTGGACAGTGCCGAGACGCTGCTGATCCATCTGGGCATGTCGGGGCGGATGCTGATTTCGGGCGTGATGATCGGCGAATATGAACATGCGCGGGCGCTGCCGGAAAAGCACGACCATGTGGTGCTGGACATGGCAGGGGGCGCGCGGATCGCCTTTAACGACGCGCGTCGCTTTGGGGCGATGGATCTGATGGCGACAGACGCCGTCGATCAGAACCCGCTGATTGCGGTGCTGGGGCCCGAGCCCTTTGGCAATGATTTCTCGCCCGCCTATTTGGCGGCGCGACTTGCGGGGCGCAAAACACCGATCAAATCGGCGCTGCTGGACCAGCATATCGTGGCGGGCCTTGGTAATATCTATGTCTGCGAGGTCCTGTTTCGCGCCCGCATCCACCCCGCGCGCCTTGCGGGGGATTTGACCGCGCTTGAGGCCGATCGCCTCGTCCCCCTGATCCGCGATGTGCTGGACGAGGCGATTCGTGCTGGCGGCTCGAGCTTGCGCGATTATCAAAAGACCGACGGCACTTTGGGCTATTTCCAGCATGCCTTCCAGGTTTATGGCCGCGAGGGGCAACCCTGTAGCACGCCGGGCTGTATCGGCACGGTGGCACGAATCGTCCAAGCGGGCCGTTCCAGCTTTTTCTGCCCGCTCTGTCAGGCCATCCATCGCTGAAAGCACAAGATTCCTGCCTATTGCGTAAAACAACGGCCTTGCCCCTGTTGACTTGCCTGCCACTCGGGCCTAAGGACACGTCCTCAGATGAATTAGCCCAGACGGGATCGAGATAACATGGCAAATACGCCCCAATCCGCCAAGCGCGCCCGTCAGAACGCGGCTCGCTTTGCAGTGAACAAGATGCGCCGTTCGCGTATCCGCACCTACCTGCGCAAGGTTGAAGAGGCTCTGGCCTCGGGCGATCAGGCTGTTGCAGCCGAAGCGCTGAAGAACGCCCAACCCGAGCTGATGCGCGGCGTGACCAAAGGCGTCTTCCACAAGAACACCGCCTCGCGCAAAGTGTCGCGTCTGGCCGCTCGTGTGAAAGCACTGGCAACCGCATAATCCAGCGCAGATCCTTAACGGATCGCCGGAATTGTGAACGAATGATGAAAGGCGCGCCGCTTTGGCGCGCCTTTTTCTTTGGTCATGGTTCATCTTTGCTTTCCGCAAGGTTTTTTCAGTGATTCCCAACCCTTTGAGGAAATCTCGTTTTGTTCCAAGGGGTTCTTGTGGTCGCCGCGCCCGAATCTACCGCCCATAGCGTCAAGTTTTGACGTGGGTGTCGGTTAATCTTTCGTGCCCCCTTGGTCCAATGTGACACAGCAGTGACAAAGAATCCGTGGGATTCAAAAGCCTGGCGGATTCGGGCGATCAAGGCGGCCTGTCAAGCGCGTTGTTCGGTTGAACCCAAGGCCGAACCCCCGCTAATTTCACCAAGCGATTCACGTCGTTTCTGGGGAAACATGGGAAGCGCCTCCCGATTTGGGACCGACATGCTGCAGGGCATGATCGTGGTCGTTTGACCGCGAGCGATATCCTGTTGCCTGTTGGCCAATCAGAGGCTGCCGACCAGCCCGCTCCTCCTGCCAGAGGAGAGGGTGCATATAGGCCGGTCTTCGGGCTGGCATATAAGTGGCAAGGCCAATGGCCGCCTTTCGGGCGGGCAGTAGGGTTTTTGTTTGCGTCAACCTGTCAGCCCTTTGGGGCAGGCAGGGGCGCCCTTGGGTGACGTTGCGATGGGGCTGTGCCGGCAGGGCAGGGCCATGGATGTCACGATGGGGGGCGCGCATGACGAAGGCCGGTTGGGTGCAGGTTCAGGACAACCTGAAAGCTGCTGTTGGGGTAAACAACTTTACCAACTGGATTGCGCCGCTTGAGCTGGACAGCTTGGCGGATGGCGTTGCGACCTTTTCGGTGCCGACGAATTTCATTGGCAATTACGTCTCGACCAATTTTGGCGAGCTGATCCTGTATCATCTGAACCGGCTTGGCATTCAGGTGCAGCGTTTGGGCTTTATCGCTGCAGCGGCGCGTCCCAGCCTGCGCGGGGGCCTGCGCGCGGCCACCCCGCGCCGTGTGGGCGGTGCCGCCCGTCTGGCCGAGCCTGCCGCCCCCGAGGCTCCGGCCGCGCCTGCGCCCGCCAAATCCAACGCTATCCCTGCCGCCCAGCTGGATGCGCGTTATACATTTGACCGCTTTATCGTCGGCAAATCCAACGAGCTGGCCTATGCCGCCGCGCGCCGCGTGGCGCAGGGCGGGCCGGTCGGCTTTAACCCGCTGTTCATGTATGGCGGCGTCGGCCTGGGGCAAAACCCATCTGATGCATGCCATCGCGCATGAGCTGCGCCGCCAGCAGCCCGATCTGAACGTGCTCTATCTGTCGGCCGAGCAGTTCATGTATCGCTTTGTCTCGGCCTTGCGCGATAAAAAGGCGCTGGATTTCAAAGCCATGCTGCGCTCGGTCGATGTGCTGATGATCGACGACGTGCAATTCATCGCGGGCAAGGAATCGACGCAGGAGGAATTCTTCCACACGTTCAACGCGCTGGTCGATGCACAAAAGCAGGTCATCATCTCGTCTGATCGTGCGCCGGGCGAGATCCGCGATATCAATGATCGCATCAGCTCGCGCCTGCAGGCGGGGCTGGTGGTGGATCTGCACCCGTCGGATTTCACCCTGCGCCTTGGGGTGCTGGAATCGCGCGCCAAAACCGCCGCTGCCGCCTATCCGCATGTCGTGCTGGAAGAGGATGTGCTGCCCTTCCTCGCGCATCGCATCAGCAGCAATATTCGCGTGCTGGAAGGCGCGCTGACGCGTCTGTTCGCCTTTGCGGGTCTGGTGAATAAATCCATCAGCATCGCGCTGACGCAGGATTGTCTCGCCGATATCCTGCGCGCCTCGGAACGCAAGGTGACGGTCGAGGACATCCAGCGCCGCGTCTGCGAGCATTATAACATCCGCATCGCCGATATGGTCGGGCCCCGCCGCGTCCGCGCCTTTGCCCGTCCGCGTCAGGTGGCGATGTATCTGTCGAAAAAGATGACCAGCCGCTCGCTGCCCGAGATTGGCCGCCACTTTGGCGGGCGTGATCACACGACCATCATGCATGGCGTGAAAAAGATCGAACAGTTGATCTCGTCGGACAGCCAGATGGCCGATGATCTGAAGGTGCTGAAACGCGCGCTGGAGGCCTGAGACAGGCCCTGACCCTAAGCCGCGCCTTGCGCCCGGCGGCCATTGCGCTAAGGTCGCCCTGACAAGTTTTCGGAGCAAGCATATGAAGTTCAGTATCGAACGTAGCGCCCTGTTGAAGGCCGTCGCCCAAGCGCAGTCGGTTGTCGAGCGGCGCAACGCGATCCCGATCCTGTCCAACGTGCTGATCGCCGCCGAAGGGGCCGCCGTGCAGTTCCGCGCCACCGACCTTGATATCGAGGTGCAGGACAGCGCGGTTGCCATGGTGGAGCAGGCCGGTGCGGCAACCGTCAACGCCGCCATGCTGAACGAGATTGTCCGCAAGCTGCCCGACGGCGCGCTGGTCGCGATCACCTATGATCCCAGCGCCGAGCGTCTGACGATTGCCGCAGGTCGTTCCACCTTTACCCTTGCGACCTTGCCGCAGCAGGATTTCCCGGCGATGGCCTCGGCTGATTTCGAGGCAAGCTTTACCGCGCCCGCGCCGCTGCTGCGCCGCCTGTTCGATAAGTCGAAATTCGCGATCTCGACCGAGGAAACCCGTTACTATCTGAACGGCGTCTATTTCCACATCGCCACCGGCGAAGAGGGGCCGGTGCTGCGCGCTGTTGCCACCGATGGCCACCGTCTGGCCCGCATTGATGCGCCGCTGCCCGATGGCGCGGCGGGGATGCCCGGTGTGATCGTGCCGCGCAAAACCGTGGGCGAGCTGCGCAAGCTGCTCGACGACGACAATGCGCTGATCGCGGTCTCTGTCTCGGAAACCAAGATCCGGTTTGCGACGCCGAATATCACCCTGACCTCCAAGGTGATCGACGGCACCTTCCCCGATTACACGCGCGTCATCCCGACCGGCAATACCCGCAGGCTAGAGGTTGACGCCGCCGAATTCGCCAAGGCCGTCGACCGCGTGGCGACTGTCTCGTCCGAGCGTTCGCGCGCCGTGAAACTGGCGCTGGAAGATGATCGCCTGCTGCTGTCGGTGCAATCGCCCGATACGGGCGCCGCCGAGGAAGAGCTGGTCGTCGCCTATGCCGACGAGCGTCTGGAAATCGGGTTCAATGCCAAATACTTGCAGGAAATCGCCGCGCAGGTGGATCGCGAGAATGCGGTCTTTATGCTAAACGGTCCCGGCGATCCCGCCCTGATGCGCGAAGGCGGCGATACATCGGCGGTCTATGTCGTGATGCCGATGCGCGTTTAACGCGCCATCATGGCCGGACTTGCACTCAATGCCCTGAAACTCTCGCATTTCCGCTCGCATAAACGGGCGGAATTGGCGTTTGATGGTCGCCCTGTCGCTTTTGTCGGCAGCAATGGTGCGGGCAAAACCAATCTGATCGAGGCGATCTCGCTGCTGTCCCCCGGGCGGGGCCTGCGCCGCGCCGTGACCGAGGATCTGGCCCGCCGCCCAGAGTCGGTCGGGTGGAAAGTGCAGGCCAGCCTGACCCGGCTGCATGAGAGCCACGAGGTAGAGACCGCCGCCGCCCCGGGGGAATCGCGCACCGTCCGCATCGATGACAAGCCCGCGCCGCAGGTGGCGCTGGCTGCGATCATGCCGATTGTCTGGCTGGTGCCCGCGATGGACCGCCTGTGGATCGAGGCCGCCGAGGGGCGTCGCCGTTTCCTTGATCGCATGGTGATGAGCTTTGCCCCCGATCACGCGGCGCTTGCGCTGGAATATGAAAAAGCGATGCGCCAGCGCAACCGCCTGCTGAAAGACGGTGTGCGCGATGCACATTGGTACGCCGCGATCGAGCGGATCATGGCGAAATCCGGCGCCGAGATGACCCGCAACCGTCTTGCCCTGATCGAGCGGCTGCGCGATGCGCAGGCCAGCGCCGATACCGCCTTTCCCGCCGCCGATCTGACCCTGACAAGCGAAGGGCCAAGCCCCGTGGACGAGGCCGCGCTGGCGGATGCGCTGGAGGGGAGCCGCCCGCGCGATCTGCTGGCCGGGCGTTCCTTGGTGGGGCCGCACCGCGCTGATTTGTCGGCGATCTGGCAGGCCAAGGGCATGATTGCGGCCGATTGCTCGACCGGCGAGCAAAAGGCGCTGCTGATCTCGCTGGTGCTGGCCAATGGGCGCGCGCTGGCCGAGGATCGCGGCGTCGCGCCGATTCTGCTGCTGGATGAGGTCTCGGCCCATCTGGACGCCGCACGCCGCGCCGCGCTTTATGATGAGATCACCGCGATGGCGGGACAGACCTTTATGACCGGCACCGAAGTGCAGCTTTTTGCGGGCCTCGGGCCGCGCGCCCAGGGCTTTGCGGTCGAGGAAGGCCCGGCAGGCTCGACCATCACGGCGGTCGATCTGCCGGGCTAGGGTCTAGTCGCGCAGTTTTGCGGTGCGCAGATAGGGCAGGACGGTTTGGAAATTATCGAACCGCGCCTTGGCATCTTCGTCGCTGATGGTCAGCGGCACCACGACATCCTTGCCCGCTTCCCAGTTCGCAGGGGTCGAAATGCCATTCTTTGCAGATGTTTGCAGCGCATTCAGCGCGCGCAGCACTTCGGCAAAATTGCGCCCGACATTCATCGGATAGATCATCGACAGTTTCAGCTTTTTATCCGGCCCGATGATGAACACGGCGCGGACGGTGGCCGTGTCATTGGGGGTGCGCCCCTCGGGCAGATAGGCCTCGGCAGGCAGCATGTCGAAGGCCTTGGCCAGCTCCAGACCCTTATCCGCCACAATCGGGAAGGTCGGAGCCGCGCCGCCGACGGTTTCGATATCGGCTTTCCATTTCACATGTTCCTCGACGCCGTCGACCGAAACGCCCAGCACCTTGGTGCCGCGCTTGGCCCATTCATCGGCCAGTTGCGCCACGGCGCCGAATTCTGTCGTGCAAACGGGCGTAAAATCCTTGGGATGCGAAAAGATCACGGCCCAAGCGTCGCCGATCCAGTCATGCAGCTTGATCGTGCCTTGATCGGTTTCTACGCTTAGGTCAGGAATGACATCATTAATGCGAAGGCTCATATCGGACTCCTTTCAGTCGGGCGGGCGGGCCCTATCTCGTGATCGAGTATAGCTTTTGCCCAAATGGGAGCCAGCGCCCGCTGCAGGGATATTTTGCTATAGTTCGCCAGTTGAGGAGAATAAAATGATCGAGAAGCGCGCTTTCTATATTGGCGGACAGTGGGTTTGTCCTGCGGCCCCGCGCGACCATCAGGTGATCAACCCCTCGACCGAGGAGGCCTGCGCCGTGATTTCGTTGGGTGATCAGGTAGATACGGACAAAGCCGTCGCAGCGGCAAAGGCGGCATTCCCCGCTTGGGCCGTGACGCCGCTGGATCTGCGCCGCACCTATGTCGAGCGGATTTTGGCGCAATATTACATCCGGGCCGAGGAAATGGCCCAGGCGATCAGCATGGAAATGGGCGCGCCCATCGACTTTGCCCGCAACTCTCAGGCGCCCTGCGTGTCCGAACATATCGAGGGGTTCCTGTCGGCCCTGGATCGCATGGAATGGGCGCATGACATGGGGCCCGAGGCGCCCGGCACGCGGATCGTGAAACACCCCATTGGTGTGGTCGGCCTGATCACGCCGTGGAACTGGCCGATGAACCAGGTGACGCTGAAGGTGATCCCCGCGCTGCTGGCGGGATGCACGCTGGTTCTGAAACCGTCCGAGGAAGCGCCGCTGTCGTCCATGCTGTTTGCCGAATTCGTTCATGATGCGGGCGTGCCTGCGGGTGTGTTCAATCTGGTGAATGGCGATGGGGCGGGGGTCGGTACGCAGATGTCCAGCCATCCCGATATCGCGATGATCTCGTTCACCGGCTCGACCCGCGCGGGCAAGGCGATCAGCCGCACCGCCGCCGAGACGCTGAAACGCGTGACGCTGGAACTGGGCGGCAAGGGTGCGAATGTGATCTTTGCCGATGCGGGCGAGGAGGCCGTCACCAAAGGCGTGCGCCGCATGTTCAACAACGCTGGCCAGTCCTGCAACGCCCCCTCGCGCATGTTGGTCGAGCGTCCCCTTTATGATCGCGCTTTGGAAGTCGCGCGCAAGGCGGCCGAGGAAACCACCGTCGCCCCCGCCGCCAAAAGTGGCAGCCATATCGGCCCGGTCGTGAACCGCGCGCAATGGGACAAGATCCAAGATCTGATCCAATCCGGCATTGATGAGGGCGCAACCTTGCTTGCAGGGGGCACCGGCCTGCCCGAGGGGCTCAACAAGGGCTATTTCATCCGCCCCACCGTCTTTGCCGATGTCCGCCCCGGGATGCGCATTGAAAAGGAAGAGATTTTCGGCCCCGTCCTGTCCATGCTTCCCTTTGATACCGAGGAGGAGGCGATCCAGATCGCCAATGACACCGAATACGGCCTGACCAATTACGTCCAGACCGCTGATAAGGCGCGCGCCCGCCGCCTTGGGTTGCAGTTGAACGCCGGTATGATCGAGATGAATTATCGCAGCCTTGGCGATGGCGCCTTCTTTGGCGGCGTCAAATCATCGGGCACGGCGCGTGAAGGCGGCATCTGGGGTATCAATGAATTCCTGATCGAAAAAGCGATTTCTGACTGGAATTAATGTGCAGCAGCGCACAGCCCCTCTGTCGGGGCTGCGCTTTATGCGGGCCGCGAATGGATTAGATTCCCCTCAACATCTTATGGAGGGGCATCATGCTAACCCAGATCAAAGGCCTGCATCACATCTCGTCCTTGGCGTCCGACGCCAATCGCACGAATGCGTTTTTCACCCGCACCCTGGGCCTGCGCCGCGTGAAAAAGTCGGTGAACCAAGACGCGCCCGATATGTATCACCTGTATTACGGGAACGCGCTGGGGGATCAGGCCTCGGCGATGACCTTTTTCCCCATACCCCATGCCCGCCCCGGTCGGCGCGGCACGGGCGAGGTGGGCGTGACCAATTTCACCGTGCCAAAGGGCAGCCTCAGTGCTTGGGCGGATCGGCTGGCGTTGGGCGGGGCCACGGATATCGCCTTTGGCCAATCGTTTGGCGCGGCGCTGGTCGCGTTTACCGCGCCTGACGGCGATAGCTTTGCGCTGATCGAGGGGGATGACCCCCGCGCGCCTTGGACGGGGAGCGGGGTCGGCGAAGATATGGCGATCCGCGGCTTTCATTCCGCAAGCCTCCGGCTGAAAGATTCGGGCGCCACGCGCGAGCTGCTGCATTTCATGGGATATCAAGACCTTGAGAGCAACGGCGCTGTCACCCGCCTGCATCTGCCCGACGGGGAACATGCCGCGATCATCGACATTGAAACGCTACCAACCATCGAGCGCGCCCGCCAAAGCGCGGGCACCGTGCACCATATCGCTTTTGCCGTGCCCGACCTGATCGCCCATGAGGAGGTGCGTAAAACGCTGGAAGATACCGGCTGGGGCGTCACGCCCTCGATCGACCGGTACTATTTCCAAGCCGCCTATTTCCGCACGCCGGGCGGCGTGTTGTTTGAAATCTCGACCAATGGGCCGGGGTTCGATGTGGACGAGGATAGCGCACAGCTGGGCCAGAACCTGATCCTGCCCCCGAAATTCGAGGCGCACCGCGATCAGATTGCTGCCGCCTTGCCGCACATGGAGGAATGAATGACCTATCACGCTTTGCGCAGTGCGGGGGATGAACCCCGCCTGCTGCTGACCCTGCATGGCACCGGCGGCACCGAGGAACAGTTCCACGCCTTTGGCCAGCGCCTGCTGCCCGGCGCGCATATCACCTCGCCACGCGGCGATGTCTCGGAATCGGGGGCCTTGCGCTATTTCAAGCGTCTGTCCGAGGGGCGCTATGACATGGATGATCTGGCGCGTGCGACGGATAAGCTGGGCGCGTTCATCGACGACGAGCGCGCCCAGACAGAGGCGACACGCATCTCGGCGCTGGGCTATTCCAATGGTGCCAATATCTTGGCGGCGCTATCGTTTCAGCGGCCCGATCTGATCGACGATCTGATCTTGCTGCACCCGCTGATCCCGTTCACTCCGCCTGCGCGCGATTTCACGGGGCGGCGCGTGCTGATCACGGCCGGTAAAACCGACATGATCTGTCCGCGCGAAAGGACCGCCAGCCTTGCGCAATATTACACCCAGTGCGGCGCGGATCTGCATCTGTTCTGGCACGAGGGCGGGCACGAAATCTCTGCCCGCGAAGGGGACGCCGTCAGGGCCTTTGTCGCGGGGTAAAAATCGTTTTTTCCCAAGGGGGTTGGCCTAGAAATCTATGGCCAGCCCTTTCTTTTCCCAATCGCCATAGCGCACCGGCTCTAGCCCGTCGCGGCCCCCAAGTTCGGGGGCCATTGCGGCGGCGGCCTCGTCCAGCGCCTTGCGGCGTGCGGCAGCCTCGGCCAAGGCGCGCTTGGCGGCTTCAGGCAATTCCGTGGTATCAGCCATCTCGCGACCTTTCGGTTATCTGCTATATGCTGTTATACGCCCGATAACATCCGCAACAACCCATCCGAGACCCCATGAGCGATAGCCTGATCCCCCGCCGTGCAGCCCTGAACTTGCTGAATGCGGTGACTGTGGACCACAGGCTACTCAGTGAATGCACCGCGATCTTTGATCCGCTCTCGCCGCCGGATCGCGCCCGTGCGCAGCGGCTGGCGACCTCGGTGCTGCGTGCCGCCAGCCGCGCGGATCGCTGGTTGAAACCACATCTGAAAAAACGCCCGCCCGTGCAGGTGCAAAACGCCCTGCGCCTCGGTGTGGTTGAGATTGCCGAAGGCGCGGCCCCGCACGGCGTGGTGAATGATATCGTGACGCTGCTGGCCGATGGCAAACGCACCGCGAATTTCGCGGCGCTTGCCAATGCCGTGCTGCGCAAGGGCGCGGATCTGCCGCAGCAATGGGGCAAGCTGGCGCTGCCACAACTGCCCGACTGGCTGCGCGAGCCGTTGCGCGAGGCCTGGGGTAATAGCGCGATCAACGCCATCGAGCGCGCGCATTTTCGCGGCGCGCCCCTTGATCTGACGATTCCGCGCGATACGGCTGATTGGGCAGCGCGCCTTGGCGGTCTGGTGTTGCCGACGGGGTCAGTGCGGCTGGACGGGCATGGCATGGTCAGCACCTTGCCGGGCTTTGCCGAGGGGGCGTGGTGGGTGCAAGATGCCGCGGCCGCACTGCCGGTGCGGTTGCTGGGCGATCTGCGCGGCCAGCGCGCGCTGGACATTTGTGCCGCCCCCGGTGGCAAGACAATGCAGCTTGCCAGCGCAGGGGCCGAGGTGACGGCCCTCGATCTGTCCGCCAACCGCCTGCAGCGCGTCGCCGAGAATCTGGCCCGCACCAATCTGAATGCGACCATTGTGCAGGGCGATGCGCTGGAATTCACCACCACCGGTTGGGATGTCATCGTGCTGGATGCGCCTTGTTCCGCCACCGGCACCATCCGCCGCCATCCCGATCTGCCCTTTGCCCGCGACGGGGCCGAGATTGGCAGCCTGATCGCGCTTCAGGCCCAGATGATCGACCACGCACTGCGCTTGCTGAACCCCGGCGGCCGCCTGTTGTTCTGCACCTGCTCGCTACTGCCCGATGAGGGCGAGGTGCAGGTTGAGGAGGCGCTGGCCCGCCATCCCGGTCTGCGCGTCATCCCGCCCGAACTGCCCGAAATCGAGGCAGACTGGATCAGCCCCGAGGGCGGTGTGCGTCTGCGGCCCGATTATTGGCCCAGCCTTGGCGGCATGGACGGTTTCTATATGGCGGTGCTGTGCGCGCCCTAGCACAATTGCGGCGGGGCGGGCGTGACAGCCCTTGGCCCTGACAGTATTGTCGTTCCGAATCCCGATTAGCGGCTGCGTAGGCAGCCGGCAGACGAGGCCGCCCGCGTGACCGCCATTCCCGATTGGACCGCCCGAGAGGCCTTCCTGAACCGCTTTTACGCGCGCCGCGCTGGGCGGGGCCGCAAGGTGCCAAGCTTTGCCGCGTTTCCCGAACCCGCCACCATGGGCGAGGCAGATCGCGGACGGCAGATTCTGGACGGTAAATTCGTGCTGGACGGCCGCTTGGTCGAGGTGCTGGGCGCATCCATCTGGCATAACAAGCTCTATGGCGCGGCATTGCAGGAATGCGACTGGCTGAATGATCTGGCCGCCCTTGGCGATCAAAAGGCCCGCGCCCGTGCGCAGGCCTGGGTCTGGGACTGGATCGCGCGCTTTGGTCGGGGCGAGGGCTGGACACCGCAATCGACCGCGCGGCGGCTGATGAACTGGCTGCACCATGCCGAGTTCCTGCTGCAAGGCATGCAAGGGCCCGCACAGCGCAACTTCATGCAAAGCCTTGCGCGGCAAACGATCTATCTGGCCCGTGCATGGCAGTTCGTCCCGGTCGGGCAGGGGCGCGTCAGCACGCTGGCGGGACTGAATGCCGCGCTGCTGGCGCTGGACGGGTTGTCGCGCCTGCGGCCAAAGGCCGAGGCCGCATTTTTGCGCGCGCTGTCGGATGTTGTGGGGCGCGAGGGGCAGATCGCCTCGCGCAACCCCGCCGAGGCCGCTGTGCTGTTTTGCGATATCGTGGGTGTTGCGGTCCGGCTGCATGCGACCGGACAGGCCATGCCGCCCGCATTGCAAAACGTGATCGAGGTGATGGCACCGTTGTTGCGGGGCCTGCGGCACGGCGATGGGACGCTGGCGCGGTTGCAAGGCAGCAATGGCGGCAATCCGGTGGCGCTGGATGCGGCGCTGGCGCAGGCTGGCGTGCGTGCGCCGGCAGGGGCGCGGCTGCATATGGGATTTGCCCGCATCTCTGCGGGGCGGTTGGTGCTGATCGCCGATGCGGCGCCCGCACCTGCGGGGGGGCATGCCTCGGCCACGGCGATTGAAATTTCTGTCGGGCGGCGGCTGCTGGTCACGTCTTGTGGCGATGGATCGCCCTTTGGCACCGATTGGCGGCAGGCCGGGCGCGGCGCGGCCAGCCATTCGACCCTTGTGCTCGAGGGCGGCGCGAAACCGGCCGAGGTCATGTATGCCCGCACCCCGATGGACGGCGGCACGCGGCTAGAGCTGGGGCACGATGGTTGGCGCGCGGCCCATGGGCTTGTGCATGCCCGCCAGATCGACGTCGATATCGCCGGTCGCGTGGTCATGGCCGAGGAAATGCTGATGACCATCGATGCCGCTGATCAGGCCCGGTTCGACCGCGCGCTGGTGCTGTCGGGCGGACGCGGCGTTGACTTTGCCTTGCGCTTTCACCTGCATCCCGATGTGACCGTCGTGCCGCAGGACGACCCGCTGGTGCTGAACCTTGTACTGAAAAGTGGCGAGGTTTGGGCGCTGTCGCATGATGGGCAGGCGCGGATGACGGTCGAGCCCTCGGTCTATGTTGAAAATGGTGTGGCAAGCCCGCGCAGTACGCAACAGGTGGTTTTAATGGGGCGCGCAATGTCCTATGCGACGCGCATGCGCTGGGCATTGGGCCGCGCGACTGGCTAATGGGGACTATGATGACGGATATTCAACCTTTGCGCCGTGCGCTGCTGTCGGTATCGGATAAAACCGGCCTGATCGACCTTGCCCGTGCGCTAGAGGCGCGCGGCGTTGAACTGTTGTCCACCGGCGGCACCGCAGCCGCGATCCGCGCGGCGGGTCTGCCCGTGAAAGACGTCGCCGAAATCACCGGCTTTCCCGAGATGATGGACGGCCGCGTGAAAACCCTGCACCCGATGGTGCATGGCGGCCTGCTGGCCCTGCGCGACAATGCCGAACATCAGGGCGCGATGGAACAGCATGGGATCAGCCCGATCGACCTGTTGGTCGTGAACCTTTACCCGTTCGAGGCCACCGTCGCGCGCGGTGCCGATTATGACGAGGTGATCGAGAATATCGACATCGGCGGCCCCGCCATGATCCGCGCCGCCGCGAAAAACCATGCTTTCGTCAATGTCGTCGTTGATGTCGCCGATTACGATGCCCTGCTGGCCGAGCTGGAGGGGAACGCGGGCGAAACCTCGCTGGCGTTCCGTCAGCGTCTGGCCCAGACCGCCTATGCCCGCACCGCCGCCTATGACACCGCTGTCTCGACCTGGATGGCTGGCGCGATTGGCGAGGCGGCCCCCCGCCGCCGCAGCTTTGCCGGCGAGATTGCCCAGACCCTGCGCTATGGCGAGAATCCGCACCAATCGGCTGCCTTTTACCTCGATGGCTCGAACCGTCCGGGTGTGGCGACCGCGCAGCAGCTGCAGGGCAAAGAGCTGTCCTATAACAATATCAACGACACCGACGCCGCGTTCGAACTGGTGGCCGAGTTTGATCCCGCATCCGGCCCTGCTGTTGCGATTATCAAACATGCGAACCCCTGCGGCGTGGCGCGCGGTGCGACGCTGGCCGAGGCCTATACAAAGGCCTATGATTGCGACCGCACCTCGGCCTTTGGCGGGATTGTCGCGCTGAACCAGCCGCTGGACGCCGCCACCGCCGAGGAAATCGTCAAGATTTTTACCGAAGTCGTCATCGCGCCCGGCGCGTCGGATGAGGCCCGCGCCATCTTTGCCGCCAAAAAGAACCTGCGCCTGTTGGTGACGGACGGCCTGCCCAACCCGCAAGCGCCGCAACTGGCCTATCGCCAAGTGGCGGGCGGCATGTTGGTGCAGGACAAAGACGTCGGTCATATCGACATCGCCGATCTGCAGGTCGTGACCAAGGCTGCGCCTTCGGATGCGCAATTGGCGGATCTGCTGTTCGCATGGACTGTCGCCAAACATGTGAAATCCAACGCCATCGTCTATGTAAAAGACCAAGCGACCGTCGGCATTGGCGCAGGCCAGATGAGCCGCGTCGACAGCTCGCGCATTGCAGCCCGCAAGGCCGAGGATATGGCCGAGGCTTTGGGCCTGCCCGAATCCCCCGCCAAGGGCGCGGTCGTTGCATCCGATGCGTTCTTCCCCTTTGCTGACGGCCTGCTGGCCGCAGCGGCGGCGGGCGCGGTGGCTGTGGTGCAGCCGGGCGGTTCGATGCGCGACGCCGATGTGATCACGGCGGCGGATGAGGCGGGTCTTGCGATGGTGCTGACCGGCATGCGGCATTTCCGGCACTAAGATGCGGTTGGTTCTGTGGTCCGCATTTTGGGTCTTTGTGGTCGATCAGGTCAGTAAATACCTGATCCTGCACCGCATGAACCTGATCTGGCACGGCAGCATTGATATCTGGCCGCCCTATCTGCGCCTCAGGATGGCATGGAATCAGGGCGTGAACTTCGGCCTGTTCCACGGCATGGATCTGAAATGGCTGCTGATTGCGGTGGCCATTGTCATCTCTGGCGTGGTGCTGTGGTGGATGCGGCGGGGGGATGAAAAACCCCTCGCGCGCGTCTCGGCCGGTATTTTGGTGGGCGGTGCCATCGGCAATGTCGTCGACCGGCTGATCTATGGTGCCGTCGCGGACTTTTTGAACATGTCCTTTCCCGGTTTTGATAATCCCTATGCGTTCAACGTCGCCGATATCGCGATTTTCGCAGGCGCGGCGGGGTTAATCCTGTTTTCCGGCGGCGCTTCGCGTGATCCGAAACAGGGGGACAAACAAGGGGTGACGGGGCAGGGGCAGTCGGGTAAAAGACCGGCCAAGACAGTCGTTGCCAAGGATAAAGGGCGCAAGTGATGCAAAAGACGCTGCTAGTCATGGGCCTTGGCCTGCTGGTCACCGCAAGCTTTGCGGGGTGCTCGCGTTACAATGACATCGCCCCCTTTCAGCCCGGCGCCCTGACCGAGCGTGAGCTGAACTATACCGCGAACCCGCCGCTGAGCGCGCCGACATCGAATACACTGCCGGTGCCGACCTATAGCGGCCAATAATCCAGGGGCGTGAATTGGGCGGCTGATCTTTGCCGCCCATCGTAACGTCAAGTGATCACGACCGCGTATCCCCGGCTTGCGAAGGCGCGTTCAAGGCTTACTGTAAGTCTTGACGTGATTTGGGGAGGCCGGGGATATGGTTCATCGTGTGGTTGCAGCGGGCTTTGCCCTAGCACTGGCGGCAATGGCCGCACTTTCCCCCCAGATCGCGCTAGCGCAGGATAACGTGACCACGCATCAGCTGGAAAACGGCCTCGATATCGTCGTGATCGAGGATCACCGCGCCCCCGTTGTCACCCAGATGATCTGGTATCGCGTGGGGTCTGCGGACGAGCCGAAGGGTCAAGGCGGCATCGCGCATTTTCTGGAACATCTGATGTTCAAGGGCACGGATACGATGGCCTCCGGCGCGTTTTCCGCGGCTGTCGCTGAAAACGGCGGCGAGGATAACGCCTTTACCAGCTATGATTACACCGCCTATTTCCAGCGCGTTGCCGCTGACCGTCTGCCGTTGATGATGCAGATGGAAGCGGGCCGGATGCGCGGTCTGCTGCTGACGCCCGAGGAAATCGCGACCGAACGCAATGTGATCCTCGAGGAGCGCAACCAGCGCACCGATTCCAATGCAGGTGCGCTGGCGCAGGAACAGGCCCGCGCTGCGCTCTATCTGAACCATCCTTACGGCTTGCCGGTGATCGGCTGGCGGCACGAGATCGAAGGGCTGGACCTGCCCGAGATCCGCGCCTTTTACGATCTGTATTATGCGCCCAATAATGCCATCCTTGTCATCGCGGGCGATGTGAACCCCGCCGATGTGATCGCCTTGGCCGAGGAATATTACGGCCCGATCGCGCCATCGGACAACCTGCCGCCGCGCACCCGCCCGTCCGAGCCGCCGCAACTGGCCGCGCGCCATCTGGATTTCAGCGATGCCCGCGTCGCGCAGCCCTATCTGACGCGCACCTATATCGCGCCGAACCGCATTTCGGGTGAGCAGGGGCAAGCTGCTGCGCTGACCTATCTGGCGGAAATTCTGGGCGGCTCCAGCTTTACCTCGGTTCTGGGGCAGGCTTTGGCCTTTGAAAATCCGATCGCGCTGAATGTCTATGCCGGTTACGGCGGCGCGGCGGTCGATAGCAGCACGTTCAGCCTGTCGCTGGTGCCCGCGCCGGGTATCACTTTGGCCGAGGCCGAGGAGGATCTGGACGGTGCGCTGCAGCGCTTCCTTGATCGCGGCGTTGATGAGTCGCAACTGGACCGTATCCGCACGCAGCTGCGTGCCTCGGAAATCTATGCCCGCGATGACGTCTTTCATCTGGCGAACCGCTATGGCGCGGCGCTGGCCTCGGGGCTGTCAGTGGGCGATATCCAAAGCTGGCCCGAGGTGCTGCAATCTGTCACTGCGGACGAGATCATGCAGGCCGCCCGCGATGTGCTGGATGCCCGCCGCTCGGTCACGCTTTTCGTGACACCTGAAACGCCTGCGCCCGAGGGGAACTGAAATGCTGCGCTTTATCCTTCCGCTAACCCTGGCGCTGTTTGCCACGACCGCGCGGGCCGAGGTTGAAATTCAGGAAGTCACATCGCCCGGCGGCGTGAACGCCTGGCTTGTCGAACAGCACGAGATCCCGTTTCTTGCGCTGGAAATCCGCGTGCGCGGCGGCGCCAATCTGGACGAGCCCGGCAAGCGCGGCGCAGTAAACCTGATGACCGCCGTGATCGAGGAAGGCGCGGGCGAACGCGATGCCGTCGCTTTTCAGACCGCGCGCGAGGAGCTGGCCGCCAGCTTTTCCTTCTCGGTCTCGGACGACAGTTTCGGCGTCTCGGCCCGCGTGCTGACCGAGAATCGCGACGAGGCTCTTGCCCTGCTGCGCGAGGCGCTGATCAGCCCGCGGTTCGACCAAGATGCGATAGATCGCGTGCGCGCGCAGGTGATCTCTGGCATTCAGTCGCAGACGCAACGCCCGAATGTGATCGCGTCATCGACCTTTAATGCCGAGGCTTTTGGCGATCACCCCTATGGCACCGCGCTGGATGGCACGATTGAATCGGTGAGCGCGCTGACCCGCGACGACCTGCTGGCCGCCCATCGCAATGTGGTGACGCGCGACCGCCTTTACGTCTCGGCTGTTGGCGACATCACGGCCGAGGAACTCGGCACCCTGCTGGACAATCTGTTGTCCGATCTGCCCAGCAACGCCCCCGCGCTGCCACCGCATGTCGAGCCGGCGACGTTTGGCGGGATCACCGTCGTGCCGTTCCCCGGCCCGCAGTCGACGATCTATTTCGGTCACGAGGGGATCACCCGCGACGATCCCGATTACATCACCGCCTATATCCTGAACCACATCCTCGGCTCGGGCGGGTTTGAATCGCGCCTGATGCAGGAATTGCGTGAAAAGCGCGGCCTGACTTATGGCGTTGGCACTTATCTGGTGCCGAATGATCTGTCCGAACTGATTGTTGGCGGCTTTTCTACCTCGAACCAATCGGTGGCCGAGGCGATCGAGCTGGTGCGCGGCGAATGGCAGCGCCTTGCGACCGAATGGGTGACGCAGGCCGAGCTGGATCGTGCGAAAACCTATCTGACCGGACAATATCCGCTGCGCTTTGATAGCAACGCCAATATCGCTCAGATCATGGTGGGAATGCAGATGATCGACCTGCCAACGGATTATGTGCTGAACCGTAATGATCTGGTGAATGCGGTGACGCTGCAGGATCTGAACCGGGTCGCCTCGCGCATATTGAACCCTGATGCGCTGCATTTCGTGGTGGTGGGCGAGCCGGTCGGGCTGGACGCGAACCAGTGAGCGCACCGCCCACCATCCAGCAACTGGGCGAGGATATCGTCAACCGCATCGCGGCGGGCGAGGTGGTCGAGCGCCCCGCCTCGGCCGTCAAGGAACTGGTCGAGAATGCGCTGGATGCGGGCGCGCGCCGGATTGATGTGACGATTGCCGATGGTGGGCGCACGCTGATCCGCGTGGTTGATGACGGATGGGGCATCGCGCCTGCGCAACTGCCGCTGGCTTTGGCGCGCCATGCGACGTCGAAAATCGACGGCTCGGATCTGCTGAATATCCATACATTCGGGTTTCGGGGCGAGGCTCTGGCCTCGCTGGGTGCAGTGGGGCGGTTGTCGCTGACCTCGCGCCGCGCCGGCGAGGAAGGGGCGCAGATCACCGTGAATGGCGGCGCGACGACCCCCACTCGCCCCGCCGCGCTATCGGGCGGCACAGTGGTCGAGCTGCGCGATCTGTTTTTTGCCACCCCCGCCCGCCTGAAATTCCTGCGTAGTGATCGTGCCGAGGCGCAGGCCGTTGCCGATGTCATGCGCCGCCTTGCCATGGCCGAGCCGTTCGTCGCCTTCACCCTGCGCGACGCCAGCGGCGGCGAGGATCGTCAAGTCCTGCGCGTCAATGCCGAAACCGGCGATCTGTTTGATGCGCTGCATGGGCGTTTGGCGGCCATCTTGGGCCGCGAATTTGCCGAAAACGCGGTGCGTGTCGATGCCGAACGCGACGGCTTCCACATGACCGGCTATGCCGCGCTGCCCACCTATTCGCGCGGCGCGGCGGTGGCGCAATATCTGTTCGTCAATAACCGCCCCGTGCGGGACAAGCTGTTGATCGGCGCGCTAAAGGGCGCCTATGCCGATCTGCTTAGCCGCGATCGCCATCCGGCGGCGGCGCTGTTCGTCAGCTGCGATCCGCAACTGGTGGATGTGAACGTGCATCCGGCGAAATCCGAGGTGCGTTTTCGCGATCCGGCGCTGGTGCGCGGGCTGCTGGTCAGCGCGGTGCGCCATGCGCTGCTGACGGCGGGGCATCGCGCCTCGACCACGGTGGCGGATGCGACGCTGGCGGCGTTTCAACCCGAACCTGCCTTTGCGCCGCGCGCTTATCAGATGCCGCTGGGCGGCGGCTATGGCAATCCCTCGCCGCAGGCGCTGCGCACCGCTTGGTTCGCCCAAAGCCCTGTATCGTCGCCCGCCGCACCGCAGGGCTTTGCCGAGGTCGCGCAGCCCTCGGCCCGCATCGACGACCCGGTGGGCGATGACAATATGCCCCTTGGCGCGGCGCGGGCGCAGATCCATGAAAACTACATCATCGCCCAGACCGCGCGCGGTATGGTGATTGTCGATCAACATGCCGCACATGAACGGCTGGTCTATGAGCGTCTGAAAGAGCAGATGGCGCATAGCGGCGTCGCGGCCCAAGCCCTGCTGATCCCCGATATTGTCGAGCTAGGCGCGGCGGGGGCCGGTCGGCTGTTGGCACTGGCGAATGATCTGTCGCGCCTTGGCCTGACGATCGAGCCCTTTGGCGGCGGATCGGTCGCCGTGCGCGAGACGCCCGCCATCCTTGGCGAAGTCGATAGCCCCGCTTTGCTGCGTGATATTCTGGACGAGCTGGATGACAGCGAGCAGACCAGCCTTTTGGGCGCGCGTTTGGACGCCGTGCTGTCGCGTGTTGCCTGTCATGGCTCGATCCGCTCGGGCCGCCGGATGCGCGCCGAAGAAATGAATGCCCTGCTGCGCGAGATGGAGGCGACGCCCGCCTCGGGGCAGTGCAATCACGGCCGCCCCACCTATGTCGAACTGCGCCTGATCGATATCGAGCGCCTGTTTGGCAGGCGCGGTTAGCTAGCCGGTTGCCCTGCCGCTAGATGGGCGTTAGCGTGCATTTAAACCGCAGATAGGGATCGGGAACATGGGTATCGGGCAGATGCTGAAAATCGCATGCGCGGGCGTGATCGCCAGTGTTGCAGTTGCAAGTGCAGCGGGCGCGCAGCAGGGCGGTGATTACGGCACTTACGGCGGCGCTTATCTGGACTGGCTCAGCCCGCTGGCGATTTCATCCTATGAATGGCCGTTCAAACATGGTCCGATTTCAGTGATCGCGCCGGGTGCGAATGGCGCGGTCCAGACCTATACGCTGGTGCCTTGCCAAGATGGCGCAGCGGTCTGCAGTGGCAGCGCCATCGGCGCGGTCAGCGTAGACGGGCTGACAACCGTGGTCTCGGGTCTTTATGGGCGCACCTTCTATCTGGGGATGGGCGGCCATGGCGTGATTGACGCGGGCGGTGTGCAATCTGTGCTTGCGTGGGATACGCAAGGCAATGGTCCCAATCGCTAAGGGGGATTTCTAGATGCGAGACTGGCAAGGCCGCACCTATTGGCTGATCGGTGCCAGCGAGGGAATTGGGCGCGAGTTGGCGACATTGGTCAGCCGCGCGGGGGCCGAGGTGATCCTGTCGGCCCGCAATGCCGAGCGACTTGAAGAACTGGCCGCAACTCTGCCCGGCCGCGCCCGTGTGCTGCCGATGGATGTGCGCGACAGTGCCGCCGTCAAAGCCGCGGCCGAGGCTGCGGGGCAGGTTGATGGCGTCATCTTTATGTCGGGCGTCATGTCGCTGATGCGCGCCGCAGGCGGCAGCGCCGGCTGGTCTTTCGAGGCGGCCGAGGTCATGGCCGATACCAATTTCACCGGCGCCGTGCGCGTGATCAGCGCCGTGCTGCCGCAAATGTGTGCGCGTGGCACCGGGCATATCATGCTGGTTGCCTCGCTCGCCGCCTATCGCGGCCTGCCGGGTATGGCGGTTTATGGGGCCTCCAAAGGCGGGGTCATGCAGATGGCCGAAGGCCTGCGCGCCGAGCTGCAAGATACTGGAATTCTGGTACAAGTCGTCAATCCCGGCTTTGTCGATACGCAGATGACGCGCGAGACCGGCCTTGCCATGCCGCTGCGCCTTTCGGCCGAGCAGGCCGCGCGCGAGATGTTTGAACATATGAACACCGACACCTTCCGGCGGGGCTTTCCGCTGGCCATGTCATGGTCGATCCGGCTGGCGCGGTTCCTGCCCGATTGGCTATGGATGCGGCTTATTCGTTAACGCGCTTGGATTTTTTAGCGGCAATTTCAACCGCTGCCCTGTCATTTTTTGGGCAGCGTGAAAACGCCGAAAGCGGTTATCCTTTGTTATCAATCCGTTACAATTCGCGGATTTTGGCCGATGTGGCGGAAACTCCGCCCTGTGCCGCCTGCGCCCGCAGCATGGGTTTTACCTTCGGCCCAAGGGTTTAAGTGAATAACAACGCAGCAACACTGCGGCTTTATTCAAATGGAGGGATGCCATGCAAACTCGCAATATCTTTGTCATCGCAGCAATCGCGGCCGTGACCGCAGCCGGTGCGCAGGCCCAAACCAGCGCCTTTGCAAACCAAGACCGTATCGACGACACGATCGAAGATCTGCGCGACGACATTGCTGATGACTTTGACCGCGACGTCGACGCCTTTGGCAACGAAGGTCGCGCTTTGGGCTTTACCGGCTCGCTGGCGGCACGCGCCAATGTCGCCACCGGTAACAGCGAATCGACCGATGTCGGTGTCGGTGGTAACTTTGGCTACTTCGACGGTATCAACGGCCATGCCGTCGCGCTGAGCTACGCTTATTCGGAAGATTCCGACGCGGCTGAAACCAATCGCCTGATGCTGAGCTATGACTACACCCGCGAGCTGTCGTCGAGCATCTATGCCTACGGTAAAGGCATCTATATCGACGACAAGTTCGGCTCCTACACCAAGGACACCTTTGTGGGTGCCGGTCTGGGTTATCGCATCTTCAACGATCCGGCTATTCAATGGTCGATCGCCGCTGGCCCCGGCTTCCGCTGGGCTGACGTCGAAGACGGCAGCAGCATCGAAGAAGTGGCTGTCAGCATCTCGTCCGACTACTACTACCGTCTGAGCGAGACCCTGGCGTTCACCAACGATACGGATGTCATCTGGTCGGAAAGCGACACCTATATCACCAACGATCTGGGTCTGACCGTCAGCATGACTGACTCGCTGGCGCTGCGTGGCTCGATCTTTACGCAATACCACACCGATCCGCTGCCCGGTTACAGCAGCACCGACAACACTTACGGCCTGTCCGTGGTGTATTCGTTCTAATCCCTGCCATCGGCAAGGAATGGAAGGGCGGCCTATGGGCCGCCCTTTTGCATTCGCGGCGCGGAAAATTTCATTTATCCTGAACCAAGGCGCGGGTTTCGCGTTGGGAAAGCAAGGAGATATCAGATGCGCCATAAAATCTACCTCGCCCTTGCCACGATGTTACTGCCCGGTGCCGCGTTGGCCAATGATGCCGCGCTGCTGCTGGGGGTGGAACGATACGAGACGCTGGGCCGTGTCGCCCGCGGGGCGGATGTGGCAAATGCCAATGACGGGCTGACGGCGCTGGGTTTTCGCGTCGCCGTGCTGCCCAATGGGCGGGCTGAACCAACCCTGACCGCCGTTCAGACCTGGCTGGACACGATCCCGGAATCCGAGCGCATCGTCGCGGTTCTGTCGGGCCGCTTTGTCACCGATGGCAGCCGCACCTGGTTCCTGACAGCCGAGGCGGGCACCCCCTCGCTGCTCGGCCTTGGCGATACCGCGCTATCGCTGGAAAGCCTGCTTGAGGTGATGGCCGCCCGTCAGGGCCGCGCGCTGCTGGTGCTGGCGCCCGAGGCGCAGGGCGGCGCGATTGATCCCTATCTGTATGAAGGCATCGGCGCGCTGGATATCCCGCAAGGCGTCAGCGTCGTGACGGGCGATCCCTCTGCCGTTGCGGGCTTTGCGACCGAGGATTTGACCCAGCCCGGCGGTGATCTGCTGCAACTGGCGAACCGGCGCGGCGGCCTTGGCTGGCAGGGTTTTGTCCCCCGCAGCGGCTTTGTCCTGATGCCGCTTGAGGCGGTGCCGGCTGGCCCCCCGCAGCCGACCGCCGAACAAACCGCCGCCGAGGAGGCGCTGTGGCAAGGCGCGCAGGCCCTTGATTCGGTCGAGGCCTATCGCAATTATCTCGCCCGCTATCCGATGGGCATCTATGCCGCGCTGGCCGAGGAGGCGATTGCCGCCATCGTGGCCGAGCCCAATCGCGCCGATCGGATGATCGAGGAGGCGATGAACCTGACCGCCGCGCAGCGCCGCACCATCCAGCAGAACCTGCAACGCTTGGGCTTTGATCCGCGCGGCGTCGATGGCATCTTTGGCGCGGGCACACGCGCCGCGATTTCGGCGTGGCAGCGCGGGAATGACTTCCCGCCCACCGGCTATGTTGCCAGCGCCCAGTTGACCCGGCTTGAGGCGCAGGCCGCCCGCCGCACCGCCGAGGCCGAGGCCGAGGCCGCCCGTCAGGCGCAGGCCGCCGCGCTGGCGGATCAGGATTTCTGGCGCGAGATCGGCGCACAGGGCGACGCGCCGGGCCTGCGCGCTTACCTCGAGCGCTACCCGACCGGGGCCTATGCTGCGATCGCCACCGAACGGCTGGCTGCGATCGATGCCGAAATCCAAGCTGCCGCCACCGCGCGCGAGACATCCGCTTGGGCCGCGGCCGAGGCCGCCAATACTCCCGCCGCCTATCAGGATTATCTGCAGGTCTATCCGCAGGGCCGATTCGCACCCGAGGCGCGCGCCCGTATCACCGCGGGCACAGCACCAACGCCCGACGCGCCGCCCACTGTGCCACCCGCTGACGACGCCGCAGCCAGTGCCGAGGCGGCGCTGAACATCAACGCCATGACCGGCCGCGTGGTCGAGGATCGCCTGAATGCGCTGGGGTTCAATCCGGGAACCGTCGATGGGGTATTCGATGATGAAACCCGCGCCGCGCTTCGCCGTTATCAAGAGGCGCGGGGCTTGCCGGTGACCGGGTATCTGGATCAGCAGGTGTTGGTGCGTCTGCTGGCGGACACATTGATCCCGGGTGTCGGCCAATAAAAAGGGGCGGGCAATAAAAAGGGGCGGGCCAGATCGGCCCGCCCTCTACAGCCGTTGCCCCGTCTTAGCGACCGGCGGGCGTGAAGCTTTCAAACGACATCCGCACCAGCGCGCGCGAATCGGTGCTATACAGTTTCAGCGCCAGCACATAGGTGCCGGGGCTGACGCGCGACAGCATGATCGGGTCAAGCGAGCCGTTGCTGTCATCGGCAAAGGCCACTTCGCGACCGAAATCGTCGAACAGCACCAGAACCGGATCAGCCGCGCCATTGGCGACAGCCTCGATCGCGACAACGCCGGTATCTGTCACCTCGAACGAGAACCAGGTTGCGGCCGCACCCGTTGCTTGGATATCCGCACGGTGGCGCGCGGGCAGGGCGCCCAGATCGGTCACCGGATGGCTGCCATCCAGCGGCGGGCTGGCCTCGGCGCGGTCGATCATGCCGCGCATTGCAGCGGCAGGGTCATAGGTGCTCAGTGCGACATCAACCGGCAGCGAGCCATCATTATAGGCCCGCAGGTTGATGCAGTAATTGCCGGCTGGCAGCGTGTTCATAAAGTCGATGCGCGAGTTCAGCCCATCGAAATCGTCATTCTCGGCCAACCAGGTGTTATTGCCGTCATAGACCGCAATGATCGGATCGGCGCTGGGATTTGCCGCGGTGACGGTCAGGGCGGTCGGCTCGGCCAGGGTAAAGCCCAGATAGGGCGAATTGTTCGGCACGGCGGAAATCGTCACCGGCCCGGTGCTGAAATCAATCGCAGCCTCGCCAAAGGGACGCTCGGCGGTGGCGAATTCGCAGGTGCCGCTGGTGGCCCAAGGATCGGTATAGCCAGAATCAGGATCGCTCCAGGTGTCGGGGTTCATACCTGCGGTCAGCGCTGGCGTGTCATCGCGGCCCAGACGCAGGTAGGCCGTGGTGCCCGATCCGTCAAAGGTGCGCGCGATCATGCAATAGGTGCCGGGCGCAAGGCTGGTTTCCAGACGCGCCGACAGGTTGCCACCCGAATCGTCATCCGAATTCACGAAATTCCCGGCTTCGTCGTAGACCTCGACCAGCGGGTCGCCCCCGTCCGAGGATTCCGCCTCGAGGCGAACATCGGTCTGTGCGCTGACGGTAAAATAGGACACATGCCGTCCGCCCGACATGATCAGGGACATTTGGTCAAAGGGGTCGGTGAGTGTGTTAAGATCCGAGGTGTCGGCCGCGCCGCCGATCCACGTGCCACCCGCGCCCATCGTGCCGCAGATCGCGTCTTGCGCCATGGCCGGCAGCGCCGTGCCCATCGCGAGTGCAGCCCCTAGGCCGACCCGTTTCAATCCCGTTTTCAGTGTCATGCTGCGCATTCCTTCCTCCGTGCGAGGGTGTGCAATGGCGGCATAATTGCGGTCTTTCACAGCTTCGTGCAAGCGAATGATGACCAATCAGTAAAAACCCGCGCATCGGGTGATGCGCGGGTTTCTTAACTTCTATCTGACCGGGGTCAGTGCTTCGCTGAAATCAGCCCTGACGGGCTTTAAAGCGACGCTGCGTTTTGTTGATAACGTAAACGCGGCCTTTGCGGCGCACGATACGGCAATCGCGGTGACGCTGCTTGAGCGAGCGGAGCGAGTTAGCGACCTTCATGTGGTCTCTCCTCATATCTCGGCGCTCTGTTTGCGCCTCGGGTTGCATTTTGGCCGCCCTTGCGGGTTGCCGGTGAATTTCATGGTGGGCGGTACAAGGTTCGAACTTGTGACCCCTACGATGTCAACGTAGTGCTCTACCACTGAGCTAACCGCCCCTTACAGCTGTGTCGCTTTCGCGTTCACCGCTGCGGTGTAGCGGGTCTATAAAAGGTGTTCGGGGTGGGTTCAAGGGGCTTTTACCACCCGCCCCAAGTGATTAGGCTGGTTTTCAGAGCGCGCCGTTGCGTCATGCAAAGTGAAATGAACCAAACTCCCCTGCCCAAAGGCCATGATCTGCATCTGCCTGCGCACGGCGATTCGCCCGTTCTCTTTGCGGCGGGCCATAGTGGGCGCTATTATCCCCCCGATTTTCTGGCGCAGGTGCGGCTGAACCCGCTGCAGATTCGCGCCTCTGAAGATGCCTATGTGGATCAGCTGTTCGGCGCGGCCCCCGCCTTGGGGGCAAAGCTGCTGGTTGCCCGTTATCCGCGTGCCTATCTGGATTTGAACCGTGCGGCGCATGATCTGGACCCCGCCTTGATCACGGATCTGCCGCGCCGCGTCGCGGGCCTCAATCTGCGCGTCATCAGCGGCCTTGGTGTTATCCCGCGTGTGGTGGGGCCGGGAAAGCCGATCTATAGCAGCAAGATCCCCTATGCCGAGGCCGCGGCGCGCCTCAGCCATCTCTGGCAGCCCTATCACGCCGCATTGGCGGGCCAGATGCTGGCCGCGCAGCGCCAGTATGGGCGGGCGATACTGTTTGATTGCCATTCGATGCCATCGGATGCGGTGGGGCTGGGCGGCCCGAATATTGTGCTGGGCGATCGTCACGGCCGCGCGGCGGATGTCGCGCTGCGCAACCAGACCATTGCCGCCTTTCGCGCCCAAGGGTTCCGCGTCGCGGTCAATCACCCATTCGCAGGCGCCTATGTGACCGAAACCTATGGCCGCCCCGCCGACGGCTGGCACGCCATCCAGATCGAGGTGAACCGCGCGCTCTATCTGGATGAGGCGCAGGTTGTGCCGCACGGCGGCTTCGCGCCCCTGCAAGCGCGGCTGACACGCGTGATGGCACAGTTGATCGGCACCGATCACGCCCGCATCGCCGCCGAATAGTCAGCCCAGACTGACAGCCACCGATTTCAGTACCGCATGGCATCCCAGCCCCGGCTGCAACCCCAGCGCCATGCGCGAGCGTTGCGTGACCCGCGCCAGCGCCCGCACCTCACCCAATTGCAGGCCGATCAGCACACCGCCCGCATCATCGGGCTGCAGGTCGCGGATCACCGCAGGCAGGATATTCAGCGCCGACAGCCCTTGCGGGCGCTCAAGCGCGATCATCACATCTTGCGCGGCAATACGGATCTGGCGCGTCTCGCCGGGCGCGCCTTGCAGGCGTGGCACCAGAATATCACCCGCAGGCGTGGTCATGCGTGTCACTTCGCCCGGCTCATGCGCGGCGATACGGGCGCTGATCACCGCACCGATCGCGCGGGGGCCAAGGGCCTTGACGCTTTCCGGGCTGGACATCACATCGGCCAAGGGGCCAGCGGCCACCACGCGGCCCTGATCGACCAGCACAAGATCCTGCGCCAGCCGCAGGATTTCCGGCACCGAATGGCTGACATACAGAATCGGCACGCGGCTATCGCGGCGCAGGCGTTCCAGATAGGGCAACAGTTCGGCCTTGCGCGCTTCGTCCAATGCCGCAAGAGGCTCGTCCATCAACAGCAGATGCGGGCGCGACAGCAGTGCGCGGCCAATGGCGACACGCTGCTTTTCGCCTCCCGATAGCGCGGATGGGGGGCGATCCAGCAGATGGTCGATCCCCAGCAGCGCCACCACTTCGTCAAAATCTGGCCCCGCCGCCTTGGGCGCAAAGCGCGCGCCATAGGTCAGGTTGCGGCGCACATTCATATGGGGAAACAGCCGCCCCTCTTGAAAAACATAGCCGATCCGGCGGCGCGGCGGTGGCAAAAAGATGCCCTTGGCACTGTCGAACAGCACGGCATCCCCAATTGCGATCCGCCCGGACTGCGGGTGCATCAGCCCGGCGACCGCGTTGATAATACTGGTTTTACCGGCGCCAGAGCGTCCAAACAGCGCGGTGACACCCGCGCCGGTGCGAAAATCCAGGTCCAGTTTGAAGCCGCCAAAGTCATGGCGCAGCGAAACATCAATCATGCGCTTTGCCCGATCATGCGGCTGATGCGCCGCGCCAAAATCTCGGAGACCAGCACCGCAGATAGCGAGATGATGATCGAGATCACCACTAGCCGCATTGCTGCATCACCCCCGGTCGGGCTTTGCAAAAAGGCGTAAATGGCCGAGGGCAGTGTCTGCGTTTGACCGGGGATGTTGGACACAAAGGTGATCGTTGCGCCAAACTCGCCCATCGCTTTGGCAAAGCTCAGGATCGTGCCGGTCAGAATGCCGGGCAGGGCAAGGGGCAGGGTCACGGTAAAAAACACCGCCAGCCGTCCCGCACCAAGGGTGGATGCGGCCTGTTCCAGTTTGGGGTCAGCCGCCTCGAACGACAGGCGGATGGCGCGTACCATCAGCGGGAATGCCATGATCGCCGCCGCCAGCGCCGCGCCCGTCCAGCGAAAGGAAAATGTCAGGCCAAGGGTCTGTTCCAAAAATGCACCCAAAGGCGCGCGGCGGCCAAATGTTTGCAGCAGCAGATAGCCCGTAACGACGGGCGGCAGGATCAGCGGCAGATGGACAAGGCCGTTCAGCACCTCGCGCCCCGGAAAGCGCCAGCGGGCCAGCGCATAGGCGATGAAAATCCCCAGCGGCAGGCTGCACAGGCAGGCCACCAGAGACACCTGCACCGACAGTTTCAGCGCGGCCAGTTCCGCCGCGCTGAGGTTAAATCCTGCCAGCCAATCGATCATTGCAGGGTGACGAAGCCGAATTCCGTAAAGACGTCGGACGCGGCGGGCGTCTTCAGGTAGTCAAGGAAGGCATGGGCGGTATCGCTGCTATATTCTTTAATCAACGCAACCGGATAGGTGATGGGGCCGTGGCTGTCTGCCGGGAATGTGCCATAGATCGCGACATTCGGGTCGGCGGCGGCATCGGTGCTATAGACGATGCCATAGGGCGCCTCGCCCAGACCCACCAGCGCCAAGGCTGCGCGCACGTTATCCGCTTGCGCCACATTCGGCGCAACGCTGTCCCACAGGCCAAGGTTGGTCAGGGCTTCTTTGCCGTAAACGCCGGCTGGCACGGAATCCACCAGCGCCATCGCCAGTTTCTCATCGCCCAAAAGGCCGATCAAGTCGAGGTTCGCGTCAATCGTGACCGGCGCGGCGGGGGCTTCGTGCGAGACGATCACCAGCGAATTGCCCAGCAGGTCGCTGCGGGTGCCATCCTCGATCAGGCCCAGCCCTTCGACATAGTCCATCCAGTCGATTGCGGCCGAGATGAACATCGCGGCAGGCGCGCCCTGTTCGATCTGGCGCGCCAGTGCGGACGAGCCCTCATAGGACACCGTCACCGTATTGCCGGTTTCCGCCGTCCAATTGGCGATGACCGCATCCAGACTGTCTTTCATGCTGGCGGCGGCGAAAACGGTGATATCTTCGGCCATTGCCGAGCTGGCCATCAGGCCGCCAATGAGGGTGGCGGCGAATGCGATCTTGCGGTTCATGGGATAACCTGTGTTTCGATGTGTTTACGCGAACATATCGAACCCATGCGGCAGGGCAAGCGCTTTACGCGTCGCCGCCGGTGCGCAGATGCGCGCGAATCTTTGATAAGGGCGCCGCGCCCTTGCTGTGCAGCACTTTTTCCAAGGCACGATAGGCGGCTAAAACTTCCGCGCCCGTGGGGGTGACCTGCGCCGTGCCACCGCTTGCGCCACCGCGCGCGGACAGGACCAAGGGTGTCGTGAAACTGCGGTTCATCTCCTCGACCAGTGACCAGGCGCGCTTATAGCTCATCCCCATCAGGCGTCCCGCGGCCGCGATCGAGCCCTCGGCGTGGATATGTTCCAAAAGTGCGGCTTTGCCGGGGCCGAAAACGGCGTCATCGGCGAATTGCAGGCGCAGTTTAATGGCGGTGATCGGGTCATCTTGTGTCATGGCGTGATCCTAACGCGCGCGCGGCCCATGGCAAGCGGCGGCGCGTGTCACATCAGCGTGCCCCCTGTAAATTCCGCTTTGAGTGTCAGGCGCTTCTGCGGCAAATAGGGGATATGAGGCGGCACCTGACCCAATTTATGATCTGCTTTGCGCTAATAGCGGCGGCGATGCTGGTGGCATTGACGCCTGCGGTTGCGCGGGGCGTTGCGGCTGCGCCCTGCGCGGCGACGCAGGTCTGCTATATGCCGGGCACAGCGCCGGTCAAAGTCGCACTGCCCGACCAATGCCCCGCCTGCCTGCCGCTGCGCGCCTTTGAAACCGCGATGCCGCCCCGCGCCGCGCAAGTGGCGGTGCGATCTGCTGATATGCCCCAGCCGCGCGGCCTTACTGCCGGCGGGCAATGGCGGCCGCCGCGCGGCGTGATCTGAACCGGAACCTTCCTTTCAGATCAAACGGATATCATTATGAAACGTCGCAGTTTTGTCACCGCGCTTATCGCCGCGCCCTTTGTCATCACGCGCCCCGCTGTGGCGCAGGTGCCCGCAGTCGCCATCGCTTTCCCGCTGCAAACCCCGATCCATGTCACCAAATCCGGCCTGCGCGCCCGCGATGCCGAGGCGCTTTCCCTGTGGTATCAGACACATGTCGGCCTGCAGGAATTATCGCGCGAGGGTGCGACGATCCACCTTGGCGCGGGCGGCATCACCTTGCTGGAGATCACCGAGGTCGAGGGCATCGTCCTTGCCCCCATGCGCGTTGCGGGGCTGTATCACAACGCCTATCTGCTGCCCTCGCGCCATGATCTGGCGCGCTGGGTGCTGAATGCCTCGAACCTTGGGATGCGCATCGACGGCGCGGCGGATCATCTGGTGTCCGAGGCGATCTATCTGACCGATCCCGAAGGCAACGGGGTCGAGATCTACGCCGACCGTCCCGCCGATGAATGGGAATGGAACAATGGGCAGGTCGAAATGGCCAGCCTGCAAATCGACTTTCAGGGCATGGTTGCCGAACTTCAGGGGCAAGAGACCCGCTGGTTCGGCGCGCCCCCCGGCACCTGTTTGGGCCATGTGCATATGAAGGTTGGCGACACTGCCCGCGCCTCGGCGTTTTGGCGCGAAACCATGGGTTTTGACGCCGTGCGCGAACGGATGGGCGCGTCCTTCCTGTCGACAGGCGGCTATCACCACACGATTGCGGTCAACGAATGGAACAGCTTTGGCGCAGGGCCCCGCGATCCGATCCATGTCGGGCTTGATTTCGTCGAGCTGGGCGGCAGCGCCGTCACCGCCGCCGCCAGCTATCAAGATGACTGGGGCAATTCCATCCGCATGGCGGTCTAGATCGAGACCTTTTCCAGCAGCCCCTCGCGCGTGACATCGGCGCGGGGGGCCGACAGCACGACATCGCCGCGGTTCAGCGCCACGAATTCATCGGCAAGACCGTAAGCAAAGTCAAAGAACTGCTCGACCAGCACGATCGCCATTTTTCCCTCGTCGCGCAAGCCCGCGATGACGCGGCCGATGTCCTTGATAATATTGGGCTGAATCCCCTCGGTCGGCTCGTCCAGCAGCAGAACGCGCGGCTGGGTGATCAGCGCGCGGGCAATCGCCAATTGCTGCTGCTGCCCGCCCGAAAGATCGCCGCCGCGCCGATGCGCCATGTCCTTTAGCACGGGGAACAATTCATAAATACGATCGGGGATCTTGTGATCGGCGCGGGGCAGGCAGGCGAAGCCGGTCATCAGGTTTTCAGTCACGCTCATCATGGGGAACACCTCGCGCCCCTGCGGCACATAGGCGATGCCGGCGCGCGCTGCGCCATTGGCGCTGTAATGCCCCATATCGCGCCCATCGAGGCGGATCGTCCCCTTGTCAAAGGGGTGCCGCCCTGCGATGGCCTTTAGCAGGGATGTTTTCCCCACCCCGTTGGTGCCCATCACCGCCGTCACCTGTCCCATGCGGGCGGTCAGGGAAATGCCGTGCAAAATCTCGCTCTGGCCGTATTTCAGCGTCAGGTTTTCTACATCCAGCATGTCAGCGCCCCAGATACACGTCGATCACCTCTTGGTTCGCGGTGACATGGTCAAGGCTGCCCTCGGCCAGCACGCGGCCCTCATGCAGCACGGTCACGCGGCAATCGAGGCGGCGGATAAATTCCATATCATGTTCGACCACCACCACGGCACGGGTCTGCGCCATCCGCTTGAGCAGATCGGTGGTATGTTCCCGCTCGGCCGGTGTCATCCCCGCCGCAGGCTCGTCCACCAGCAGAAGGCGCGGCTCTTGCGCCAGCAACATGCCAATCTCCAGCCATTGCTTTTGCCCATGGCTGAGTTCGCCGGAAATGCGGTGCAGATGGGCGGAAAGGCCAACCTCGACCGCGATCTCCTCCATCCGCAGGATATCGGCCGCGGTCGGGCGCGACAGCAGAACGGCAAAGGGCGCGCGCGGGTTTTTCAGCGCCATCAGCAGGTTATCCCGCACGGTTTGGGCCTCGAACACAGTGGGGCGCTGGAATTTGCGGCCCAGACCCATGCGAGCGATCTTCGCCTCGTTCATGCCGACCAGATTGACCGCCATCTCGCCCCACAGCACGCGGCCCGTATCGGGTCGTGTCTTGCCGGTGACGATATCCATAAAGGTCGTTTTGCCAGCCCCATTGGGGCCGATAATGGCGCGCAGCTCACGCTCGGCCACCGAAATCGACAGATTGTTGATGGCGCGGAACCCGTCAAACGTGACCGAAATGCCTGAAACCTCCAGCAGCGCGTTCATTCCTTGCGCTCCTTGCGGCTGGGGATCAGGTCAAACAACCCGCCGACCCCTTTGGGAAAGAACAGCGTGACCAGCACGAAACTTGCGCCCAACAGCACCAACCACCATTCCGTCCAGCGGATCGTGTAGAACCCCAGGTTGATCGGCGGCGCCGCGCCACCCGTGAACCAGCTGGACAGCAACGAGACCGCAACCGCCCCGATCACCGCGCCATAAAGCCGCCCGCGTCCGCCGATTGCCACCCAGACCGCCAGATAGATCGAGGCGATGGGCGCGACCTCTGCCGGGTTGATGATCCCCGCCTGCGGATAATAGAGGGCGCCCGCGATCGCGGCGACACAGGCGGTGACGGTAAAGATGAACAGCTTGAACCCCTCGACCCCATAACCCAGAAACCGCACCCGCGCCTCGTCATCGCGGATGGCGCGGATCACCGATCCCATTTTGCCCGAGGTGATAAAGGCAAAGAACACATAGCCCAGCCCCAGTGCGAGAGCCGAGGCCCAGAGGAACACCACCGCGATGAAGTCCTGCCCCCAGTGATCCAGCCCCGGCAGATTTTGCAGCCCCGACAGGCCGTTATTGCCGCGCAGACCCGAATCGTTCTGGAAGAGCCACAGCGACAGCGCCAGTGTCATCGCTTGGGTCAGGATCGACAGATAGACGCCGGTGACACGGCTGCGGAACGCCAGCCAGCCGAACACCAGCGCCACAAGGCCCGGTACCAGCACGACCATCGCCAGTTGCAGCGGCAAGCTATGGGCAAATCCCCAGACCCAGGGCAATTCAGACGTGCCGACGACGCCGAAAATCTGGCTTGCGACGGCGTTTTTCACCTCTAGCGCGGTGGGGGGCAGCGGCGATGCCGCCAGCGTGCCCGCGACGATCATTTCGGTGCGCGCATACATCAGCCATTGGCCGATGGCGTAACCGCCGATGCCGAAAAACGCCATGTGTCCTAGGCTGAGGATGCCGCAATAGCCCCAGATCACATCCATCGCCACCGCCACCAGCGCAAGGCACAAAGTGCGCCCCAGCACCTTGACCATGGATGTCGAAACCGCCCCGATTCCGATTTGCGACAGCAGCGTGGCGACGACCGTAAACACCGCCAGCACCAGCAGAAACCACAGCACCGAAGGGTTCTTTGCCAAAAATCCACCCTGCATGTCAGACTCCCGCCGCGCGGCCCTTCAGCGCGACGATGCCGCGCGGACGGAACTGGATAAAGATGATGATAAACAGGATCATATAGGTCTGCGCGGCGAGGGTATTCGAGGGGTTGAACCATTCGATCCCCTTTTGCATGACACCGATCAACGTGGCACCCGCCAGCGTGCCCCAGACATTGCCGACGCCGCCGACGACCACGGCCATAAAGCTTTGCACGATGTAGTTCGATCCCATCTCGGACGTGACCTGCGCATAAAGGCCGATGCCGACCCCCGCGATCCCCGCGATGCCTGATCCAAGGCCAAAGGTCAGCATTTTCACCCGGTCTGGGTTGATCCCCATACTGGCCGCCATGCCGGGGTTTTGCGTCACGGCGCGGATTTCCAGCCCCAACCGGGTGCGGTTCAGGATGACCAGCAGCAGCGCCAAAAACACCAGCGCCAGCACGAAAATCGCGATGCGAATCCATGAGATCCCCAGCACGTCATTGTAAATCCACGCGCCACTCAGCCACGAAGGCGCGGTCACCGGACGCGCTTGGGTGCCAAAGATGATTTTGGTCAGTTGTTGCAGTGCGATGGAAATGCCGAATGTCGCCAGCAGCGTTTCCAGCGGGCGATTGGCCAGATGGCGGATCACCAACCGCTCGAGCGCGATGCCCGCAATGGCCGCGACCAAAAACGCGGCAGGCAGCGCCACGATCAGCGCGACGGTGTAATCGGGAATAAAGAGCTGCACGACATAGGCGGTGTAAGCGCCCATCATAATGAACTCGCCATGCGCCATATTGATGACGCCCATGACGCCAAAAGTGATGGCAAGGCCAATGGCGGCGAGGAAGTAAATCGAGGCCAGCGACAGCGCATCCAAACTGATATCCGCGACCTGAAACAGCCCGACACGCGTCGTCGCACTGGCCAGCGCGGCCGCCGCGGCATCGGTGATCTGCACATTCGACGTCTCATATTGCGACCAAAAGGAATGCGCGGCCAACGCGGCATCCATATCGGCAGGCGTCACGCGCGGGGCGACGGTGCCACTGGCGGCCAGCGCATCATAGGCGCTGGTGCGCGCGGCATCGGTATTCATCTGCGCCACCGGCATCCCGCCGACAAAACCGCCGTCGATATTGGCGATCAAAGCCTCGCGGATCTGCGCAGGCGTGACGGGCGCGGGGGCAAGGCCCGCGCTGATCAGCATCCCATAGGCGGCATCACGCGATAGTGCGCGGCTGCCCGGCTCTAGCACTGCGGCGATATTCACGCCCTCTGGCACAGTCGCACCCACGGCCGTCGTGCTGCGCAGCAACTGGTTCAACAGGGCGCGCGTCTCGGTCGAGACATCTGTGCCCAGCGCGCTAATCGCCGCCACGCGCGCGTCGATATCAGTATCGAACCGCGCGATCAGCATCTGCAACACGCGTTCTTTGCGGGCGTAAAGGCCGGGGTCATCCTCCTCGGCCAATGTCTCGCGCAGTGGCTCTAGATAATCGGCGCTGGGGTCGCGGGCGATGGCGGCGACCGCGCTTGCGCGGCGGGCGGGATCGGGGTCGGTCAGTTGGAATTCGATCAACGCCGATGCGATCACTCCGCGCACACCGGCGTTTGGGATCAAGGCTGCAACCTCGCGCGGGGCGGCGGTGCCAGCGGCCTCCAGCGTCGTGATATCAAACAGGTTAAAGCCGTCAGCGGTTTGCTCGGCATAAAAGAACAGCCCGTCTGCGGCGCGCTGATACAGCGCACGCCCCTGCCAACGCTCCAACAGCAGCGGCAGGGCGGGGTCTTCGGTGGCCAACAGGCGATCCAGCGTCTCGCCCACCGTGCGGCGCGAGGGCTGCGCGATCGCGCCCGGATCAACCTGCAGCGCATCCTGCAGCGTCTGGGCGGCCACCAATTTGGGCGCGCCAAAACTGAAACACAGGGCGAGGGCAATAAGCAAAACGCGGATCATGACGGCCTATACCTGACGGGCAAAAGGCTGGCCCCGCGTAGGGGCCAGCCAAAGGATCAGTAGTTCGAGGTCAGCTGCACGCAGGTCTGGGTCTGGGTGTTATACATACCGCACTTCAGATCGACCCAGTCGGCTTCCAGAATGGCCGATTCGGGCAGGAAGTCGGTCCAGGCATCGCCCGGCACCGGCTCGGTCTGGCTGATGATATCGAACTGGCCATCGGCACGGATCTCGCCGATCAGCACAGGCTTGGTCAGGTGGTGGTTGGGCAACATTTCAGCGATCCCGCCCGTCAGGTTCGGAAAGGTCTGGCCCGGCAGCGCGTCGATGACGGCATCGACATCGGTGGTGCCGACCTGTTCGACCGCATTCACCCACATGTTAAAGCCGATGTAATGCGCCTCCATCGGGTCATTGGTCACGCGGGTATCGCTGCCGATGAATTCATGCCACGCCTCGATAAAGGCCGCGTTTTCAGGCGTGTCGGCGGACATGAAATAGTTCCAGGCGGCCAGATGGCCAACGAGGCCAGCGGTATCAAGGCCCGACAGCTCCTCCTCACCGACCGAAAAGGCAACGACCGGAATATCATCCGCCGAGACACCCTGTGCGGCCAGTTCGGTGTAAAAGCCGATATTCGCATCGCCGTTGATGGTCGAGATCACGCCCACCTGACCGCCGCCCGCGCCCAAAGCCACGACGTCGGACACGATGGTCGCCCAGTCGGAATGGCTAAAGGGGGTGTAGTTCACAAAGATATTCTCAGGCGCGATTCCCTTGTCGATCAGATAGGCCTCGAGGATGTTGTTCGTGGTGCGCGGATAGACATAGTCAGTGCCCAGAAGGGCAAAGCTGGTCACACCCAGCTCTTCCAGGAAATAGTCAACGGCAGGAATGGCTTGCTGGTTTGGTGCCGCGCCGGTGTAGAACACGTTGCGCGAGGATTCCTCGCCCTCATATTGCACCGGATAGAACATCAGCCCGTTCAGTTCCTCGAGTACCGGCAGCACGGCCTTGCGCGAGACGGATGTCCAGGCGCCAAAGATCACATCCACCTCATTCACGGTCAGCAGATCACGCGCCTGTTCGGCAAACAGCGGCCAGTCCGAGGCAGGGTCGACAACGACGGTTTCAATCTCGCAGCCCAGCAGCCCGCCCGCCGCGTTTTGCTGCGCGACCAGCATCAGCATCGCATCTTTCAGCGTGGTTTCGGAAATCGCCATCGAGCCGGACAGCGAATGCAGCACGCCGACGCGGATCGGGCAGGCATCTTGCGCCAGCGCAGCGCCGGCACTGGCGACAACCGCCAGCGCAGACAAAGTGGATAGAGTGGCAAGTCGCTTCATAAAAAGTTGCTCCCTGTTGCGGCCAAGGGGTGGCAGCAGCGGCTGCGCAAAAGGCAAGCAGACGCTGGCCAGCCAACTTTGGCGGCAAATGTTGGCGGCATCGCCCGGCTGGGCTATGCGCTAATGATGGATGGACTTTGTGGTGCGTTATTGGGACGAGGCCTCGCCCTGCCTTCACGCTAGGCGGCGTTCCGATTACCGATCAAATACGATGCGTATTTCCGCCATGTCATGTCGCAGTTTTGCGCGATCTTGCGTCACAATTTGTCCAACTGCTCAATTCCGTGGCGGCAAAAATACGCCGATGCGCCAATCCCCGCGCCAAATGGCCGCGATATGGGCAGATTCGCAGCGCGGTTTTCCCGCTGTTCCGTTCAGCGCTTCGTGCTAGGTCCGGATAAAGCGATGATGAAAGGGCAGGCCATGCGTCTGATTATTGACACCGATACCGCAGGCGATGACTGCTTTTCCATGCTGCTGGCGCTGCACCAGCCGGGTGTGACGGTCGAGGCGGTCACTATTTGCGGCGGTAACATCGACTTCGACCAGCAGGTCGAAAACGCGCTTTATACGCTGGAGGTCGCAGGCAAGGGCGGCAAGGTGCCGGTCTATCCCGGCTGCCGCCGCCCCATGATGCGCAAGCCGATCGACGCCGAATATGTCTTTGGCGAGGACGGGATGAGCGACGCGCATTACCCGCGCGCCCACCAACGCCCCGAGGCCAGCCACGCGGTGCAAGCGCTGATCGACATCGTCATGTCCAACCCCGGCGAGATCACCATCCTTGCCCAAGCGCCGCTGACGAATATCGCCGCCGCCGTGGTGCAAGAGCCGCGCTTTGCGGGCGCTGTAAAGCATCTGTGGATCATGGGTGGCACCGATAATTCCCTAGGAAATGTCACCCCCGCCGCCGAGTTCAATTTCTACGTCGACCCCGAGGCCGCGCAGATCGTGATGAATGCGGGCTTTGCCTGCACATTGTCCACATGGACGCTTTCGGTGCAGGATTCGGGGATTTTGGCGGCCGAACTGGCGGATATCGCCGCCCTCGATACGCCACTGTCGCGCTTTTTCACGCAAGTGAACCAAGCCAGCGTCGATTTCAGCATGGCGCGTTATGGCGTCGGCGATTCGCTGCATCCCGATGCGCTGACCTGCGCCATCATGCTGGACGAGAGCCTGATTCTGGAATCCGGTGACTGCGTCGTCGATGTCGAAACCCAAGGTCGCCTGACGCGCGGCTATAGCAGCGTCTCCTCGCCGCGTCTGCCCGCGCAAGAGGTTGCCGACCCCGAACTGGGCAGCGCCACCCCCGCCAATGCCCGCGTGATCCGCCGCGCCGACCGCGCCGCATTCGTGCAGATGATGCGCCGCGCGTTGGGGGCGTAAGATGCTGACGCGCCTGTGGAATAGCCCGCAAATCCTGCTGACACTGGCCAGCCTGTTCTGGGCAGGGAATTTTGTCGTCGGTCGCGCCATCCTGACCGAGGCACCGCCCGTTGCCATGGCGTTTTGGCGCTGGGCGCTGGCGATCATTCCGGTGGTGCTGGTGGCGCGCGGGCGCGTCGATGTGAAACACGAACTCGCGCTGGTGCGTCGGCACTGGCTGATCATCGTTGTGCTGGGCGTGTTGGGGATCAGTTGCTTTAACACTTTTGTCTATCTGGGCCTGCGCGAGACAGCTTCGATCAACGCGCTGTTGATGCAATCGGCGATGCCGCTGCTGATCTTGCTAGCCTGTTTCGTGCTCTACCGGGAACGCCCGCTGCCACAGCAGATCATCGGGGTTGTGCTGTCGCTGGGCGGGGTGATCTTTATCGCGGCGCGCGGGCATCTGGAAACGCTGACCAGCCTTGGTTTCAACACCGGCGATCTGTGGGTGCTGGCGGCTGTCGTGGCCTATACGTTCTATTCCGCACTGCTGCGCAAAAAGCCCGCGATGCACCCGCTCAGCTTTCTGGTGGCGCTCTTTATCGTTGGTGCGCTGGCGCTTTTGCCGCCCTATCTCACTGAGCATGCCAGCGGACAGGTGATGCGCCTGACGCCGCAAATGGTCGCCGCACTGGCCTATTTGGTGATCTTTCCCAGCTTTCTGTCCTACCTGTGTTTTAATCGCGGGGTCGAATTGCTGGGCGCGGGCCGCGCCGGGCTGTTCATCCATCTGCTGCCGGTTTTTGGCAGCGCGCTGGCGGTGATTTTCCTGGGCGAGCGGTTCGAAAGCTTTCATCTGATCGGTGCGGTGCTGATCGGGGTGGGTCTGTTGGTCGCGGCGAGACGAGGCCGGTCGGCCCGGCGGAAGATGAGCTAAAAAGTTAACCAAGGACGCAGATTTCCTTTGGCGCGGACACGCCAGACGCTATGCTAAGTCAGGTTTAAAGTGACGCTGGCGTGTTCGACGATAATTTATTCATTCATATCAGTGTGAACGCTCTGCGCGGAAATGGCCGCAGCTGGGGTGATACGCAATTTGCCGAGGGGCTTGTACGGGCGATCGGGCGCATCCCCGGTTGCGGCGCAGCGCTGCTGTTTCGCGGCGAAGTGCCCGATGTCACGCCGGGGCGCGATGTGGTGCTGCGCATCGTCGGCCCCTATCTCGAAGAGCCGTTACCCGATGTGCCGAACATTTTGTGGATGATCACCCCGCCGAATTTGGCAACGGCGGGCATGCTGCGTCGTTATCAGCATATCTTCACCGGCGCGCAGCTGATGACAGATTATTTTACCAGCTTCGGTATCCCGACCACGCCTCTCATGCAGGCGACCGAGCCGAGCCATTTTCATCCATCAAAACGCGAGGATGGCGCCGCTGATCTGCCGATCATCTTTGTTGGCAGCTACGCCCCCCGCGCCGAACGGCCGCTGGTCGTCGAGGCGGTGCAATCCGGTTTTGACGTCAAAATCTGGGGTATGGGTTGGGAAGGGATTGTGCCTGACCGCTATATTCAGGGCACGCGCGTGAATTATCACGAACTCGCCGCGCTTTATGCCCGTGCGCGCGTCGTACTGAACAGCCACGCTCCCTATATGGCCGGCTACGGCATCATGAGTAACCGCAGCTATGATGCGCTGTCGGCTGGCGCACATGTCGTCTCGGATCTGATCCCGGGGTACGAGGTGCCCGATCTGCCAGAATTATTCCAGGCGCGCGGGCGGATCGAGATGGTGCTGCATCTGAACACGCTGCTGACCAGCCCCCCCATAACCCCTGCTGCGCGGCTGGACATGCATGCACGCGTGCAGGCGGGCTATAGTTTTGACAGGCGGGCCGAGCAATTCGTACAGGTCGCCCGCAGGCTTTTGGCCGAAAACAATGTGCCGCCCTGTGCCGTTCGCCGCGCCCCGGCGCGGGCGCTGGATCTGTCGTCGCCCGGCGTTGGGGGGGAAACCCAGTCCCAAGGCATGCTGTCCGCAGCGCGCGAAATCACCGCGATTGCCGGTCAAATAGGCAATATGTCTCAGCCCGCCCCGCCTGCCGAAGTATATGGCGGGGTCATTCATCCCTTGATGGCTGACCTGCGTCAGGTGCAGCGCTTTGCCCGCACCCTGTCTGATCCCGTGCAACTTGAACAGATTGCTGCCGGGGCCCGCCGCCTGCAAGAGGTGACCGACGACGCTGCGAATCCGCTGCCGTTACGTGTCGCCGATTTTGAGCGCGATGCGATGTTGACCCGCTGCCTGCGCAATATGCCGCTATGGGCGCACCAACCACAGGATTATGTGACCGAGACGCGCAAGCGTCACCTTGTGCTGCAACCCCGCCGCGAAGCGCCCGCGCCCGCGCGTCCCATCGGCGTCTTTTTACATCTTTATTACCAAGAGCTTGCCCCGGTTTTCGCGAAACGTCTTGCGCAGATTCCGCTGCCCCTTAGCCTGTATGTCTCGACGGATACGGCCGAAAAGGCCGCCCAGATCGAACGTGCCCTGCCACAGGCGCAGGTGCGCGTGCTGCCGAACCGCGGTCGCGATATCTTTCCAAAGCTCTACGGCTTTGGTGATGCCTATGCCGACCACGATATCGTTCTGCATCTGCATGGAAAGAAATCCCTACATTCCAGTATGTTGGATGAATGGCTGTCGCATATTCTGGACTGCCTGCTTGGTGATCCGGCGGATGTAAACCGCATCCTTTCGCTGTTCGACAGTGTCCCAAGGCTGGGGATCGTCATGCCAGTGGTACATCGCTCGGTGCTCAATGCGGCGCATTGGGGGTTCAATCGCGATATCGGTGCGGAACTGGCCTATCGCATGGGGATGGCGACACCGTTACCCGAAAACGATGCTCTGCAGTTTCCGGCAGGATCGATGTTCTGGGCGCGCACGGCCGCGCTGCAACCGATTTTGGATCTGGCGCTAGAGGCCAGCCATTTCCCGCCCGAAGCGGGCCAAGTCGACGGCACACTTGCCCACGCGGTCGAGCGGATGCTGGGCGTCGTCTGTCGCGCCGGTGGCTATTACATGCTGCCGGTTGCGGGGTCGTCCATGCGCTACTACCCGCGCTATCAACAAAAACTCGGCAATAACCGCGCCGTGGCCGAGGCGCTTGCGCAGGGGGCGTTCGATGTCTGCTAGTGCGATCATTACCGTCGGCGCGCCGATGCTGCCTGATCTGCCGCGCTACACTGCGCTGTTGTCCGAGGCGATTGACGCCGCTTGGCTGACAAATGGCGGCGTTCTGCACCAACGTCTGGAAATGGCGCTGGCTGCTGATCTGCCGGGGCGCACGGTTGGGTTGGCGGCCTCGGGGACGACAGCGCTGATGATGGCGCTGCAACTGGGAGACCTTCCCCCCGGGGCCGAGGTGATCACCCCTGCGATCAGCTTTGCCGCAACAGCGCAGGTGATCCGCTGGTGTGGGTTTCAGCCGGTTTTTGTCGATGTCCAGCCCGACAGCCTGAACATCTGCCCCGATGCCGTGCGTGCGGCGATCACGCCGCGCACCGCGGCGATCATGCCGGTCCATCTGCTGGGCCAGCCCTGCGATACAGATGCGCTTGCGGATATTGCGCGCCAACACAGGCTGTGGCTGGTCTATGATGCGGCCCATGCCTATGGCGTCACATGGCAGGGGCAGCCGATCGGTAACTTTGGCGATGCAACGGCTTTTTCGCTGCATGCGACCAAGCTGCTGCATACGGGCGAGGGCGGGTATATCGTCACCCATCCCGAAAACGGTGCGGCGATGCGCCGAATGCGCAATTTTGGTCTGGACCAAGGGCGACCCGTTGGCTTTGGCATCAACGGCAAATTATCCGAGGCGCAGGCCGCGATGGGTCTGGCGCTGCTGCCCGATCTTCCGGCTGAAATTGCCGCCCGCCGGGATTTGCGTTGCCGTTATGACGCCGCTTTTGCCACTCTTCCCGATGTTTCCATTCAAGCTGCGCGGGGCGGGGCCAGTGATAACCTGACCTATTATGCGCTGCGCCTGCCGCCGGCGCGCCGTGCTGGCCTGTTCAACGCGCTGGCCGCGCAGCATGTTTTCGCGCGCGATCACTTTCCGCTGCTTTGCGGGCCGGGCACTGCTTTTCCGGATGCGCCCGTGATCACCGCAGCACCGCATCCCATCGCGCCAGCGCGCGCGGGTGAAGTGATCTGCCTTCCTTTTCACGGTCGGTTAAGCACGGCAGATCAAGCTAAGATCATTCAAGTGACCACAGGGTTCATAAAAGGCGATTTATGATGAAATCGACTGCGGAATATGACGAAGTCGTCGTCTTTGGCACGCGCGGCAATGCGCTTTTGATGCTGAACGAGGCGGAGCTGCTCTGGCAGGGGCGGGTCCGCGTTGTCGCGATGGTCGATGAACTCTCTAATGGTCACCTGCACCCCGTTTTAGGTGTGCCCGTTCTGTCGCGAGATGAACGACTAAAGCTTTATCCAGATGTGCCTGTTCTGATCATGGCGGGCGGGATTCCGCTGCGAAAGCGTATTTTTCACGACCTTGTCGCCGAGGGGGCGACGATTGGAAACATTTCGACACTCGGTATGGAGGGCGTGGACAAAGGCACGATCTTTTCGCACGGCACGATTTGTGGTCCGCGCACCCGGATTGGGCCTAATACGCGTTTTGGAATTGGCACGCTGATCGAGGCGACGCTGGTCGGGCATGATGTCACAGTGGGTGATTTCGCCGTTCTTAGCGCGGAATGTCTGGTTCTTAGCCATATCGACATCGGAGCCGAAGTGAATATCGCCCCTGGCGCCGTGATTATGAACGGCACGCCACAGCGCCCTATTCGCATCGGCGAGGGTGCTGTGATTGGTGTCGGCGCTGTCGTGTTGCGCGATGTGCCAGCAGGCGCAAAGATGATCGGCAATCCCGCGATGCCGATCCGCAAATGGCTTAAGTTGCAGAAGATGCTGGACGAGATGTAAGCCGCTGCAGGACGGCCGCACCATAGGTTTTAAAGGACGTGTGCTGCGCCACCATTTTCCGCGTCGCCCGGCGTAAAGCGGGCGTGTTCGCCTGTGCCTGCGCCAAAGCCGCGCGGACGAAACCAGCCTGATCGCCGGGCGTGATAAAGGTGCCGAGGCTGTCTGCGACGCCGATCAATCCGATATCCGCCGCATAGCCGACAAAACGGGTGCCAACGGCAGCCGCTTGGATCACGGTTGTGGGGCCGGGATCTTGCCGCGATGTCAGCAAATAGGCATCTGCCGCACGATACCATGCAAGGGAATCGGATACGAAACCAGGCGTGATCAGTTTGATCCCATCATCCTGCGCCTGTTGCACCATGATACGGCCCGCTTGCTGTAGCTGACCAAGCCAGACAAAGGTCGCGTCCGGTAGGTTTGCCGTAATGTCGCGCGCGGCGTCGATGAAAAGGTCCAGACCTTTTCGATATTCGCCGGTGCCCGCGCCGATGAACATGGGGGCTGCCCCGAACTGTCGTTGCGCGTCGCGAAAACTTTGCATTGTCGTTTGCGGTAGCGTGATGCCGGGCTGAATTGTCGGCAGCGCCCCCAATGCATCGGCTAGACCGGCAGCCTGTCGCGGAATTGATCCGATCAGCGTTGCGCCCGCGCGCTGTGCATCTTGCAGGGACGGCATCAAATTCTGCGCGTGGATGTACTGTGCCATCTCGTGGATGAGGATGACACATGGGCTGCCCTGCGCGGCCAGATCGGCGCCAAAATGCGCGGCCGCAGCGGTGGTGATCAAGGCAGGCACCATCTGTGGCATTCCCGTGCGCAGGCCGATCGGGTCCCATCCTTCGGCCCCGATAAACACCGGGCCGATCTGCTCGAAAAACGGCAGCAGCGGCCCAGCTTGCATCAGAAAGAAAACCGGGTCCCAGCCCTCGGCCTTGAAATAGAGCGCAAGATCGCGCGCCAGAATCGGTACGCCCGTCGCCTGTGCGCTATGGACAAGAATCAGAATCGGCTTTTTCAGACCCTGCGTTTTCGCCGCGCTAGCGGCGCGTGATTCGTCAAAGCTGCGGATTTGCGGGCGCGGCAGATAGCCCAGCGCCTTGCCAATCGTCACATAGTGCAGAAATGGGCGGGGCTGTTCGGGCAATAGATACGTATTTGCATAGAAATGCGCATCAAAATCTGCCGATGGCGATCGCTGTTCATGGTCGCCATGTTTGACGAAATGGAAATAGGCATCGGCATTCAAGCTGCGCAGGTCAGGATATGTCTCGCGGTAATAGGCCGGATCTATTAACGGATGCGGCTGGCGTGCCTCGCCGCGGCGCATTCGGTTGACCATATCCTCGATCGCGGTTTGTGCGCCGCCCGCCTGCCAGTCTGGATAACGCGCCTTGTAATAAGAGGTCGAAAAATATGGCGTAGGATCAAAGCCTTTTGCGTCGCCAGCCGTGTTGAAATGCTCCTCTGTCGCGCGCAGTCCAAGCCGGGTTTGCTTGCGATAAAAGACTTCGTCAAAGAGCATAGACATGGTCAGTGGCCTCTCGGTCTGCGGCGCTGCGCGTGATATTGCGTTAATATAACGCGATCTTCCGCTGTGGATCAAAATATTGCGGAATCGGCCTAAGATTTCGTGAACGAAGTGATTGCGTGCTTGGGCGATCACGGAAAATTTCACATAGATATGAGGTGACCTAACGGAATATCCTGCAAAAGATGTGTCATCCCGGCAACATATCAGGTATTCCTGACTAAAATACTCGTCGACGCGTGCCCTATCTCGTAGCGACGGTTCACGGGCTTAATCGCTCGCGCAGCCAGCCTCTGTTTTGGTCCTTCGGGGGCAAACGGGGCAAGCCGATTGATAGAAACGACGGTAGATGGATTGTCATGACTCTCGGCAAGGTTTTCGCGATGCGCCTCATTTTGGCTTTGGTTTTGGGGCTGTTTGCCTCGGTTACGGGTGGCGCGCTGCTGGCCCAAGAGGCGCCCGCGCCTGACGCGGCAGTGCCCGAAGTCACTGTTCCTGAAGCACCTGTTCCCGAGGCCGCAGCACCCGAGGCTGTGACGCCCCAGACGACGGCACCCGCGCCTGCACAAGCCGAGCCCGTCCAAATCGAAACCGGCCTTGGCGGCCATGATATGTCGCCCATGGGCATGTATAATCAGGCCGATGTGGTCGTGAAATCGGTGATGATTGGCCTTGCTGCTGCGGCGATCGTGACTTGGATCGTGCTGGTTGCGAAATGGCTGCAACTGACCGGTGCCCGTGGCCGCGCCCGCCGCACACTGCGCCTGCTGGAACAATCGCGCAGCCTGTCGGACGCCAGCGCCGCCCTTGCCGGCCGCAGCGGCGCCCCCGCGCTGCTGGTGCGTGCCGCCTCGGACGAGATCGCGGCGTCGCAAGATGTGCTGGGGCAGGTGGACGGCGAGGGCGTGAAAGAACGTGTCGCCTCGCGCATGAACCGGATCGAAATTGCCGCCGGTCGCCGGATCGGGCGCGGTGTCGGCCTGCTGGCCACCATCGGCTCGGTCGGGCCGTTTGTCGGCCTGTTCGGCACGGTGTGGGGGATCATGAACAGCTTTATCGGCATTGCCGAGACGCAGACCACCAACTTGGCCGTGGTGGCACCGGGCATCGCCGAGGCGCTGCTGGCGACGGCGCTGGGCCTTGTGGCTGCAATTCCAGCGGTGGTGATTTATAACGGTTTTGCCCGCGCGATCACCGGATACCGCCAGCTTTTGGGCGATGTTTCGGCCTCGATTGGTCGTTTGGTCAGCCGCGATCTTGACCGTATCGCAGTCAGCATGGGACAGGGGCGGTAATCGATGGCAGGCGGGATCAAGGAAAATTCCGAAGACGATATGGACGTCGCGCACGAGATTAACGTGACGCCCTTTATCGACGTGATGCTGGTGCTGTTGATCATCTTTATGGTGGCGGCACCGCTTGCGACGGTTGATGTGAACGTGGATCTGCCGGTGTCGAACGCGACCCCCGCGCCGCGTCCCGAAGCGCCGCTGTTCGTGTCGCTGAAAGATGACCTGTCGCTGCTGGTGGGCGTCAATCCCGTCACCGCCGAGGGTCTGGCCGCTGCGCTTGACGAACATACCGGCGGCGACCGCGAGGCGCGCGTGTTCCTGCGCGCCGATCAGGCCGTTGCCTATGGCGATGTGATGACGACGATGAACAATCTGCGCGCGGCGGGCTATGTCCGCGTGGCGCTGGTGGGTCTTGAATCGGCAAATTCTGTCGCCATTCCCGCCCCGGAGGCCCAATAGATGGCCGCCCGCCGCCCCATGACCGAAGAGGTCGCGCGCCTGACGGCGGGCGAGGTCTCGCTCTGGGCCGGGGCCAGCGCCACGGTGATCGCGGCTGTGTTGGGCGGTATCTGGCTGGTGCCGCAACTGCTGCCCCCGCGCGAGGCGATGGCCGGGTCGCTGAACCCGGTCTCGGTCGAGCTTGCGCAATTCGACGCCTCGCCGATGACCGAAACGCTGGATGTGGCCGAGGGCGAGCTGTCTGCCGCATCCGAAGCCGCCCCCGAGGTTGCGCCCGAACTGGTGGACGAGACCGCCGAGCCTGACCCCGAGCCCGAGGTTACCCCCGAAGAGCTGCCACCCCCCGAGGAGGTGCAGCCCGAGGAAACCCCGCCCGAGGAAGTGCAACCCGAAGAGCTGCCGCCAGAAGAACTCCCACCAGAAGAACTCCCTCCCGAAGAGGTCCTCCCCGAGGAACTGCCCCCCGAGGATCTGCCGCCTCCGCCGCCCGAGGAGCCGATCGACATCGCGCCCGAGATCGACGTACCCGATCCGGCCGTCGCGCTTGCGCCCGTCGAAGTGCCCCCCGATGAGGTGCTAGAGGAAGTCCCCGAGGAAGTCGCCGCGGCGGTTCCCAGCCCGCCGCGCCGTCCCAACCCGCCACCACCGCCGCCGCGCGAAGAGCCGCGCCGCGCGCCGCCGCCCGCAAGCGCCTCCAGCGCCTCGGCGCCGCCGCCAACCCAGCGTCAGGCGGAACAGGCCGTGTCGCAACAGGCCGCCGTGGGTGTGGGGGCCAGCCAGTCCGAGATTTCGCGCTGGCAGTCGCGTCTGCGCACGCATATCGAGCGGCGCCGTGGATCGAACAATCGCCTGCGCGAGCGCGGCGATGTCGGCCTCAGCATCCGCGTTGACCGCGCGGGTACGCTGCAGGCGGCGCAGGTGATCCAGTCGTCTGGGAATGCCGAATTGGACCAACATGCGCTGGCCACCGTGCAGCGCATCGGCGGTATGCCCGCCCCGCCCGAGGGGATCACGGATGCGGGGCTGCAGGTGACATTCGTCCTCAGCTATACCCGCTAGGCCGCGAGGAAGTCCAAAACCGCGCGGTTAAACGGTGCAGGCTGGGTCACGTTCATGGCGTGGCCCCCCTCGGTCATCAGCACCAGCGCGCTGCCCGCGATCCCCGCGGACAGGCGCGCGCTGCGCTGCCACGGCACCAGCAGATCATCGCGGCTGGCGATGACCAATGTGGGTGCGGTGACGTCGGACAGACGCGCGTCGATGTCAAAGCTGCGCAGCGCATGGATGCGGCGTTTGATATTTGCCGCGCCTTGGAAATGCGCAAGACCGTGGGCTTCTTCCGCCGCCAGTCGTTCCGCATTCTCGGCCATCCATGCGGCGGGATACAAAAACAGCGGCTGCGCGTGCAAAAACGCCTCGACCCCGACATGATCCAGCAGCGCGAGGCGCGTGTCGAAGCAGCGGCCCGAATGCGGGTCAGCGCGGCTCCAGGCATTGATCAGCACCAGTTTCCCGATGCGATCGGATGCGCGCAGCGCCAGATCCAGGCCGATCAAACCGCCCAAAGCATGACCCATGATATGCGCGCGCGCCGTGCCGCTGGCGTCCAGCACCGCCAGCAGATCATCGGCCATATCGCCTATGGTCAGCCCATCGGGCAGATCGCCCCCCGTGCGCCCGCAGCCGCGCTGGTCATAGGTGATGACGCGATAGCGGGCGCGCAGCGCATCCAGCTGCGGCCCCCAATAGCCCGCCACCCCGCCAAGACCGGATGACAGAATGATGGTTTCGGCATCCTGCGCCGGGCCGTCCAGCACATCGTAGATCACGGCTTACCGATATGGGCGACGGTTGCGATCTCGACCAGTGCGCCGGGCTTGACCAGCCCCGCCTGCACGCAATAGCGCGCGGGTTTGTCACCCGGAAAATAGGTGGCGTAAACCTCGTTCACGGCGGCATAATTCGCCCAGTCGGTGACAAAGATATGGTTCATCGTCACATCATCCATCGTGCCGCCAGCGGTCTCGATCACCGATTTGATGATCTCGAGGACATGGCGCGTCTGCGCCTTGGCATCGCCCAGATGCACGACGTTATTGTCCTTATCAAAGGGCAAAGTGCCCGAGACATAGACGATCCCATCGGCCTTGGTGCCGGGGGAGTAGGGGGCGAGCGGCTTGCCGCTGCCTGCGGGGGTGACGATTTCCTTGGGCATGATCAGACCTCTGCTTGATCTGGTGCAATCTGGCTGATCGCACCGCAAAAATCGGCTGTGTTGGACACCCAGCCAAAGAACTTCTCGATGTTATAGATGGCCGCCTCTTGCATCACCTTGGGGCCAAGGTGATGGGTGGCATCCTCCAGCACGACGCCGAAATACTCCAAATGGAACGCATCGCGCAGGCTGCTTTCGACGCAGACATTGGTGGCAATGCCGACAAAGACCAGATTACGGATGCCGCGCGCGCGAAGCGTGCTGTCCATGGTCGAGTTGAAGAACCCCGAATAGCGCGTTTTGGCGACGACGATATCGCCGGGTTGGGGCGTCAACTGATCCACAATGGCGTAATCCCACGTGCCCTTGGCCAGCAGTTGGCCTTGGGTTTCGGGGTGGGCGCGCATGTGTTTAAGCGCATTCGATTTGTGGAAATTGGGCGAGCCTTCGCCCCCCGCCTCGACATAATCCGCATCCCAGCCGTTCTGGAAATAGATGACGGTGACCTTGGCTGCGCGCGCCGCATCAAGCGTCAGGCGGATATTCTCGATCACCGATTGCGCGCCCGAGATGTCAAAGCCCGCGATATCGACATAGCCGCCCTCGGTCGAATAGGCGTTTTGCATATCGACGACAACGATGGCGGTGTCGTCAGCGTTGATTGTCAGCGCCTCGGGGCGCGAGGGCAGGGTGACTTTGCGGCCCGCGCGCCCGCCGGTGGTATCAACCGTGGCGCTCATTCTGCGGCCTCGACCATGATATGCTGACGGGACTTCATCAGGGGTTGGACAAACTGGCCGAACTTCTCGATCCCTTCAAGGAAATCGTCAAAGGTCAGCATGACGCCGCCGGTGCCGGGCACGTCGGCCATCTCGTCCAGCATGGCCGCAACCTCGGCATAGCTGCCGATCAGCGTGCCCATATTGATATTCACCGCCGAGACCGGGTTCGACATGTGCCTCACATTGGTATCGCTGCCCGATTTCGTATCCGCCGCGCTTTGCAGGCCCAGCCATTTGATGGCCTCCTCGTCGACGCCGGATTTATACAGCTCCCATTTGGCCCAGGCGGCCTCAGAAGTTTCCTCGGCGATGACCATTGTCAGGACAAAGGATTTCAGATCGCGGCCGGTCTTGGCAGAGGCTGCCAGCAGGCGCTCGTTCGTGGGCGCAAAGCCCTTGGGCGTGTTGACACCCACGCCAAAGCAGAAACTGTAATCGGCGTGCTGGGCGGAAAAGGCGAGGCCCTTATCCGAGGAGCCGGCGCAGATCAGTTTCACGTCGCCCTGCGGCACGGGCTTCATGTGGCAATCCTCCATCTGAAAGAAATCGCCCTTGAAATCCGACTGGCCAGTGGTCAGCAAGTCTTTCAAAACCGTGGTATATTCCGTCAGATAGCCATAGCGGTCGCCGAAATAATCATCCCCCGGCCACAGGCCCATTTGGCTGTATTCGGGCCGCTGCCAGCCGGTTACTAGATTGACCCCGAACCGCCCGCCCGAGATCGAATCGATCGTCGTCGCCATTCGCGCCACAATCGCGGGCGGCATCACCAGCGTCGCGGCGGTGCCGAACAGCTTGATCTTGCTGGTGACGGCGGCAAGGCCGGCCATCAGCGTAAAGCTTTCCAGATTATAGTCCCAGAACTCGGTCTTGCCGCCAAAGCCGCGCAGCTTGATCATCGACAGGGCGAAATCGAACCCATAGCTTTCGGCTTTCAGGGTGATCGCCTTGTTCAGCTCAAAGCTGGGCTTATACTGCGGCGCTGTCTCCGAGATCAGCCAGCCGTTGTTTCCGATCGGGATAAAGACACCGACTTCCATTTCATCCTCCGACGGGGCGCTGCCCACGTAACTGTTGCTGCCCCCATGCGATGGCGGCGCGCGGATGAAATCACGAAAAAATTGACCAAAAGAAAAAATTTGACCTAGCGGAACATGGTCTGCACAGAATTCAGTCGGAAAACCGGCCCATATGCGCGCTATTCCAGCGGCGCGCAGATTTCAGCGAGTCCCGGCAGCAGCAGGGCCACGGCGCTTTGCAGGTGCTGCGCGACCGCATCGGGCGGCATTGGCGTGCCCATCATGGCGCGGCTGACAGCTTCGGTCACCAGCATGTCGTGGAACAACACGGCTGCCGCCGCACAGCCGGGGCCGCCCCCCAGAAAGCCCGCAATGATCCGCTGGCTTTGGCGGGGGCCAACCTCGTACCAGCGGGCCATCAGCGCCGGAAACTGGTCCGAGGCCGCCGTCACCATGCGCTGGAACGCGATATGGCGCGGCGTCAAAAGCTGCCTCAGCAGCGTGCGCCCCAAAATCATGAGGCCAGCAGCGCGCGGCGTATCGCCGAGCTGCAACTGGACCAGCGGCGACAGCAGCTCGGCGCAGAGCGTGTCGACCACAGCGGCGAACAGACCCTCTTTGCCGCCGAACTGGCGATAGATATTGGTTTTCGATCCCCCCGCGATGGCGACGACCTCGTCCACCGTCACGCTGGCATAGCCCTTGGCCAGAAACAGCGTGGTCGCGGCGGCGATCAGCGCTTGCTGGCGGGCAAGGCCGCGCGCGGTCAGGGCGGGGGTCTCGGTCATGTCCTATCCTTTGGCCGTGTTGCGGTCGACATACTGACCATAGAGCAGCGAGCCAATCACAATCGCAATCCCCAGCGTCTGCACCGCGGATGGCACAATCCCTCGCACCAGCGCATCCAGCACAAAGGCGGTGATCGGCGTCAGCAGCAGCATCGGTGCGACCGCCGCCGGCCCCACGCCCTTGATGCCGGTGAACCACAGCACAAAGGGCAGGGCGGTGATGGCCAGCGCCAGAATGGCCAGACCCAGCACATTGGTCGCGGTGATTGCGGGCGGGATATCCCCAAGGATCGCGGCGATAATCGCCAGTTCGATCCCCGCGATGATCATCTGCCACGCGGCCATGGTCACGACCGAGACCGGCGGCTTCCATTTGCTATAAAGCGTGCCGCCCAGTGCAACCGACAGCGCCGCGCCAAGGGCCGCCAGAACGCCGATCAGATCCAGCGCCGCGCCGCCTTGCAGCACCACCATCGCGACGCCGACGACGCCCGCCGCCACCGCGATCAGCTTGCCGCCTGCGGGCCGCACCCCCAGCAGCGGCAGCGCCAGCAGCACCATGAACAACGGCCCAAGCGCCTGAAATGTCGCGGCAACCCCGCCGGGCAGGCGGATCGCGGCCACGAACAGCAGGCCAAAGAACAGCCCGTTGTTCAGCGTGCCCAGCACGATCATCTTGCCCCACCATCCCGCAGGCGGCAGCGCCCGTGCGAACAGCAGCAGCGGCAGCCCGCCGCCCAGCGCCCGCACCGCCGCGATGAACCACGGGTTATGTGGCAGCATCGTCGTCGTCAGAATATAGGTGAATCCCCATAGGATCGTGGCCGCGGCTGCGGCCGCTTTGGGTGAAAGTGGCATGATGTCTCGCATGAAAGTTTGATACGATATCGTATTATTATGATACGAATTGGTATCATTTATGCGCAGAGTCAACCCATGCCCGAAAACGTGATCCGAAATGCAAAAAGCGACCCAAGGGCCGCTGCATCAATCGTAAATAGGGGAAATGGTGGGCGACCCTGGAATCGAACCAGGCGTGGGTCTCCCCGGCGGAGTTACAGTCCGCTGCCGCACCTTGCAGCTCGTCGCCCCCGTGCCTGAAACAGGCAGCGGATGGCGGCGAAATACCTGCCAAGCTATGGGGCGTCAACAGGAAAAACCCTGCGCCACCGTCCGGATCACGCCTTTTGCCACCTGTCGTTGCGGCAGATGCGTGAAAACACTAGGTAGAACGGGATCGGGGCGCAGATTCGGGCTTGCGCCCCCCGCCGAAGCACCGCCATTACGGCCCGAAGATTGCGGTAGGGGAATTGCCATGAAAAAGCCAAAATGGGTGATTGAAAAAGAACAGGCCCGCCGCGTCTCGGCGCAGGAAACCGTGTGGCTGTTCGGCCTGCATGCGGTGCGCGACGCGCTGCTGAACCCCGAGCGCACCCGTCTGCGCCTGGTGGTGACGCAAAACGCCGCCGACAAACTGGCCGACGCCATCGCCGCCAGCGGGATGGAGGTCGAGCTTTCCGACCCGCGCAAATTCGCCGCCCCCATCGACCCCGAATCCGTGCACCAAGGCGCCGCGCTGGAAGTGAAACCGCTGGATTGGGGCAGCCTTGCCGATGTGGCGCTATCGCTGAAGGACAATGGCCAGCCGCCGCGCCTTGTGCTGCTGGATCGCGTGACCGATCCCCATAACGTCGGTGCGATCCTGCGCTCGTCCGAAGTGTTCGGCGCGCTGGCGGTGGTCGGCGTGCAGCGCCATTCCGCGCCCGAAACCGGCGCGCTGGCAAAAACCGCATCCGGCGCGCTCGAGCGTCAGCCCTATATCCGCGTGCGCAACCTTGGCGATGCGATGGATGAACTGCGCGCCATGGGCTACCTGTTGCTGGGCCTTGATGGCGAGGGCGAGCAGACCATCGAGCAGGCGATCGAAGGCCGCCGCGACCGCCCTGTCGCGATCGTCATGGGCGCCGAAGGTCCGGGCCTTCGCGAAAAGACGCGCGAGCTTTGTGACCACCTTGTCCGCATCCCTGCGGCGGGGGGCTTTGCCTCGTTGAACGTGTCGAATGCGGCGGCGGTTGCCCTTTACGCTGTCTCGGTCCGCGATTAACCTTTCATCACGTTTTCTTGAGTAACGCTTTTCTGTGGCGCATTGCTGCATATGTGCAACTGCAAGGAGCGCAATCTTGGAACCCGCGTTTCTTGTACTGTCCCTCGTTCCACACCTTTGCCCGGGCCTTGTCCCGGGCATTTTTTCAGGATCACGCCATGTCGACTGAAAAACACGCCCCCGAAAAAAAGGCATTGGAAAAAGCCCGCCGCATCGCGATTGTCGGCTTTTCCGCCAACCCCGCACGCCCCAGTCATTCGGTTGCCCGCTTTTTGCAGGCGGCGGGCTATGATCTGGTGCTGGTGAACCCCGGTCTTGCGGGGCAGGACCACCTTGGCACAAAGGTCGTTGCAACATTGGCCGAGGCGGGCCGGATTGATCTGGTCGATGTGTTCAGGAACAGCCACGCGATCCCCGCGCTGGTGGATGAGCTGCTGGCGCTGCCCTATGCGCCGCATACCCTGTGGCTGCAGCTGGGCATCACCAACCTCGCGACGCTTGCGGCATCCGAGGCGGGTATCGCGGTCGTGGAAGACCGCTGCACCGCCATCGAATATCAGCGCCATTTTGGCGCTAGTCGAATTAACCCTTAGGCCGCTTTACCCCTTAGGGCGGGCGGCTTTCTCGGCAAGGCCGGATTGTGCCTCGCGGCGCGAGAGTTCCGCCTCGATATCGGCCAGCGTGACATCACGCGCGGCACACATGACCAGCAGGTGATAGATCGTGTCGGCAGCCTCGCCGATCAGCGCGTCGCGGTCACCTTTGACGGCCTCGACAATCGCCTCGACGGCTTCTTCACCGAATTTCTGCGCGCATTTCTCGGGGCCGCGCGACAGCAGCTTGGCGGTCCAACTGCTGTCTGGATCGGCGGATTTGCGGGCCAGGATCGTGGCGGCAAGGTTTTGCAGCGACATCAGCGCCTCCTAAAAGCGAACCGGAATACCGGCCTGATCGAGATGCGCCTTTACCTCGGCGATGGTAAAGGTGCCAAAGTGAAAGACCGAGGCCGCCAGCAGCGCCGACGCGCCGCCCTTTGTCACGCCATCGACGAAATCATCCAGCTTGCCGACCCCGCCCGAGGCGATGACCGGAATATCCACCGCGTCCGATACGGCGCGCGTCAGCCCCAGATTATAGCCGTCCTTGGTGCCGTCACGATCCATCGAGGTCAGCAGGATCTCTCCCGCGCCTTTGGCCGCGACCGTGCGGGCGAATTCCACGGCGTCGATGCCGGTGGATTTGCGCCCGCCATGGGTGAAAATCTCCCACCGGCCCGGCGCTACGGTTTTGGCGTCAATCGCCACCACGATGCACTGGCTGCCAAAGCGCAAGGCGGCCTCGGTCACCACATCGGGATTGACCACGGCGGCGGAGTTAAAGCTGACCTTGTCGGCCCCCGCGAGCAGCAGGGCGCGCACATCATGATGCGTGCGCACGCCGCCCCCGACCGTCAGGGGCATGAAACAGGCCTCGGCGGTGCGGGTCACCATGTCATACATCGTGCCGCGATTTTCATGCGTGGCGTTGATATCCAAAAAGCACAGCTCATCCGCGCCCGCGGCATCATAGGCCTTGGCCGCATCCACCGGATCGCCCGCGTCGATCAGATCGACAAAGTTCACGCCCTTGACCACGCGGCCATCGGCCACGTCGAGGCAGGGGATCACGCGGGTTTTCAGCATTTATTCCTCCAGCGCGGCCAGCGCCGCCGTCAGATCAATCGCGCCATCATAAAGCGCGCGGCCCGAAATCGCGCCCGCGATGACGCCGGTATCGCGCAGGGTGATCAGATCGCTGAGTTGCGACACCCCGCCCGAGGCGATGACCGGGATCGAGACAGCCCGCGCCAGATCCGCCGTCGCCTGCACATTCGGCCCCTTCATCGCGCCATCGCGCAAGATATCGGTATAGATGATCGCGGCGACGCCCGCGTCCTCGAAACTACGGGCAAGGTCAGTGACCAGCACATCGGTTTCCTCGGCCCAGCCGCGCGTGGCGACGCGGCCGTTCCGCGCATCAATCCCCACCGCCACATGGCCGGGGAAAGCGCGGGCCGCTTCGCGTACCAGATCGGGGTTTTCGACCGCGACAGTGCCCAGGATAACGCGCTGCAGGCCCTTTTTCAGCCAGGCTTCAATCGTCGCCAGATCGCGGATACCGCCGCCCAGTTGCGCGGGGATGTTCACCTGCGCCAAAATCTCGTCCACCGCGCCGCCGTTCACGGGGGCACCCGCAAATGCGCCGTTCAGATCGACCAGATGCAGCCATTTCGCGCCCGCCGCCTGAAAGGCCAAAGCCTGCGCGGCAGGGTTGTCGTTGAACACGGTGGCCTGATCCATCTCGCCATGCACAAGGCGCACGGCTTGGCCGTCTTTCAGGTCAATCGCAGGATAAAGGATCATGTCAGGGGGCCCAGTGTAGGAAGTTGGCAATCAGGCGCAGGCCGGTGGCTTGGCTTTTCTCGGGGTGGAATTGCGCGCCGACGATATTGTCGCGGCCCACAATGGCGGTGATCGCGCCGGCGTAATCCACATGCGCCAAAAGCTGCGCAGGATTGTTCACGCGCATGGCCCAGCTATGGACGAAATAGGCGTGATCGCCGGTCTTGATGCCGTCCAGTATGGGGTGGGGGCGTCGATCACCAGATCGTTCCAGCCCATATGCGGCACTTTGAATGTGGGGTCGGCAGGGGCGATGCGGGTGACCTCGCCGTCGATCCAACCAAAACCATCCGTTAACTGATATTCATGACCGCGCAGGGCCAGCATCTGCATTCCGACGCAAATCCCCAGAAAGGGACGCGCGCGGGTGGTGACAGCCTCAAAGATCGCCTCTTGCAGACCGGCGACATCTTGCAACGCGGTGCGACAGGCCGGAAAGGCGCCATCGCCCGGCAGCACGATCCGGTCGGCGCGCGCCACGACATCAGGATCGGAAGTGACGATCACATCGCCGCCATCCGTTTCCCGCGCCATCCGCTCGAACGCTTTTTGGGCCGAATGCAGATTGCCGCTGTCGTAATCAATCAGCGCCGTCAGCATTTATAGCGCACCCTTGGTCGAGGGGATCGCATCCGCTTTGCGCGGGTCAACCTCCAGCGCATCGCGCAGGGCGCGCGCGACGGCCTTGAACGCGGCTTCGGCAATGTGGTGGCTGTTAAAACCATGCAGCTGGTCGATGTGCAATGTGATGCCACCGTGCGTTGCAAGCGCTTGAAAAAACTCGCGAACAAGCTCGGTGTCAAAGCTGCCGATCTTCCCCGTGGGGAAGGCGACATTCCACACCAGATAGGGGCGACCGGACAGGTCCAGCGCCGCACGCACCTGCGCATCGTCCATCGGCAGATGGCATTCGCCATAGCGGCGGATACCGCGCTTGTCGCCCATCGCCTGCGCAATCGCCTGACCCAGCGCAATGCCGGTATCCTCGACCGAATGGTGATCGTCGATATGCAGATCGCCCGTGCAACGCACCGTCATGTCAATCAAGGCGTGGCGCGACAGCTGATCCAGCATGTGATCAAAGAATCCGACCCCGGTGGCATTGTCGTAAATGCCGGTGCCGTCCAGATTGACCGTGACCGAAATATCCGTCTCGGCGGTTTTACGCGTGATGGTAGCGCTGCGCATGATGGCCTCACAAAGCTGATGGCTTTGCAATAGACGAGGGGCGGTGCAGATAAAAGCCATTTAACACCCCTGCGACACTGGTTAAGGTTCTGGAACAGACAGGAGGATACGGCGTGCCACCGCACTATACCGATGCCGAACTGGCCGATCTGGTCGCCTGCCCGCGCTGTGATGCGCTGTACCACGCCCGTATCCCGGAAAAGGGCGAGCGTGCCGTCTGTGCGCGCTGCCACACTGTCTTGATCGCACCAAAGCGCAAGGCGGGCATGATCATCATCATGCTGGCGGTGACGGTGGTGATCCTTGTCATCGGCGCGCTGGTGTTCCCGTTCATGTCGATCAGCGCCTCGGGGTTTTCGAACCAGACCACGCTGATCGAAGTGGCGCTGTCGTTTCAATCGGGGTTGCTGGTCGCGGTCTCGCTGATCTTTATCGCGGCGGTGATCTTGTTGCCGCTGACGCGCGCCGCGCTGATCCTGTATGTGTTGGGGCCGGTGGTGTGGGACAGGCCGCCCCTGCGCTGGGCGCTGCCCGCCTTTCGCCTGTCCGAGGAACTGCGCCCCTGGGCCATGTCCGAAATTTTCGTGATCGGCTGCGCTGTCGCGCTGGTCAAGGTGACCGATCTGGCCAGTGTCAGTATCGGCCCCGCCTTTTGGATGTTCGCCGTGCTATGTGTTGTGACCACGGTGCAGGACCTGTTCATGTCGCGCTGGATGGTCTGGCAGGCGATGGAGGATCTGTCCCGCAAGGCCAAGGCCGCTGGCAATCCCACCACCCATCCGGTCGAGACGGCTGCCCATGGCTGATCCCGATACCATCCCCAAAACCGCCCGCTCTGAAGGGTTGGTCGGCTGCCAAAGCTGTGGCCGCGTCTGGCGCATGGGCACCGAGCGCTGCGGCCGCTGCGGCAACCACCTGAAATCGCGCGATACCCGCAGCCTCAGCCGCGTCTGGGCGTGGTGGCTGGCGGGGGTCATGCTGTATATCCCCGCGAACCTTTACCCGATGCTGGAAACCCGTGTGCTGTTCAGCACCAGTTCCGACACGATCATCGCGGGGGCCGTGCATATGTTCCACATGGGATCAGCGGGGGTGGCGTTCATCATCTTGCTGGCCTCGGTCGGGATTCCGCTGGCGAAATTCATCACCATCGCTTGGCTGGCGCTGTCGGTTGGACGGCGCGGCAGCCGCGTGAATCCCGCGCACCGACAAGTGCTGCACGAGGTCGTCGATTTCATCGGGCGATGGTCGATGATCGACGTCTTTGTGGTCGCCATTACCTCGGCCCTTGTGCAACTTAGCTTTGCGGTGACCATTGTGCCTGGGCCTGCGGCCCTGTCCTTTGCCCTTAGCGTCATCTTTACCATGCTTTCGGCGCAAGCCTTTGATACACGGCTGATATGGGACAGCATTCCTGTAGACGCCGACAAGACACAGACCCCGCAAGCAAAGGGCCCCGTTCATGAGTGATCCCATCCCCGACGTTCCGGTGAAGCCCGCGCGCCGCAGCCTTACCAGCCGCCTGTCGATTGTCTGGCTGGTGCCGATTATCGCGCTGATCATCGCGGTCGGCCTTGCCTGGCAGAATTACAACGACCGCGGCCCCTTGATCGAGATCGTGTTCGACGATGCCTCGGGTGTGCGCGCGAACGAGACCGAGCTGCGTTATCGCGATGTTGGTGTCGGCATCGTTGAAAGCGTCGGCTTTACCGATGACCTGGATCAGGTCGTGGTTTCGGTGCGCATCGACAAGGCCGTCGCGCCTTATGTCGATACCGGCGCGCAATTCTGGGTCGTACGGCCCGAGGTCACGACCCAAGGGGTCACCGGCCTCGATACCGTCTTGTCGGGCGTCTATCTGCAAGGTCTGTGGGATCGCACGCCGGGCGAGAGTGAAAACCGGTTCGAGGGGCTGCCCAGCGCGCCACTGCTGGCCACGGGCCAACAGGGGCTGCGCGTGCTGCTGCGATCCAGCGATCAGACGCTGACGGGCAACAGCTCGATCATCTATAAGGGGGTCGAGGTGGGCCGGGTCGGCCCCGCGACTGTCGCCGCCGATGGGCAGACCGTGCAGGCCGAGGCGGTGATCTTTGCCCCCCATGATGCGCTGGTGACCGAGGCGACGCGGTTCTGGAACAGCTCTGGCTTTTCGGTCTCGCTGGGGCCGACGGGCGCGGCGCTGAACTTTGGCAGCCTTGCGACGCTGATCTCGGGCGGCGTCACCTTTGATACATTCGTGTCGGGCGCGCCGCTGGCGCAGGACGGCACGGCGTTTGATGTCTTTGGCGACAATTCCGCCGCGCGTTCCAGCCTGTTCACGCGTCAAGACGGCCAGCCCGTCAATCTGGTTGCCGTGTTCGAGGGCAATGTCACCGGCCTTGCCGTCGGTGCGGCGGTGGAACTCGAGGGGCTGCGCGTTGGCGAAGTCTCGGGCATCAACGGCTATTTCGATACTGACCGCTTTGGTGATGACAATCTGCGCCTGCAGGCGGTGCTGTCGATCCAACCCTCGCGCCTTGGGCTTGAGGGAGACAGCAGCGCGATGGAGACGCTGGACTATCTGCAGCAGCAGGTGCGCGAAGATGGTTTGCGCGCGCGGCTGGTGACCGGCAGTCTGCTGACCGGCGGCCTCAAGGTACAATTGCTGCGCGATGCGGATGCGGTCGCGGCAGAAATCGACATGAATGCCCAACCCTATCCCGAAGTGCCCGCGACCCAGTCGCAGATCACCGATGCCGCGACGACGGTCGAGGGGACGCTGGCGCGCGTGAACGATCTGCCGATCGAGGAGCTGATGCAAAGCGCCATCGGTTTCCTTGATAACGCCTCGACCCTGGTGGGCAGCGCGCAGACGCAGGCCATTCCGGGCGAGGTGGCCGCGCTGCTGGGCGATGTGCGCAACCTGACGGGCGCGCCCGAAGTGCAGGCTCTGCCTGCGCAACTGGGCGCGACCATGGCCAGCATCACCGGCGCGGTCGAGGATCTGCGCGCCGTCATGTCCGATCTGCGCGACGCCGATGCGGCGGGCCGCATCCTAGAGGCCGTCGATCAGGTGCAGGCGGTGGTCACCGATGTCGGCACCGGCCTTGAAGGTCTGCCAGAGCTGTTGGCAACCGTGGACGAGCTGGCGCAAAGCTGGCGCGATTTGCCGCTAGAGGGCGTTGTGACGCAGGCCGAAAGCTTCCTTGCCACAGCCGATTCCGTGCTGGGCGATCCGCGCACGCGGCAATTGCCGGCGGATATATCGTCCGCGCTGGACAGTCTGCGCGCCGTGCTGGACGAGGCGCGTGACGGCAGTCTGATCGCGAACGCCAATAGCGCGCTGGCCTCGGCCAGTCGGGCCGCGGATCAACTGGCAACGGCGACCGATGGTCTGCCCGCCCTGTCCGCGCAGGTGAATGCGTTGGTGGTGCAGGCGGGCGGCACTTTGTCCAGCTTTGACGAAAACGCCAGCCTGATGCGCGATTTGCGCCTGGCGCTGCGGCAGGTCAACAGTGCCGCAACCGCGATCAACGATCTTGCCCGTGCGCTGGAACGGCGCCCGAACTCGATCCTCTTTGGCCGATAGGAGAGTTGTGATGAAAGCCCTTATTCCGTTTGCCGCGCTGATGGCGCTGGCTGCCTGCTCTAGCCCGACGCTGTATACTGCCGAGGCACCGGTGCCGCTGGATCAGCGCGCCTCTATCGCGTTTTCCACCGTCGAAGTGGCCGAGCTGTCGCTGCCGCGCTATGCGTCGGGGCCGGATATTTACAGCGAGGGCGCAGGCGGCGCGCTGACGGCGATGTCGGGCGTGAACTGGGCCGACGATCCGGCGCCCGCGATGACGGCGAGTCTGGTGCAGGTGCTGACGGGCATGACCGGCGCGCGCATCGCCGCCGAGCCTTGGCCCTTCCGATCCTTCCCGCAGGTGCGGGTCGAGGTGCGCGTCACCACGATGGTCGCGCGCGAGAACGCCGGTTTTGTGATGATTGGCCAGTATTATATCGCGGGTCAGGAAGACGGCCTGCGCGAGCGGGCGCGCCCCTTTGCTGTGCAGATCCCGATGCGCGATGGCTATGACGCCGCCGATATCGCCGCCGCGCGCGGGCTGGCCGTGGCCGAGCTTGGCCGCCAGATCATCGCTGGCGGCCTCAGCTGATCTTCAGATCCCGAAGGGGATCCAGATCGTTTTCACCTCGGATGCGGCCCGCAGGATCTGGGCCATATCCGGGGCGCTGGGGCCGCTTGATACGCGTTTGAGATTGCTGGCAGAAAGCCGCTCGACCTCGGCCACCAGCGCCTGATCGCCATACACCCAGGCCGCATCCAGATCGGCATGCTGCGCGATGGGGGCGGCCAGGTCACTTTGCACGCCAGTGATGATATTCACGACGCCCCCCGGCACATCGGATGTGTCCAGCACCTGATAGAGCGCGGTCGCCACCAGCGCATAACGCGCGCTGGGCACCAAAGTGATGCGGCTCCCCAGCGCCAGCGCCCCCGCTATCAGGGCCACGGGGGCCAGCAGGGCCGAATCCTCGGGGCAGAGCGCGGCGATCTTGCCGACCGGTGTTTGCAGCGCCAGCGCGAGACCGCCAAAGGGCACGCCTGCCACGCGGCCATCGTATTTATCGGCGACAGCGGCAGCGGTGAACAGCGCGTCGATCGCGGCACTGACCTCGGCCGCGCCTGCGCCGCCGAAACTGTCGATCAGCGCCGCGAATTCCGCCGCGCGGGCCGACAGATTCTCGGCGATGAAATACAGGATTTGCGCGCGGTTGTGGCCGGTGGTCTTGGCCCAGCCCTTTGCAGCATTCATCGCCTCGACAGCATTGCGCAAATCCTTGCGGCTGCCCGCGCCGACATGGCCCGCCAGCGCGCCCGTGGTGTCATGCAAGGCGATGGAATAGCCGCTGTCAGGCCGCGCCTGTTTGCCGCCGATATAGAGTTTGGCCGTGCGGTCGACCTGTTCCAGCACCGGCAGGGCGACAGGTTTCGATTTTAGCGCGGGTGCAGCGTGGTTTGTCATACGTGTATAGGCGGCCAGCCCCTCGGGCCCGCCTTCGCGGCCATATCCGCTTTCGCGCATACCGCCAAAGGGCGCGGCGGCGTCCAGCATATTCGCGCCGTTCACCCAGATCACGCCCGCCTCGAGTTGCGGTGCGATGGCGAGGGCGGTGTTGATATTTTCGCTAAACACGCTCGCGGCAAGGCCGTAGCGGGTGTTATTCGCCAGCTCGACCGCCTCGGCGGGGGTGCGGAAGGTGGTCGAGACCAGCACCGGCCCGAAAATCTCTTGCTGCATCAGCGCGTCCGATGGCGAAAGGCCGGTGATCAGCGTCGGCGGATAGAAACTGCCACGCGCGGGCAGCGGGCAGGGGGCTGTGTGAACTTCGCCCGCCGTATGCGCGCCAACCAGTGCCGTGATGCGCTGGAGTTGCACCGGATGGACAATCGCGCCGATGTCGATGGATTTGTCCAGCGGATCGCCGATGCGCAGGCTTTCCATGCGGCGTTTCAGCTTTGCGATGAACCGCGCTGCGATGGGTTCGTGCAGCAGTAGTCGCGATCCGGCGCAGCAGACCTGGCCCTGATTGAACCAGATCGAATCGACCACACCCTCGACCGCGGCATCGAGGTCGGCGTCGTCAAAGACGATAAAGGGCGACTTGCCGCCCAGTTCCAGCGTCAGGGCCTTGCCGCTGCCAGCGGTGGCCTGACGGATGATGCGGCCCACCTCGGTCGAGCCGGTGAAGGCGATCTTGTTCACATCGGCGGCAACCAGCGCGGCACCGGTGTCGCCATCGCCGGTGACGATGTTCACAACACCCGCAGGCACGCCTGCCTGCTGGCAAACTTCTGCAAAAAGCAGCGCGGTCAGCGGCGTGTATTCGGCGGGTTTCAGCACGACGGTATTGCCCGCCGCCAAGGCGGGCGCGACCTTCCACGCCAGCATCAGCAGCGGAAAATTCCACGGGATGATCTGGCCGCAGACGCCATGCGCGCGGGCATTGGGGTTCTGCGCCTCGAACAATTGCGCAAGACCTGCATGGTAATAAAAATGTCGCTGCGCCAAGGGGATATCCGCATCGCGCGATTCGCGGATCGGCTTGCCGTTGTCCAGCGTTTCCAGCACGGCGAACAGGCGGGCGTGCTTTTGCAGCAGCCGCGCGATGGCATAGAGCACGCGGGCGCGGGCAGGGCCGCCCGCCTTTTCCCATGCAGGCTGCGCGGCGCGTGCGGCGGCGACTGCGGCGGCGATATCAGCCGCGCTGCCCTGCGACACCTGCGCCAATTCCGCGTCTGTGGCGGGGTTCACAGTTACGAAAGTCGCGGCAGGGGCGGTGAAAGTGCCGTTGATGAAATGGCCAAAACGACCCTCATGCGTGGCGATCCATGCGAGGGCTTCGCTCGCGCTTTCCGGGGCGGGGCCATATTCCATGGTTTCAAAAATCTCGGAGAGTGTGGGCATGGGATTTCTCAGGCCAGAGCGTGGCGATAGGCGGCGGAGTAACCGCCCGTGACATAGTGATCGAGCTGGCGTTCGATATCGCCCAGCAGCGAGGAGGCACCAAAGCGGAACAGGTCGGGTTGCAGCCAGCGCAGCCCCAGCTCCTCGCGCATCAGCGACAGATAGGTCAGCGCGTCTTTCGCCTTTGAAATGCCGCCGGCGGGTTTATAGCCGACGTAAATGCCGGTGCGGTCGTGGTAATCGCGGATCTGGCGGATCATGGTCAGGCTGACGGGCAAGGTGGCATTCACCGCCTCTTTCCCGGTCGAGGTTTTGATGAAATCGGCCCCCGCCATCATGCAGATCAGGCTGGCGCGGGCAACGTTTTCCAGCGTGCCCAGCTCGCCCGTGGCGAGGATCGCCTTTATATGCGCCTCTCCGCAAGCCTCGCGCATCGCCAGCATCTCGTCATAAAGCGCCTGCCAATTGCCTGACAGCACATGGCGGCGCGAGATGACGATGTCGATCTCCTGCGCGCCTGCGGCCACGCTTTCGCGGATCTCCTGCAGACGCAGGTGCCATGGCGAGAGGCCCGCAGGAAAGCCCGTGGATACAGCGGCGACGGGAATATCGCTGCCTTGCAGCGCATCCACCGCCGCGCCGATCATATCGTGATAGACGCAGACTGCGCCGGTCGTCAGGCCCGACATTCCCAGCCTGTCCAGCACCTCGGGGGCGATGGGCTGGCGGGCCTTGGCGCACAGGCGGCGGACGCGATCAGCCGTGTCATCGCCCGAAAGCGTCGTCAGGTCGATCAGCGACACGGCTTTCAGCAGCCATGCCGCCTGATAATCCTTTTTCACGCTGCGCCGTGCGGGCAGGCTGGCGCAGCGGCGGGTGATGGCGGGCGTGTTGACGCGCGCGCCCAGCACCCAGTCCAGATCCAGCGCCATGCCAGGATTGCGGGTCAGTGATGTCATGCTTGCCTCCCACAGGTCTTGGCCAAGTGTCGCATGGGGGCGGCAGGCTATCAAGCGCTAGGGTTTTTGACCTTCGGACATCTTTTGAATGGCCGCAACGCCGCTTTCGCCCAAGGGGACGACCGCGAACGGGCCGCCAAGGCGGGTCAGGGCCTTGTCCTGCGGGTCGGGAATACCGGCTTTGGCGAAAAGCGAATGGGCCCAATCCTCGGCATTATCGACGGGGCGATAACCAAGGAAGGCGGCTTTGGCATTATCCACCGGGCTGCGGGTGTTGTTCGACACGCCATAGATCACGGTAAAGCCGACGACGGGGCTGTCGATGGCGCGCGTCACTAGTTGCACCATGTCGCGATGGCTGAGCCATGTGCCAAGGGCGCGGATATTCTGCGGCTCGGGCGTGCAGGACAGGATGCGCAGGCAGACCGATTCAACGCCGCGCTTTTGCCAATACATGCGGCCCAGATCCTCGGCAAAGCACTTGGCGAGGCCATAGAATGTGTCGGGGTTATGGGCGACGGTGGTATCGGCGCCGGAATTTGTGTGCTCGAGGCCCACCGCGTGGATGGACGAGGCATAGACCACGCGGCGGACGCCGTGGCGGTGGGCCGCTTCCCAGATGTTATAGGCACCGACGAAATTCGGGCCGAGCAGCTCCTCGAACGGCTTTTCATCCACGATGGCGCCGAAATGGACGACCATATCCGCACCTTCCAGCAGCGGCGCGATCTCGTCGAATTTGGCGATATCGGCGATGTGAAAGGTTTCGTTGTCGTAAAGCCCTTCGGGGCCGGGTTGGATGTCGGTGCTGACCAACTGGTCACACATCTTGGACAGGGGGCCGCGCAGCGAGGTGCCGAGCGCGCCACGGGCGCCGGTGAGGACGATTTTACGCATCTTGGTTCCTTAGATAATGGCACGCTCGCGCAGGGGCGTGCCTGATGCGATACGCTCATATCCCAGCGCGCCAAGGTCAAGGGTGCGGGTGGCGCAATAGATCACAAGTTCGGATAACGCACGCCCAACGGCAGGGGCCTGTTGTAACCCGTGGCCGGAAAAGCCGTTTGCGAACAGGAAATTACGGCGCTCGGGATGCGGGCCGATGATCGCATTTTGATCCAGCGTATTGTAATCGTAATGGCCGACCCAAGTGTTGATCAGGCGCAATTCCTCGAACGCGGGGATGCGGGCTGCGATTGTGGGCCAGACATGATCCTCCCAGATCGCGTGATCCATGGTGAAATCATCGGGGTCGACGGCCACGTCCAGATCGGGCGGGCAGCCGATCATGTAATAGCGGCCGTCCGATCGCATATGCACGCCCACAGGGTCGATGGTCAGCGGCAGATCAACGGGCAGGGGGCGGGCGGCCTCGGCAATAAAGGTGAAACGGCGGCGCGCCTCGATCGGGATGCGCAGGCCGGCCATCGCGGCCACCTCGGCCCCGCGGGTGCCGGCGGCGTTGATGATATGGCCGGCGCTGATGGTTCGCCCGCTGGCAAGGGTGATGCGGTTATCGGCGCTGATGGCGGTGACGGTATCGGTAAGGAAGGTCGCGCCCTGCGCCCGTGCCTTGATCCGCAGCCAGTCGAACATGGTGCCACCGTCGAAATACCCCTCATCCTTGGTATTGAACGAGCCGCCAAGGATGCCGTCGAGATTATAAAAGGGGAAAAGTGCCGCGATCTCGTCCGGCGTCAGGATCTGCGTCTCGGCCCCCAGCGCGCGCTGCATCTGGGCGTTGTCGCGCAGCACATCCAAAAAGGCGGGCGTGTTGGCCAGATAGAGATAGCCGAAGTTCTGCAAGACGATATCGGGGGCCGCATCATCCTGCATATACTCTTTGAATTGATGGATGAAATCACCGGCAAAGCGGCTGATGCGGACATTCACCTCGGAACCATATTGCAGGCGAATGCAGGAATTCGTGTGCGTGGTCGCGGCCCAGGCATAGGTCGGGTCGCGCTCGACCACCAGGACGCGGCCGGTGAAGTCGGGATTGCGCGTCAGCCAAAAGGCGGCGGATGATCCCGTCATCGCCCCGCCGATAATCACCACATCATAGGCGTCTTGCATGTCCCACCTTTGGCTTTGGTGACGAAATGCTAGCGCGGCTTGCCTTAAACACAAAGACGCACCGCGATTGCGATGCGTCTTTGCTGCAGCAGAGAGAGGAAAGGACGAGAAGTGATCGTTACTTGGTCAGGATCAGCTTGCCTGCGCGGGTAATGCGCAGATTGTAAACCTGATCACCCAGAATGATGCGCGCCTGACCGTTCTTGCCGGTCAATTCGCGGGCGTCATAGGTGGGTTGTTCGGCCACGAGGGCCTTGGTGATTTCGGGTGAGAGCGGCGCGGCCATCATTGGAGTGTCTCCGTCTCCTCGATGCGGTCAAACATACGCTCGAGGCTGATGTCATCAGTAAGGTGAAAATCTTGGATCAGGGTCATCAGCTCGCTCCGAAGACTAGACCATGCTTGGCCTTCGGCGGGTTCCGGCTGAACGGGGGCAAAAATGGCCATGGCAGTCCTCGTCTCACATAAGTGATGATGATTCGGCTTGCCCTGCCTTTGGCCGGGTTGGCTTGATACCTAATAGTTGACAGAAATAGTTGGTTTAGTCAACGGGCCTGTTAAAGGCTAATTTTTCAACATCCTGAGACCCTGCGTGACATCCGCGCGCACGGCAAGGCGCAGGCTGGGTTCATCCCCCGCGCGCAGGGCCGCCAGAATCAGGCGGTGGTGCTGCGGCGGCTCGGTTCGGCGCAGGCGGCCATAGAGTTTGCGCATCGTCGGTCCCAATTGCAGCCAGACGGTTTCGGTCATGGCCAGAAACGCCGGCGCCTGCGCCCGCAGATACAGGGCGCGGTGGAATTCAAGATTCATGCGGATATAGCCGACGGGGTCCTGCCGGGCGATGGCCTGGCTGATGCCCTGGTTGATCACTTCCATCCGGTCGATCAGCGCGAAATGCGCGCGGGGCAGCGCGCGTGAGGCCAGCTCCGGCTCGAGCAGCGCGCGCAGCGAGGCCAGTTCCTCGAGGCGTTCATTCGACAGCTCGGGCGTGGCCACGCGGCCCGAGCTGGACATGACCAGCGCGCCCTCGGCAATCAGACGGCGCACGGCTTCGCGCGCGGGGGTCATTGAAACGCCAAATTGCGCCCCGATGCCGCGCAGGGTCAGCGCCTCGCCGGGGGGCAGCTCGCCATGAACGATCATCAGGCGCAGTTGTTTATACACGCGTTCATGCGCCGCAATCGTGGCATCCGCGGTGGGGCGGGCCGTTGCCTCGGGGGGCGCAGAGACGGGGTGCGTGACCATATAGCGTTACTCGGGTGCAGTGAAATCAATACGTTGCAGATGGGACCCATGCTGGCGCAACCATTGGCGCGCGCTGGCATGGTCCGGGAAAAGACGTGCGACCTCGGCCCAAAAGGCGGGCGAATGGTCCATATGTAGCAGATGTGCGACCTCATGGGCCGCGACATAATGCAACACCGGTGGCGGCGCCATGACAAGGCGCCAGCTAAACATCAACGCCCCGTCCGAGGTGCATGACCCCCAGCGCGAACGTGTATCGCGCAGGGTAAGGCGTGTGATCGGGCGGCGCGCAAGGCGGGCGTAATGGTCGGCGGCACGGCTGATATCATCGCGCGCCTGCACCTTGAGATAGGCGGCAAGCCGCGGCCCAAGGCTGGCCGCCCCCGGCACGATCAGGGCTCCGCCCTCGGCCCGCACACCGCGGCCTGTGCCTGCGGTAATCACATGCGCTGTTCCGCGCAGGGGCAGCGAATCACCGATCATCACCCGCCTTGGCCCGCCCATGGGCAGATGCCTGCGGATCCATTCGGCCCGGCTTTGGGCAAAGCGCAGCGCCTCGTCCAATGATGCGCGCGGCGGCAGGGTCAGCGTCACCGCGCCATCATGCTGCGACACCCGCAATGTCAGCCGTTTAGCGCGCGCATTGCGGCGCAGCTGCACGGCGATCGGGCCATCAGCGTCGATCGTGAATTGGGCGGGGTAGGGGCCATAGGCAGGGTTTTGACCTGTGTTTTCAGTGATGCGCGGTGCGCGTTGCGGGCGGGCTGTGGATGTGACATACAGCGCCTTCGCAAAAACCTGTGCAAGTGGCATTGTCAAAGGCTTTGACACTCATATCTGCTTATGGCAGGGGACGGCGAGTTATCGCAAGGCCAAGGATTATCCGAAGCCGCCTTGCCGCGTTTACCAAAGGGCCGCGTGGCCCGTTTCCAAAGGGATCCGGAATGCCCAAAGCTGAATGGGGAACCAAACGTCTTTGCCCGACCACCGGCAAGCGTTTTTATGACCTGAATGCCAATCCGATTGTCAGCCCCTATACCGGGCTGGTCGTCAGCATCGACACGGCGCGCGGTCGCTCGATCATGGCCGATGCTGCCGATGGCGCGAAGAAGCTGAAAGGCTTCGACGAGGATGATGATCTGCTGCTGGATGATGATGTCGAAGGCGATGACGCCGACCTCGCAGATGAGGTTCTGGAAGATGACGACGAGGACAATGTCTCGTTCGACGATCTGGGCGATGTCGCAGCCAACGACGACGAATAATCTTGCGGGTCAGCGGATTTGCTGACCCAAAGTCACGGAAGCCGGGCGTATCTTTTCGCTTGATCTCGCCCGGCCCAGACCCTAGAGAGACGCCATCAGCGACGAAAGTCGAAGATAACGGGGCCTTAGCTCAGCTGGGAGAGCGCTTGCATGGCATGCAAGAGGTCAGGGGTTCGATCCCCCTAGGCTCCACCAAATCCCCCATTGGTGCATCTTGAACATCCGTTGATGACGGGTTGTTGTTATACCGTCAAAAACCCCGCAAAGATGTCTTTGCGGGTGCGTTGCTGTGTTCAGCGCACCTTTGCGTAGATCAGGCAGTCGCGCGGCGCGTCCGAGATATTCGGATGGACGAAATAGCGGCGCAACAGGCCCTCGCGCTGCATCCCCGCCTTTTCCATCACGCGGGCAGAGGCCGGATTATCCACATCGCAAAACGCCTCGGCCCGGTGAATCGCCGGATGCGACAGGGCGTGATCAACCAGCCAGCGCATCACCTCGGACGCGCAGCCTTGGCCCCAGGCGGATGCGCGCAGGACATAGCCATAGCTGAGGCGGTGACCGAAGAGCTGTGGGTGGAACATGCCGATGATCTGATCGGGCTGCGCAAGCGGGCGCGCGACAACCGCAAAGCCAGTGCCGCGATCCCATTGGTCCGCTGCGATCTGTAAGAACGCCGCCGTGTCGCTGACGCTTTCATGCGGCCGCCACGCAAGATAGCGCGTGACGTTCCGGTCCGTGCCATAGGCGTCGAAAATGGCTTGGGCGTCATCAGGCGTGGCTTGGCGCAGGTGATAGCGCGATGTCTGAAAGGTGGTGGGCAGGCGATAGGGTGCTGTCATGGGCTGAACCTATCGCATGGGCGGCGCATCGCAAGTCACCCGCCTTGAAGCTGGTCGCGGATTATTTTATGCGAGCCGCAGGTAGTCCCCAAAATCGCAAGCTGCTGGCCCGTGACGCGGGCGCGAGGTTTCATGCCCCACGAGATTTTGGACGACGATGCCCATCGCATGATGGATCTGTATTTGCAGCGCTGGGATTTGCTGCACCGCGCATTGCGCAAGCGCGTCGGCTCGCATGATCTGGCGGATGAGGCGATGCAAGAGACGTGGTTCCGCCTGCGCCGTGTTGTCCAGCGGCGCGAGGCGGTGCGTGATCCAAAGGCCTATATTCTGATGGTCGCCGCCAATATCAGCATCGACCTGATCCGGCGCGAGCGGCGTCATATCATCGGCCATGACAGCGATGCGGCGGTGATTGGCGCCGTGGCAGATGAGATGCCGACCGCCGAGGCGGTTTTGATCGGCCGTTCGCAATTGCGGCAACTGGTGCAGGTGTTGATGGGGCTAAAGCCAAAAGCGCGCGAGGTGCTGATCATGAACCGCTGCGCTGGCATGACCCACCGCGAAATCGCAGCGCAGATGAAGATATCGGACCGGATGGTCGCCGAATATATGACCCAGGCTCTGCGGCATTGCCGCGATGCGTTCCGCGCTTTGGAGGATTAAGATGCCCCGCAGCTTTCCCGATACCGCGCTAAGCGATGAGGCCCTGGACTGGATCATCCGCCTGCATGCGGGCGGCGCGACCGAGGCGGATTGGCAGGCCTGGGCGCTATGGCGTGCGCAGGGCGATATGTTCGATGCTGCCGCGCGCGAGGCAGAGGCGCTGTGGCACGGCCTTGGGGCGGCGGGGCATCAGGTCAAGCGCGGGGCGCTGACACGCCGGACCGTGTTGGGCGGCGGTGCGGCGGTCGTCCTTGGTGCGGGATTGCTGCAAACCGGCGCGCTATTGCCGGATTACAGCACCATGGCGGCCGAGCGGCGCGATATCGTTCTGGCCGATGGCACGGCGGTTGCGCTGAACGCGCGCACCGCACTGAACCTTGACGCGCGCGGTGTCGCCATGCTGCGCGGGCAGGCCACATTTGATGCAGCGCGCGATCTGCTGCTGACTGTCCCCGGCGGCGAGGTGCATGCCGCTGCCGCACGTTTCGACGTCGATTTGCTGGCAGGAGGTCTGGCGCTGACCTGTCTAGAGGGCGCTGTGACGCTGCATTTTGGCGGACGCAGCGCGCGCTTGCAGGGGGGCGAGCGGCTGTTCACCGCAGGCTGGCAACGGGCGCGGGTCAATCCCGCCGATGCGCTGGCATGGCAGCGTGGCAAGCTGATCTTGGATCAGCGTCCCTTGGCCGAACTTGCCGCCAGCCTCGAGCGGTATCGCAGGGGGCGGATCGTGATCTGGGGCGATCAGGTCGCGGATTTGCGGGTCTCGGGCGTGTTTAATATGGCGGATGGGGATCTGATTTTGCAAAGCCTTGCGGGGCCGCTGCCGATCACGTTCACCCAATTGCCAATGTTCAGCGTGATCCGCCGCGCCTGACATCGCAAAAAATATTACGAAATTTCCTGTAAAGGTGGCGCGCTGGCTTCGTCCCTTAATTAACTGCCAGCCAGACGATCGATCCAGCCAGGCGTCATTCAATGCGGGCTGGACGATGGGACAAGTGAAAAGCCGTTTGCGCTTGGTAAAAGCGCTGATGTTGACAAGTGTGGCAGCGGCAACGCTGGCCTTGGGCGCGCCGGTGCTGGCGCAAGATGGCCCTGTGCTGGCGTTGCAGGTGCCGGCGCAGGATCTGGGTGTGGCACTGACGGCGGTGGGCGATCAGGCGGGGGTCAGTATATTCTTCCCCTCTGGCATTGTTGCGGGCCGTCAAAGCCCGGCGCTCAGCGGTGATTATTCGGTCGAACAGGCGCTGGTGCAGTTGCTGGCGCAGACCGGGCTGACCTATCAGTTCACCAGCCCGACCAGCGTTGTGATCTCGCAGCCGCTGGCCGATGTGGACAGTGACACGCTGGTGCTGGGGCCGGTGCGGGTGGTCGCAAGTTCCGCCGCCGCCAGCGCTGTTGAGGCCGCGGCCGAGCGGGTGCAGGATACCTATCGCGGCGTGGCCGCCAGCGCGCATCTGTCGGCCGAGGATATCGCGGCGGCGCGCGGCGCCTCGCCGGGGGATATGCTGCGCGGTATTGCGGGCGTGATGAACGCGGAAAACCGCAATTCGGGCGCGCTGGATGTGAATATTCGCGGCCTGCAGGGGCAGGGGCGCAGCCCCGTGGTACTGGACGGCGCGCTGCAGGAATCGACGGTTTATCGCGGTTATTCCGGCATGGCGGGGCGCACCTATATCGATCCCGATCTGATCGGCGGCCTCAGCATTGAAAAGGGCCCCAGCATGGGCGCGGATGCTACCGGCGCGGTCGGCGGCGTGGTGCGGGCGCGGACGCTGTCGCCCCATGATATTCTGGCCCCTGATGGCACATGGGCGCTGCGGCTGAATGCGGGCCTGACGGGCAATAACGACACGCCGCCCACCGCCACGACCGTCGGTGGCAGCGAGCCTGCCGTGCGCAACTATGACCGCCCCGATTTCCTGGATCTGAACGGGCATAATGCCTCGGCGGCATTCGCCTATCGCACCCAGACGGCGGATTTTCTGGCCGCCTATGCGCAGCGCGAAAACGGCAATTATTACACGGGCGAGCGCGGCATCCCCGTCAGCGAATGGAACGGCGGCGCGCATCCGTTTGAAAACGGCGAGCAGGTGATCAACTCGTCGATCGAGACGACATCCTATCTGCTGCGCGGCGTGTTCCGGCCCGTTTACGGCCATACGTTCGATCTGTCCTATCTGCGCTATGAAGGACTGTCGGCCGAGATGAAGCCCTCGCAGCTGATGTATGGCGATACGCCCTATCAGACCGTGACAGACGTCAGTGTCGATACCTATACTGCGCGCTATCGCTATAACACCGGCAACCCGCTGGTCGATCTGCGCGCCGATCTGTGGGCGACGAGGGTCGATAGTTTCAACATCGATCCGGTGCGGCTGGATTATGGCAGTTTTCAATATAACGGCGATATGTTTGCCGCGACCCTGTCCGAGCGTTGGGGCGCAACCGTGCATAATACCTCGGTCTTTGAAGGGGCGCCGGGGCGGCTGTCGCTGAACTACGGCTTTGCCTATGATCACGAGGATTTCGGCAAATCGGATGATTGGGAACGGCTGAACGCGCTTTATCCGGGCCGCTCTTGGGACCCTGTACGGACGGGCTGGCGCGATCAGACCAGCGCTTTCATCAATGCAACCTATAACCCGGCGGATTGGGCGACCTTTACCCTTGGTGCGCGCTATATCCATAACGAGGTCACCGACAGCAATACCGGCTCAAGCTGGGTGCTGGGTGGCATCAGCAATCATGACGCCGCCGAAGGGATCGCGCCCGCGTTCTCGGCGCTGATCGAGCCGGTGCAGGGCCTGCAATTTTATGGCCGCTATGCCGAGGCCCTGCGCGCCGCCAGCCCCTTTGAGGCGACCGAAGGCTTTTCCGGTTCAGTCAATCCCTATTGGGATCTGAAGATGGAGCATGCCCATAACACTGAACTCGGCATCAACGTGAACCGCTTTGCCGTGTTCCGCCCGGATGATGCATTCAGTGCAAAGCTGAGCTGGTTCAACAACGAGATCACCGATTACATCACGCTGGGGCAAGAGCGACTGACCGCGCCCAATGGCAATTCGACCGAAATTCAGGTGCGCACGAATATCCCCGAAGTCTCGATGCGCGGTTGGGAATTGTCCGCGCGTTATGCCGTTGGCAGCAGCTATCTGGCGCTGGGCGCGACGGAATATACCGATATTTCCAGCTGCTACCGCAGCACGGCGTCGCAGCCGATCAGCTGCTATGACGGGATGCCGCAGACCTCGGCGTCGTGGTTCGTAAACCATATCCCGCCAGAGCGGACCTTCTCGGCCACCGTTGGAACGGCTTTGATGGATGAGCGGTTGAACTTGGGTCTGCGCTATAACCGCGTTGTGCGCGCCCCGGCCTATGAGCTGTTCGACCTGTTCGGCAGCTATCAAATCAATGATCGCACCAGCCTGTCATTCGCTGTCGATAACCTGTTCGACATCTATTACGTCGATGCCCTCAGCCTAGGCGAAGGTGTCGCGGTGCTGCCTGCGCCCGGTCGTACCCTTAGCCTGAACTTTACCACCACCTTGGGCGATGGCACGCCTGAGCGCAGCTCGTCCGCGGCAGTGCGCAATTACATGGCGGCCCAAGCGGATGCGCGCAGCAGTGCGGTCCAGCCCTTTGATGGCAATTGGGGTGGCGCCTATGCCGGTCTGACCTTTGGCGCCGCGCGCTTTGCGGCCGAGGGCGAGACCTATGCCGGTGATGGCAGCTATAACGCCAATGCCGCCATCGAGCGCACCGATACCGCCGCCTCTTCGGCCGTTGCGGGGCTGCAATTCGGCTATCGCAAGCAGCAAGACAGCGGTCTGGTTCTGGGCGTCGAGGCCAGCGTCGATTTCGCACGCGGCCGCGCCCAGCAATATATGATTGATGAAACGCTGGACGTCGATCGTTGGGGCGAGAACAACACCCGCGCCGCAGATTACACCCATAGCTGGGGCGCAACCGCGATGCTGCGCGGCAGTGTCGGCCAGACCTTTGGGCGCGCGCATCTGTTTGCAACCGCCGGCCTTGGTATGATGGAAGAGCATCAGACGCGGACGCAATATCGCTTGGTCAGCGGCATCGTGAACTATCCCTCGTTCAGTGAAACGGACAGCCAATTGCGCACCGGTGTCGTGGTGGGCGCGGGGATGGATTATGCCTTCTCGAACGCGCTGTCGCTGCGGGGGGAATATGTCTATGGCTACTACCCCGAAAAGAACTTCAACTTTGATCGGGCCAGTAATGGCACAACAGCCGCAGGACTGCTGGACCAGATCGGCCGTCAGGCGGGCAGCGAGCTGCACACGCACGCATTGCGGATCGGCCTGAACTATCGGTTCTGATCTGTCGGAATAGCCAAGGATAAAAGCAGGGTCGGGGTCGCGCAAAACGCCCCGGCCCTGTCGCTTTTCTGGGCGCTCATTAACCTTTGCAATGCAGGGCAAGGGCGGTGCCGGACGCAAAGTCAGGCTGCCCGCGTTGCCGCCTTGCCACGCCTTCGCAATCGGTAAACCTGCGTCCCGACGTAAACCTGTGCGATTATCGATCCGTTTGGTCTAATTTTGGGCCCAAGGCGGTTGCCCTAGACCCCTTGGGTTGCCTATGGTTCGCGCAGATTGCGTCTGCTTTCGCCTAAATCTCAGACTGAGCCTAATTTTTAGGCGGTTGCGGCTGATCACGACTGAAAAAACGGGAGAGTATCATGAAGAAAAGCCTATTGATGGCGACTTTGTTCGCCTCGGTTTCGCTCGCAGGTGGCGCATTCGCGCAAGACTTGCGGATCGGCCTGAACGAGGATCCGGATTCGCTGGACCCGGCCCAGTCGCGCACCTTCGTGTCCTCGCTGGTTTATGAACAGCTGTGCAGCCGCCTGTTCAACACCGACCAAAACATGCAGATCATCCCCGAACTGGCCACCAGCCATAGCTGGTCGGAAGACGGCATGACACTGGTGCTGCAACTGCGCGAGGGCGTGACCCACCACGATGGCACGCCGTTCAACGCGGCCTCGGCGGTGCGCGTGTTTGAACGCAACATGAACCTGCCCGTGTCGAACCGCAAAGCCGAGCTTGGCTCGGTCGAAAGCGTCGAGGCGACCGGCGATCATGAACTGACCATCCATCTGAAATCGGCTGACGTGACGCTGCTGGCGCAGCTCGCGCACCATGCGGGCCGCATGTATTCGCCCGATGCCGCCGACGCCGCCGGCGAGAACTTTGGCCAGAATCCGGTCTGCTCGGGCCCCTATAGCTTTGTCAGCCGCAGCGAAGGCGATCGCATCGTCCTTGAGAAATTCGCCGATTACTACGACGCCGATGAATTCCACTATGACCGCGTGATCTTTATGCCGATCCCGGACACGACCGTCCGTCTGGCCAACGTGCGCGCGGGTGATCTGGATATTGTCGAGCGCACCGCGCCCGCCGATGTCCCCAGCGTCCAAAGCGACAGCCGCCTGCAATTGTTCCAGATCCCGAACATCGGCTATCAGGGCATCACGATCAACGTCGGCAACGGCGCCCGCGCCGAAGGGCCGCTTGGCTCGAACCCGCTGGTGCGTCAGGCCCTATCGCTGGCCATCGACCGCGAGGCGTTCAACCAAGTCGTGTTCGAGGGGCTTTATGTGCCCGGCAACCAATGGGCGGCTCCCGGCAGCGGTTGGTATGACGAGCGCTTCCCCGTGCCCGCGCGCGATGTCGACCGCGCCCGCGCACTGTTGGCCGAGGCTGGCGTAGAGCTGCCCCTGCGGGTCGAGCTGCAAACCGGCAACAGCCCTGTCGCGATGCAAGCGGGCCAAGTCATTCAGGCGATGGCCTCGGAGGCGGGTTTCGAGATTTCGCTGCGTGCCACCGAATTTGCGACGCTGCTGTCGGAAAACGTCGCCGGTAACTTTGACATGTCGCTGCAAGGCTGGTCGGGCCGGATCGATCCGGATGCGAACATCCACCCGTTCGTCCACACCACCGGCTCGAACAATGACGAGCATTACGCCAACGCCGAGATCGACCAGATCCTTGACCAAGCGCGCCAAGAACCCGATCCCGCCGTGCGTAAAGAACTCTATGACCGCACGACCGAGATTCTGCAGAACGATCTGCCGCTGCTTTATCTCTATCACATTCAATACTTCTTCACCCTGCGTGACGGTATCGAAGGTTTTGCACCCTATGCTGACGGCATCATCCGTCTGCGCGGCGTCCAAGGCTAATCACTAGAAGTCACGAAGCCGCCCTGTGCGCCGCCCGAAATGGCTGCGGGCAGGGCGGCTGTCCCGTATAAGAGGGAAACCCGCGCGATGATGCGTTTTGTTCTAAACCGCGTGCTGGTGGCAATTCCGACCCTGATATTGGTGTCGATCTTTGTCTTCATGCTGCAAAAGCTGCTGCCCGGCGACCCGATCCTGGTCATGGCCGGCGAAAGCCGCGACCCCGCCACGATCGAAATGCTGCGCGAGCGGTATCACATGAATGATCCCGTCCTGATGCAGTATTTCTATTGGCTGGGCGATGTGCTGCGCGGGGACCTTGGCCGCTCGTTGCGCACCGGGCTGCCGGTGAGCGACCTGATCTTGCAAAAGCTGCCTGTGACGCTGCAACTGGCGGTCATGTCGATGATCTTCGCCATGCTGATCGGTGTGCCTGCGGGCGTGATCGCAGCGGTCAAGCGCGGAACTCTTTGGGATTATCTGGCCAATGGCGTGGCGCTGTCTGGCCTGTCGGTGCCGAATTTCTGGCTGGGGATCATGCTGATCTTGCTGGTGTCGGTGAATTTGGGCTGGCTGCCGGCCTCGGGTTACGAGTCGCCCTTTGTCGATCCGTGGCGCAGTCTGCAAACAACGATCATGCCCGCCATCGTGCTGGGCACGGCCATCGCAGGGACGCTGATGCGGCACACGCGATCCGCGATGCTGGGTGTGTTGCAGGCCGATTACGTCCGCACCGCGCGTGCAAAGGGCCTTAGCGAAAAGATCGTCGTGCTGCGCCATGCCTTTCGCAATGCCTTGCTGCCCATCGTTACGCTGTCTGCCGTCATGTTCGGCGAGCTGTTGGCCGGCGCCGTGCTGACCGAGCAGATTTTTACCATTCCCGGCTTTGGCAAAATGATCGTCGATGCCGTGTTCAACCGTGATTACGCGGTCGTGCAGGGCGTGGTGCTGGTCACCGCCACCAGCTTTATCGTTATCAACCTGTTGGCTGACGTCCTTTATGTCATGCTGAACCCGCGTATGAGGGCAACCCTGTGACCGATACAGTCGTTCCCACCGCGGCCGACGTGCCGCCCCGCCGCCAGAACCGCACCTGGCGCAAATTCAAACGCAACCGCGCAGCGCTGGTCGGTGCGATTGTGGTGCTGTTCTTTGCCGCTCTTGCGCTGCTGGCGCCGCTGCTGCCGATCCCGAACCCGACGGCGACCGACTGGATGCTGGTCAGGAAACCGCCCTCCGCCGCGCACTGGTTCGGCACGGACGAGCTGGGCCGTGATATCCTGTCGCGCATGATCTGGGGGGCGCGGGCCTCGCTGCAGGCGGGGGTGATTTCGGTCGGGATCGCCGTCGCATTTGGCGTGCCGCTGGGTCTGCTGGCGGGCTATTTTGGCGGCTGGCTGGACCAGATCATCGCACGGATCACCGATGCGATGCTGGCGATGCCGTTCCTGATCCTCGCGATCGCATTGGCCGCGTTTTTGGGGCCGAGCCTGCAAAACGCCATGATCGCCATCGGTATTTCCGCCATGCCGGTCTTTGTTCGCCTTGCGCGCGGGCAGGCCCTGTCCGTCAAAACCGAGGATTATGTCGAGGCGGCCCGTTCCATCGGCATCAGCAACCTGCGCATCATGGGGCGCTATATTCTGCCCAATATCTTCCCGCCCATTCTGGTGCAGGCGACGCTGACCATCGCCACCGCCATCATTGCCGAGGCATCGCTGTCCTTCCTTGGCCTTGGCCAACAGGCACCCGAACCCAGTTGGGGTGCGATGCTGGCCACCGCCAAGAACTTCCTGACGCAAGCCCCGTTCATGGCGGTCGCGCCGGGTATTGCGATCTTTTTGGTGGTCATGGGCTTTAACCTGCTGGGCGACGGCCTGCGCGATGCACTTGACCCGAGGGATAACGGATGACCAAAGGCGCGATTTCCTCAACCCACGCGCTGGCCACACAGGCTGGCGCGGATATTCTGGCGGCCGGGGGCAACGCGTTTGACGCGGCCGTGGCTGCCGGCCTCGTGCTGCAAGTGGTCGAGCCGCATCTGAACGGCCCGGGTGGCGATCTGCCCGCGATCTTTTGGAAAGACGGCAAGGCACAGGTTCTATGCGCCCAAGGGCCGACGCCTGCGGGTGCGACCATTGCCCATTACAAGGCCGAAGGTCTGGATCTGATCCCCGGCGATGGTCTTTTGGCCACCGTCATTCCCGGCGCGTTTGACGGCTGGATGCTGCTGCTGCGCGATCACGGCACGATGGAGCTGGCCGATGTCATGCGTGCCGCGATCCGCCTTGCGGACGAGGGTCATCCGATCCTTGATCGTGCGGTGGATACGGTCGCAAAGCTGGGTGATTTCTTTACGCAGCATTGGCCCGGATCGGCCGCGCTGTGGTTGCAAGGCGGCGTGCCGCCGCAAAAGGGCGGCCTGTTCCGCAATGCCGATCTGGCAAACACATGGCGCCGCATTGTGGATCTGGCCCAAGGCGAGACGCGTGAGGCGCGCATTGATGCCGCCCGCGACGCCTTTTATCGCGGTTTCGTGGCCGAGGCGATTGGCGAATTCTGCGCCGGTTTCAAGGCCATGGATGAAAGCGGCACCGCCCATAGTGGGGTGCTGACCGCCGCCGACATGGCAGGCTATCGCGCCGGATACGAGGCGCCGCTGACCTATGATTACAACGGCTGGACACTGGCCAAGACCGGCCCTTGGGGCCAGGGCCCCGTCCTTGCACAAGCGTTGTCGTTGCTGCCCGCCGATGTGATGGCCGGGATTGATACCACCAGTGCCGATTTCGTCCATCTGGTGATCGAGGCGCAAAAGCTGGCCTTTGCCGACCGCGATACCTATTACGCCGACCCCGCCGTGGTCGATGTGCCGATGGATGCGCTGCTGTCCGATGCATATGCCAGCGCCCGCCGCGCCCAGATTTCGGACAAAGCCGACAACACGTTGCGCCCCGGCACCGCGCCGGGGTTCGCAGCGCAGGTCGCGGCGATGGCCGATGCGCTGGAACGCCTCAGCCGTCCCGAGGGCGCGGTCTACGAGCCAACCATGGCCCATCTTGCAACCGACAAAGGCACCATCCCGCGCGGCGATACCGTCCATCTGGATGTGATCGACCAATGGGGTAATATCGTCTCGGCCACGCCCTCGGGCGGGTGGTTGCAAAGCTCGCCCACCATCCCCGGCCTTGGCTTTTGCCTGAACTCGCGTGCGCAGATGTTCTGGCTAGAGCCTGATCTGCCCGGATCGCTGGCACCGGGTAAACGCCCGCGCACCACACTGTCGCCCAGCCTTGCCTGGCATCAGGACGGCCGCATTTTGTCATTCGGCACACCGGGCGGCGATCAGCAGGATCAATGGCAATTGCTGTTCTTCGTGCGCTTTGCGGCCCAAGGCTTGGACCTGCAAGCCGCGCTGGATGCGCCGATGTTCCATTCGACCCATATGCCCGCCAGCTTCTATCCCCGCTCGCGCGAGCCGGGCGGTCTGGTGGCCGAGGGCGATCTGCCTGATGAAACCCTCGAAGCTCTGCGCGCCAAAGGCCACGTCCTGCGCGTGGTGCCCAAGGGCAGCGTTGGCCGCCTGACCGCCGCCCTGCGCCATCCCGATGGCCGGCTGGAAGCCGCCGCAACCTATCGCGCCACCTATGGCGGCGCAAAGGTGCTGGTCTGATGAGCGCCAGCACACAACGACCGGAGATACCTATGACCCCCGTTCTTTCCCTGCGTGATCTGCGCGTCGCTTTTTCGGTTGATGGCGACTGGCGCGAGGTGCTGCACGGCATCTCGCTGGATGTGATGCCGGGCGAGACGGTTGCCATCGTGGGCGAAAGCGGCTCGGGCAAATCGGTCACCTCGCTGTCGATCATGGGGCTTTTGCCCAAGACCTCTGCCCGCGTCAGCGGCTCGATCACGCTGAACGGGCGCGAGTTGGTGGGTCTGCCGCAAACGCAGATGCAAAAGCTGCGCGGCGGCGATATGGCGATGATCTTTCAAGAGCCGATGACCTCGCTGAACCCGGTGTTCACCGTCGGCCAGCAATTGGCCGAGGCGATCAGCGCGCATCGCAAGCTATCCGCCGCCGAGATCCGTGCCGAGGCGATCCGTCTGCTTGAAAAGGTGCGCATCCCCAATGCCGAGGCGCGGCTGAAAGCCTATCCGCATGAATTCTCGGGCGGGATGCGCCAGCGGGTGATGATCGCGATGGCGCTGGCGTCAAAGCCGAAACTGCTGATCGCGGACGAGCCGACGACGGCCTTGGATGTGACGATCCAGGGCCAGATCCTCGATCTGATCAAGACGTTGCAGGAAGAAGAGGGCATGTCCGTCCTGTTCATCACGCATGACATGGGCGTCGTGGCCGAGGTTGCGGATCGCACCATTGTCATGTTCCGCGGCGATGCGGTCGAATCCGGCCCGACGGCGCAGATCTTTACCCAGCAGCAGCACCCCTATACCCGTGCCCTGCTGGCCGCTGTGCCCAGCATGGGCGCGATGGAAGGGCAGGCCCATCCGCTGCGCTTTGGTATCGTTGACAAGGAAACCGGCCTTGCCAGCCCCGAGGTGCCGCTGGATACCCCGGTGGATACCTCGGCGCCGATCCTCAGCCTGCGCAATCTGGTCACCCGTTTCGACGTGAAGGGCGGCTGGCTGGGGCGCAAAACCGGCGCGGTTCATGCGGTCGAGAATGTCTCGTTCGATCTGTTCCCGCGCGAGACCCTGTCACTGGTGGGCGAATCCGGTTGCGGCAAATCGACCATCGGCCGATCCATTATGCGCCTGACCGACAGTATCGCGGGCGAGATCCTGATCGATGGCGAGGATATGCGCACCATGCCCAAATCCCGCCTGAACAGCCTGCGCCGCCAAGCGCAGATGATCTTTCAGGACCCCTTTGCCAGCCTGAACCCCCGCATGACCATTGCCGAGGCGCTGACTGAACCCTTCTTGACCCATAAGATGGGCAGCCGCGCCGAGGCGCGGGCCAAGGCCGAGCATTTGATGGAACAGGTGGGCCTGTCGCCTGCGATGCTGTCGCGTTTTCCGCATGAGTTTTCGGGCGGGCAACGCCAGCGCATCTCGATCGCGCGGGCGCTGGTGCTGGACCCAAAGATCATCATTGCCGATGAAAGCGTCTCGGCGCTGGATGTTTCGATCAAGGCGCAGGTGGTCAATCTGTTGATGGATCTGCAAGATCGCCTAGGCCTGTCGTATCTGTTCATCAGTCACGACATGGCCGTGGTCGAGCGCGTCAGCCACCGCGTCGCGGTGATGTATCTGGGCGAGATTGTCGAGATCGCGCCCCGCGAAGCGCTGTTCGCCAATCCGCAGCACGCCTATACGAAAAAGCTGATTGCCGCTGTGCCGGTGCCCGATCCCGCGCGTCGGGGGCTGCGCCGTGCCATCAGTAATGACGAGATCAAAAGCCCGATCCGCGCCGTGGATTATGTGCCGCCAAAACGGCACTACCGCGAAGTGGGCGCCGGGCATTTCGTCATGGAGGCCTGAGCGCATCTCCCCGGCCGATGTCACCATCGGCCGGGGATTTTCCTTTGCGACTAGGCCGACAGTTCGCGCCGCACGATTTCTGCGCCTGCGCTGAGGGCCGCAAGCTTGCCGGTCGCAACAGCGCGGGACAAAGGCGCCATGCCGCAATTGGTACACGGGAACAGATTCTCGGCATCGACGAATTGCAGCGCTTTGCGCAGGGTATTCGCGACCTCCTCGGGCGTCTCGACCGTGTTGCTGGCGACATCGATCGCGCCGACCATCACCTTTTTGCCACGGATCAGCTCGATCAGATCCATCGGCACATGCGAGTTCTGGCATTCCAGCGAGATCATATCGATGTTGGATTTCTGCAGCTTGGGGAAGACATCCTCATACTGCCGCCATTCCGCGCCCAGCGTCTTCTTCCAATCGGTATTCGCCTTGATGCCGTAACCATAGCAGATATGGACGGCGGTCTGGCATTTCAGACCCTCGATCGCGCGTTCCAGCGTGGCGACGCCCCAGTCATTCACCTCGTCGAAAAAGACGTTAAAGGCAGGCTCGTCGAATTGGATGATATCGACGCCCGCGGCCTCAAGTTCCTTGGCCTCTTGGTTCAGGATAACCGCGAATTCCCAGGCCAGCTTTTCGCGGCTTTTGTAATGCGCGTCATACAGCGTATCGATCATGGTCATCGGACCGGGCAGGGCCCATTTGATCGGCTGTTTGGTCTGCGCGCGCAGGAATTTGGCATCCTCGACAAAGACCGGCTTTTGCCGCTCGACCGCACCGACGACGGTGGGGACGCTGGCGTCATAGCGGTTGCGGATGCGCACGGTTTCGCGCTTTTGGAAATCAACACCGCTGAGATGTTCGATAAATGTGGTGACGAAATGCTGGCGGGTCTGCTCGCCGTCGCTGACAATATCAATGCCCGCGTGCTGCTGATCGGCCAGCGACAGGCGCAGCGCGTCTTGCTTGCCCTCGACCAGGCCCTCGCCCTCCAGCTTCCAAGGCGACCAAAGAGTCTCGGGCTGGGCCAGCCACGCGGGTTTGGGCAAGCTGCCTGCGGTCGAGGTTTGTAGAAGTTTTGTCATCAGATAGACCTTGTATTATCTTCAGAAAGATTGCGCGGCAGACCATTGCGCAAGGGTGAATTGGTTCGGCTTGATAAAGTGCTCTTCGGCGAACTTGCCCTGTGCGATGCCCAGACGGCTACGTTCGTCGCGATCATAGGTGATCTGCGTGGTCGCATAATCGCGGTGGGTCAGGCTGGGTTGATAGACTTTTCCCGCTGCGGCATTGGCGTTGTAAATCTCGGGGCGATAGATTTTCTGGAATGTCTCCATCGTGCTGATGGTGCCGATCAATTCAAGGTTGCTGTAATCCCCCAGCACATCGCCCGCGCAATAAAAGGCCAGCGGCGCGACACTGCCCTTTGGCATGAAAAACCGCACCCGCAGCCCCATCTTTGCGAAATACTGATCGGTCAGCGAGGGGGCGTCCTGACGATATTCGACGCCGAGGATGGGATGCCAGTTATCGGTGCGCTGATAGGTTCTGCTGCTGGACGCGCTCAGGCAGATCACTGGCGCTTTGGCGAATGTGTCGCGATAAATCGGGGCGTTCACAAAGCATTGGAACAGCTTGCCGTGCAGATCGCCAAACGTGTCGGGCAGCGCGGCATCGGGCGCGCGCTTTTTCAGCGTCGGCAGCAGCACGCTGAAATCGTAATCGCGCACATAGGACGAGAAGTTATTCCCGGCGATACCGTCAATACGCGTGTTGCGGTGATGGTCGATGATTGTCGTTTTCAAAATCTCGATCAGGGGAAAGGCATCCGCTCCGCCCGCAATCTCGACCGAGATGATGTCCAGCGCGAGGCCGTAACGATCGGAATCGGGATTGTCCCAATCCGCCAAGGCGTTGAAACGATTATTGATCATCGTCAGCGCGTTGCGCAGGTTTTCTTGGCGGTGCGCGCCCCGGGCCAGATTGGCAAAATTTGTGGTCGCCCGCGTATTGGTGGCGGGGTGATAATCCTCGTCAAAGCGAATGCTTTTAAGGGAGAAGGTGAATTCGCTATTCATCGTGGCATGCCTTCTGAACGGCCCGCACGCGCGGGCCGGGACAACGAAAAGAGACCTCGCGAGCGTGTCGCGAGGGGCGCTGTCACCTTTGCGGATGGGCCGCCACCGACCGCCCACCGCAGTCGGAACAGGTGAATGATCGCGGCAGGTTTCCTGACTTGCGGGTCTTCGCCTTGTCCGGCCTTCCCAGCGCAACGCGCGCCAGTGGCCTATCGGACAGGCTTTCCGCCTACAGTTGCGGGGGCAGTTCCGGATCTTGCCCGGATTCCCTTTTACCCGAGGCTTCCCCCGGCACCTTGATCTGGTCGCAAAATCGGGCGGAACGGCGTCTATGTCAACGCAGGGATAGCATCGAAATTCTCATATAGATTATGAGCTGGGGCGCGTTGCTGATGGCTGGCCTGCGCCAGATTTCAGCGATTGCGCAGGCGGCGCACGGTGTAATCGCCAAGGAATTGCAGCAGGCTGACCAATGCGATCAGGATGACGATCACGATGACCATCACGGTGGTATCAAAGCGCTGATAGCCATAACGAATGGCCACATCTCCTAGGCCGCCCGCACCCACAGCCCCGGCCATGGCGGATGCACCGATCATTGTCACGACGGTGATGGTCAGGCCGCCGACGATGCCGGGCAGCGCCTCGGGCAGCAGGACATGGCGGATGATATGGGATCTGCGGCAGCCGATGCTTTGGGCGGCCTCGATCAGGCCGGGGTCGACCTCGCGCAGCGAGACCTCGACAATACGGGCAAAGAACGGGATCGCGGCGATGGACAGCGGCACAATCGCCGCCCAAACGCCGATCGTGGTGCCGACCAACATGCGGGTGAACGGGATCAGCGCCACCATCAGCACGATGAATGGCACCGCGCGAAAGCCGTTCACCACAAGGCCGATGATCCGGTTTGCCAGCGGCGCCGCGATAATGCCGCCGGGGGCCGAGATCACCAGAAATACCGCCAGCGGGATGCCGACCACGACAGTGATCACCGCCGATGTGCCAACCATGAACAGCGTGTCGAAAAAGGCCTGCCAGAGGCGGTTAATCATTTGCGGCGACATAACCAATAACCTTTGTTGTGGCGGCAAAGCTGGGGATTTGCACCGGCTGTTCTTGCTGCGGCAGCGCCAGGACGACCTGACCGACCAGATGCGCGCCGATCTGTTCCAGATTGGCACCCAAAATGCGCGCGCCGGGCAGGGCGCTGGCGATGGCGTCCATCTGTACCTGCTGGCCGCCGTCAAAGCGCAGCTCGATCACCACATGGTCGCCGCGCTGTGGCGCACTGCGCAGGCGGGCGGCGATGTCTTGGGGCAGGGCGCGGGCAAGGGGTTGCAGCAGCGATTGCGTCGCGGGATGCGCGGGCGCGCCAAAGACGCGCCAGACCGGGCCTTCTTCGGCAATGCGGCCTTGATCCAGCACGACGACGCGCTGGCAAATCTCGCGGATGACGCTCATCTCATGCGTGATCAGGATGATGGTCAGGCCGAGCTGGCGGTGCAGATCGCCCAGCAGGCTCAGGATCGACAATGTGGTTTCGGGATCAAGGGCAGAGGTCGCCTCGTCGCATAGCAGGATATCGGGGCGGCTGATCAGGGCGCGGGCGATGCCGACGCGCTGCTTTTGCCCGCCCGAGAGGCGTGCGGGATAGCTGTCGCCTTTCCCCTCTAACCCCACCAGCGCCAGCACCTCATCGACGCGGGTGGCGATCTCGCGCGCAGGCACGCCCGCAACTTTCAGCGGCAGGCCGACATTCTCGCGCACGGTCTTTGCCGAGAGTAGATTGAAGTGCTGGAACACCATGCCGATGCGGCGGCGCAGCGCGACAAGGCCGCCCTCGTCCAGCGCGGCGATATCCTGACCATCCACCAGCACGCGTCCACTGGTGGGCTGCTCTAGCCGGTTGATGGTGCGCAGCAGGCTGGATTTTCCCGCGCCAGACCGCCCGATCATGCCGAAAATCTCGCCCTTGGCGATGTCGAGAGTGATATCGCTGAGCGCAGTCACATCCTGCCCGCCGCGATGATAGATTTTGCCAAGACCGTCAAAGCGGACGGCAGAGGGCGGGGATGCGCTTGGCATGGGCGGGGGGACTCGCAATCGCTATTTCTCTCAGGCGGCACTGTAACCATGGCGGCGCGCCAAAGCCATAAGGCTGGGTCAGGGCACCAAGGGCCGCGCGGGGTCCTGCGCCCATTCCATCAGCGAGCCATCATAGACCCGCGTGTCATCAAGGCCCAGCAGCAGCCGCCCAAAGGCGACATTGCTGGCGGCAACGCCCGCGCCGCAATAGGTGATGGTGGCCTGATCCGCCGCGATCCCCTCGGCGGCGTAAAGCTGCGCGAGGTCATCGGCGGACAGAAAGCGGCCATCCGCGCCGACCAATGCGCTGGTCGGCAGATTGCGGCTGCCGGGGATATTTCCCTTGCGGCCATAGGTGATGGCGGCGGTACCTGCAAAGTAATCGCGCCCCAACGCATTGACCAATATGGCATCGCCGCTGGTGACGGCCTGTTCGACGCGGGCGGTATCGGTGAAAAAGGCGGCGCGGTCATCGCGCCAGGCAAAGGGCTGGACGGGCAGGGGGCGTGGGCGCGCCGGGCCGGTGTCCACGGGGCGATCCTCGGCCCGCCATGCCATAAGCCCGCCATCCAGCACTTTGACCTGCGAAAACCCATAGGCACGCAGCGTCAGCCACAGCCGCACGGCCCAGCCGGGCTGCGCGCTGGAATACACCACCACGCGGGACGCCGCACCGATGCCGAGCCGTGTCGCGGCGGCTGCAAAATCGGCAACCTCGGCCAGCGTGAACAGCAGCCCCGGCGCTGGGCGCGACAGGTCGCGTTCCAGATCGACGAATTGCGCGCCGGGGATATGGGCGGCCTCGAAATCGGCCTGACCCGTCACGATGTCGAACGTGCGTGCGGCATTGGGCACCAATGTCGTGGTCGCGTCCAGAATGACCAGATCCGGGTCGGCCAACGCCGCCTGCAGATCGGCGGTCGAGATCAGATATTCACTGTGACGCGATGACATCGGGCCGCTCCTTAATCCTGCAGCCAGCGCAGGGAATAGAGGTTCTCATTCGAGGCAAAGGCCTGATGGATCGCGGCGCGTGCAGCCTCGGAATTGTAATAGATCGCGATGAACTGCTGGATCTCGGCATCATCGGCCTTTTCGCCGCGCGTCACGAATTGGATCGAGAAATCAGCAACCTCTTGATCCGAAAAGACGATCGCCTGACCGGCTTTCTCGACCAGACCGGCGTTCACGATCTGGGCGGGCAGGCCCTGCACCAGATCCAGATCCTGCATGGCGTGAACCAATTGGGTGCCTTCGATCTCGACAATGTTCAGATTGCGCGGGTTTTGGATAATGTCATCCACGGACACCAGATAGCCCTTGCCCTCGGCCAAGGTGACCAGACCTGCCGCTTGCAACAATTGCAGCCCGCGCCCCTGGTTCACCGGATCACTGGCAACGCCGACTGTCGCGCCATCGGGCAGCGCGTCCAAGCTGTCATAGCGGTTCGAATACAGCCCGATGCGCGGCTGATAGCCCGAGCCGACGCTGACCAGATCGGCGCCCGTGGCCTCGACCTGAGCGGCAAGGAAGGGGCCGTGCTGGAAGTAGTTCAGATCCAGATCGCCCGAGGTCAGCGCCACATTAGGGATCGTCCAGTCGCTGAATTCGATCACTTCGATCTCCATACCGGCGGCGCGTGCATCAACGGCAGCGGCCTCGATGGAATCCGAAGCAGCGCCGGGAATGACGCCGATGGTCAGGGCCGCCGCAGGGCCGAACCATGCAAAGGCGGCAAGGCCCGCGCCAAGACGCGTGGCCAATGTCAAGGAACGCATAAGCGGAAATCCTGATAAAAGTTTAAGGGCTCGTTGCCGTACAGATAAACGGTTTGCCACCGGAATGCATCCACGCGGGGCAGTGCGATTTTGGGCGATTTTCTATGTAAAAATAGAATGTTATTTCCTTTGCCTGCGCATATGTCACTTACGTCTTGGCTTGCGGCATGGATCGGCTGGCGATCAGCGTCCTGCGCATGCAATGCTGCACGAGATCACGGGAATGTGATTGAAATATGTGACGCAGTTGCAACATATTCCTGACAAAATTCATTTGATATCTGCGGGATTCCGTAAATGCCTTGCACCTTGTAGGTGAAATCCGCCACTTCGGCGGCGTTAGCCAATGATAGCCAGCACAACATCAACTTTCGCGTCCGCAGCCGGCCGAAAGATTCCTGTGTTTGGTTCGGCCATCGCACGTAGTCTTTCCGTCGCTCTGGTCACCGGAACACGACGGAGCCCTCCTGATGCCTACCCTTCCTTCTCGCCCCCGCTCGGGGATCCTTGCACTGCTGTGCGGCACTGCCATAGCAATGGTGCCCGCTGTCGCCAGCGCGCAAAGCACCGCGACCGACCTTGGCCTGATCGTTATTGGCTCGGCATCGGGTGTCGCGACAACGCTGCAAGATGCCCCCGCCGCTGTGACTGTGATCGACAGTGAAACCATCGCCGCCGAAGGCGCACGCGATCTGAACGACATCCTGCGCACCATCCCCGGCCTGAACCTGACCCAAGGCAACAGCGGTATCGGCGAGATTTCGATGCGTGGCCTGCCCGCCAACCGCACGCTGACGCTGGTGAACGGTCGCCGTGTCAGCACGGGCGGCACGGTTGTGCGTGACTATCTGGGCGATCTGACCCGCATCCCGCTGGACGCCATCGACCGGATCGAAGTTGTGCGCGGCCCGATGTCGACGCTGTACGGCTCGGACGCCATGGGCGGTGTGGTGAACATCATCCTGAAAGAGCCGACCGATGTCTGGTCGGGTTCGGTGACCGCTGAATATTCGTCCGGTCCCGCCGATACGACAGCAGACAACGCGCAGATCTCGGCCTATTTCAGCGGCCGCCTGACCCAGCACCTGACCGCCGCTTTCTGGGGCAAGGTCTATGAGCGCGAAGCGACCGAAGATTACAGCTATACCACCGACGCCGGCGCCGCTGCCACGGTCACCTCGGGCGAGGGGTCGCGCACCAAAGAGCTGGGCGCAAATCTGATCTGGTCGCCCAATGACACGATCGAATGGGGCATCGAGCTGACCGCCAGCGACGAGCGCTATCTGTCCTATCAGGCGCATGACACCCGCCGCCTGCAGACCTATGACCTGACGCTGACCAATGAATGGCAGCTGGGTGCGGGTCAACTGTCCAGCTACCTCAGCTATCAGAACAGTCAGAATGCGCCGTGGGATACCACGAACACCACTTGGAAAGACGCAACCGAATATAACACGATCAATTTCGAGACGCGTTATTCGAATGCAACCCAGATCGCGGGCCGTTATCTGGAGTATACGCTGGGTCTGAACCTGTCGCATGACGAGTTGTCGGACACCAACACCAACTCGAGCGGCGCGCTGATCGAAGGCGAAATGAGCACGGCTGCCCTCTATGCCGAGGCACGCTATGACATGACCGATTCTCTGCGTCTGACCTATGGTCTGCGCGCAGATTCGAGCGAGGAATACGGCACGCACGTTACCCCGCGCGTCTATGCCAACTATGATTTCGGCAATGGTCTGGTGCTGAAGGCGGGCTTTGCGCAGGCGTTCAACGCGCCGGATCTGCGCTCGCTGAACCCGAACTATCTGCTGACCTCGCGTGGCAACGGCTGCAAACCCTATCCGGGTCCTTGCTATATCACCGGTAACCCCGATCTGGTGCCCGAGACGTCGGATAGCTATGAAATCGGTCTGAACTATCAAGGCAGCGATGTGTCGTGGGAGCTGACCGCGTTCTATAACGAGCTGACCAACATGTTCGGCGCGGCCAAGACTGGCGAGACCAGCTCGAACGGTTACGCGATCTTTGAACGCACCAATATCGACGAAGGCACCACGGCCGGACTTGAAGGTGGTCTGTCGTGGAATATCTCGCCCGATCTGACTTGGACGAATTCGTTCACCTATCTGGCGAAGTCGGAATTCTACTATGAATTCTTGGATACGCCCTTCCCGATGGCCACCACGCCGGAGCTGAACATCACCACCGCGTTGAACTGGCAGGCGAATGATGCGCTGACCCTGGGTGCAAGCGTGACCTATGTTGGCAAGCAAGTCGGTTACATCACCGAAGAAGAGCTGAGCAGCGAAGAAGCCCGCGCCGTGCCGGCAGGTCAGAACAGCGATCCCTATATGCTGGTCGACCTGTCGCTGGCCTATGACCTCAGCGACAATGCCCGGATCAACTTTGGCATCGACAACGTGTTTGACGCGCAGCCCGATGACACTGTGTCCTACCGCGAAACGGGCCGTCTGTTCCGCATCGGCATCACGACCAGCTTCTAAAAGAAACGTCAGGCCGCAGCTTAGTGCTGCGGCCTTTCACTTTGCGACCAGACCTCACGCACAAGGGTCGCGATCTGGGTTAATTGCCGCCCCAATGGGTTGCTGCGCCGCCAGACCATGCCGATGCGGCGTGTCGGCTGTGGCGGGGCAAGGCGAGAGACCGTCACCTTTGCCCCGCGTGTTTCGACCTCTAGCGCCATTTCCGGGATCAACGTCACCCCGATCCCCGCGCTGACCATCTGCACCAATGTCGCAAGCGAACTCGCCTCCATCAGATCGCGTGCGCGCATCTTGTCGATACTGCAAAACGACAGAGCCTGATCGCGGAAACAATGGCCTTCCTCAAGCAGCAGCAGGCGCATCTCGCGCAGCATATCGGCGCTGGGTACGGGACGGTTCGCATCAGTGGCGGGGCGCACCAGTACGAAATCCTCGTCAAACAATACCTCTTCATGCAGGCTTGGCTCGGACGTCGGCAGCGCGACAATGGCGGCATCCAAACTGCCCGCCAGCAGATCATCCAGCAGCTTGCGCGTCACCGTTTCGCGCGGCTGCAAATCCAGCGCGGGATAGCGCGCCGACAGTGTTTTCACGAGGCGCGGCAGCAGATAGGGCGTGACGGTTGGAATGACACCCAGCCGCAGCCGCCCGCTGATATCGCCACTGGCGGCCCGCGCCAGATCGCCCAGCTCGTCCATCGCCTGCAAGATGCTTTGCGCCCGCGCGGCGAATTCCTCGCCCAAAGGGGTCAGATGGGTCTGGCGCGCACCGCGTTCGATCAGGGGGACGCCGGTGATCGTCTCTAGCTCTTTGATCTGCAGCGACAGGGCGGGCTGGCTGATCGCGCAAACCTCTGCTGCGCGGCCAAAATGGCCGTGGCGGGCAAGCGCGGTGAAGTAGCGTAGGTGTTTGATGGTCAGGTTTTTCATTTGAAAAACTTATCACACAGGTCAGAAAATTCAATTGGGATTTATGTATTTGCTTTGATAGGGAGGGCGCAATCGCTACGCAATACGCAGCTTTAGGAGATCCAGATGGACGGCAATACGACTTCGCAAGGCAAATGCCCTGTCGCGCATGGCGCGATGACCGAAACCGGTAAATCGGTGATGGAATGGTGGCCCAATGCGCTGAATCTGGACATTCTGCACCAGCATGACACCAAAACGAACCCGCTGGGCGCGGATTTCAACTATCGCGCCGCGCTGAAGGATCTGGATGTCGATGCGCTGAAAGCCGATCTGCGCGCGCTGATGAACGACAGCCAAGACTGGTGGCCTGCTGACTGGGGCAGCTATGTCGGCATGTTCGCGCGTGTGGCGTGGCATGCTGCGGGCTCCTATCGCACCGCCGATGGTCGCGGCGGCGCCAACACCGGCAACCAGCGCTTTGCCCCGCTGAACAGCTGGCCCGATAACGTCAACACCGACAAAGGCCGCCGCCTGCTGTGGCCGATCAAAAAGAAATACGGCAATAAAATCAGCTGGGCCGACCTGATCGTGCTGTCGGGCACGATTGCCTATGAGGTTGCGGGCCTGAAAACCTTTGGTTTCGCCTTTGGCCGCCAGGATATCTGGGCGCCCGAAAAAGACACCTATTGGGGCAATGAAAAAGAATGGCTGGCCCCCTCGGATGAGCGCTACGCCAATGTCGAGGAACCTGCCTCGCTTGCGAACCCGCTGGCCGCTGTGCAGATGGGTCTGATCTATGTGAACCCCGAGGGCGTGAACGGCAATTCCGATCCGCTGAAAACCGCCGCCATGATGCGCGAGACCTTTGCTCGTATGGGGATGGATGACGCGGAAACCGTGGCGCTGACGGCTGGCGGTCACACGATCGGCAAGACCCATGGCAATGGCAGCGCCGCTGATCTGTCGGCTGATCCCGAAGCCGCCGCGCCAGAGTTCCAGGGCCTTGGCTGGATGAATACCAAAGGCCGCGGCATTGGTCGCAACACTGTCGTCTCGGGCCTTGAAGGCGCCTGGACGACCGAGCCGACCAAATGGGACAACGGCTTTTTCACCATGCTGTTCAACCACGAATGGCATCTGGTGAAATCGCCCGCTGGTGCCATGCAGTGGGAGCCGATCACCATCGCCGACGCCGACAAGCCCGTCGATGTCGAGGATGACGCGATCCGCCACAACCCGATGATGACCGATGCGGATATGGCGCTGAAGGTCGACCCGATCTACCGCGAGATTTCGCTGCGCTTCATGAACGACTTTGACGCGTTCTCGGACGCCTTTGCCCGCGCGTGGTTCAAACTGACCCACCGCGATATGGGCCCGAAATCGCGCTATGTCGGCCCCGACATCCCGGCCGAGGATCTGATCTGGCAAGACCCGATCCCCGCAGGCGCGACGGGCTGGGACGTGGCTGCGGTCAAGGCAAAGATCGCCGCCTCCGGCCTGTCGGTGCAGGATCTGGTTGCGACCGCTTGGGATAGCGCGCGCACCTATCGCGGCTCGGACATGCGGGGCGGCGCGAATGGTGCGCGTCTGCGTCTTGCGCCCCAGCGCGAATGGGAAGGCAATGAGCCCGCGCGTCTGGCGCGTGTGTTGACGGTCTTGGAAGACATCGCGGCCAGCAGCGGCGCGAGCATCGCTGACGTCATCGTTTTGGCTGGCGGTGTCGGGATCGAACAGGCGGCAAAAGCGGCCGGTTTCGATGTCACCGTGCCCTTCACCGCGGGTCGCGGCGATGCAACCGAGGCGCAGACCGACGTGGACAGCTTTGACGTGCTCGAGCCTGTCGCCGACGGCTTCCGCAACTGGCAAAAGGCCGATTACATCGTCAGCCCCGAGGAAATGCTGCTGGACCGCGCCCAACTGCTGGGTCTGACAGCCGCCGAGATGACCGTTCTGGTTGGCGGTTTCCGGGCGCTGGACGTGAACTATGGCGGCGCGAAAACCGGCGTCTTCACCGACCGCGCGGGCAGCCTGACGGCCGATTTCTTTGTCAATCTGACCGATATGGCCTATCAATGGGTGCCGACCGGCAAGGATCTGTACGAGATCCGCGACCGTCGCACCGGTGCGGTGTGCTGGACGGCCAGCCGCGTTGATCTGGTGTTCGGCTCGAACTCGATCCTGCGCGCCTATGCCGAAGTTTACGCGCAGGACGATAATGCGGGTAAATTCGTGCAGGACTTCATCGCGGCCTGGGTCAAGGTGATGAACGCCGACCGCTTTGATATCGCCGCCTAATCGTCAACCTATAGGTTGAAATCGGGTCAGCAGGGCATAGGTCCTTGCTGACCCTTTTTATTTGTCCCAGAGGTTCCTGATGCTGAAATACCTGCTGCCTGTCGCCGTGATGCTGTGTGCGGCCCCCGCTGTCGCGCAATATGTCGGCCCCGCCGGCGCGCCAGAGGGCGTCTCGCCCGGCTACCCGCTGACAACCGTGGCCGAGATCAAGGCTGACCCCCGCGATGACGCCAATGTCACGCTGGAAGGATTCCTGATCCGCCAGATCGACCGCGAAACTTATGTTTTCCGCGATGACACCGGCGAGATCGAGGTCGAGATCGACGAAGATGACTTCCCCCGCCAGCCCGTCAGCGAAACCACCCGCGTCCGCATCGAGGGCGAGGTTGATACCCATCGATTGCGCGATACCGATATCGACGCGGATCGCGTGATGATTCTGGAATAATCCCGTCAGAACCCTTTCCAGAAATCGACAAAGCCTGATTTATAGATGAACATCTCGGTCTGGAATTCCGTATTGAGGGCCGCAATCTGTGCAGGAAGATGTTCAAGGTCGGGGTAACCTGCCTTGAACAAAAACCAGCTTTTGGCTTTTGGCGCGTAGATGGACGCGGCGTAGCCCCATTGCTGCATCAGGACCTCCATGCTGGCATTCGTGTGGAATGCGCAATGCACGATGGGCCTTAGGTAGAACCAATCAGGATCTGCCGGCACCCTGTCACAGATCACCGAATGCAGCATCAGAACCCCATCGGATGTGACCAAATCATTCAGCGCGTCCAGCGCCGCGCGGGTGGTGACATGTTCGAACATGGCGCTGTTTATCACCAGACGCGCGGGCTGGGGCGGGCGTGCCGGATCATGGCCATCTGACGCGATATATTTGTCATATGTCGCGATATGGTGGTCGAAGTAGCGTGCCATAATTCCGGCAAGTGTGCCGTGGCCGGCCGCATAATCCAATGTGCGCCCCAGATCCACAATGCCGTTTCTTCCCAAAATCGCCAACGCCAGCGCCTGTTCCGCATATGGGGGTTGGTTAAAGCCGCGCTGGGCGAGGGGCAGGGCCTCGAAATAGGCATGTGCGGCGTTATTGAGTGCGCCAAACGCATCATCAGACATATCCTGATGGGTTTTCGAGGCGACAAATCCGCAGGCATCGCAGCGGTGATAATCGGCGCTAAAGCCCGCATAGGGCAGCGCTGCCGGAAGATCGTTATAGGTTTTCGTGAAATAATAGCGCATCGGCGCGGCGCAAATCAGGCACGTCGTGACATCCGTCATCATGATCCCTGCAGTCGCTGTTGAGCGTGTATGACTAATGACGCTGCGCGCGCGGATCTTGTCAATCACGATCACAGCCAAGATTGCAGGCTGGGCGATATAAAGGGGGGGAGTGGTACCACCTCCCCGGCTCGAACGGGGGACCCCCAGATCCACAATCTGGTGCTCTAACCAACTGAGCTAAGGCGGCACTGAGGGTCAATTAACGCCCGATTTCGCGGATTGCAAGTGCCTAGCGGCGCATTTGGCGGGTGAACGTTACGGGAAGCAGGGGTGCTTGCATTGCGCCGCCGCTGCGACTAGCTGGAATGCAATCAACTCTTAAGGGCATGCATCCCATGGGCATTAACAACGAACGCGATATCGAAGCTAATATTCAGATCGGGCCGACCGATCGCGGTATGGTGCGCATCTTTATCGAAGCGGGCACGGTCGAGATTCCGATGGATTTCGATCCCGAAGAAGCCGAAGAAATCGCTGAGGAAATCCTCGCCGCTGCCGCCGCAGCGCGTGCGGCGAACGGCGGCGGCAAGGGCAAGAAAAAGCGCTAAACCTTAGTGATTGTCGGGCGCCCCCGTGATGCGCCCGCGATCATCCAGTGCAATGGGTAGACGGCCGATAGATTCGCGCCGCGCCCATGGCACCATGGCATTGCCATGCGCCAGCAGGAATGTGGTCGCGCGCGGCGCATCATGTTTCGCCAAATCGCGCAAGGCGCTGGCCAGCGCGCGCTGCACCATCTGATCGCGATCCGCTGCCAGCGGTGCCAGCAACACCAGCAATTCATCACGGCGCGCAAGATCCGCCGCTTTGGGCATTTTCAGGCGCAGGTTCGGACGCGCCACCAATGCGAAAGCCGCGCGCAGCGCAGCATTTTCATGTGAAACCCAAGGGGTGATCTCGGCCAAGCGTTCCGGCGCAGCCTCGATCCTGCGATCCAGCGCCCGGGAAACCGATTCGATCAGCGCCCATTCCTCGGCCCCGGCGCCAAGTTCCGCGATCCAGCCGGTCAGCGCCGCCCAGATGGCATCATCGGGACGCATACGGGCCTGTGTCAGCAGCTTTGCCGCCAGAATGCGCGCGTCTTGCGTGCCAAAGGCCCATAGGCGTGCAGCCAGTTCAAGGCGCGCGGGCAGCTCGTTTGCGGGGCGCAGCTCGCGCGCCAGCCAGTCGATCATCTCGGCGGGGGTCGGGTCCCAGCCCTCGACGCGGAGTTCTTCCTCCAGCGTCACAAGGCGGCATTGCAGGTCATCAGGCAGGCTCATGTCTTGTCTTTCTTGGCGCGCAGGCGGGCCATCAATGCGCGGGCAAGGCCCGGCTTTTCAACTTGGCGGGCGCGGCCGATGGCCAGCGCGCCGGGCGCGACATCATCGGTGATCACCGACCCTGCCGCTGTAAACCCTTCGTTTCCGATGGTGATCGGCGCGATCAGGGTCGAATTCGACCCGATAAAGGCACGATCACCGATTGTGGTGCGATGTTTGAACACGCCGTCGTAATTCACGGTGATGGTGCCCGCACCGATATTGGTGCCTGCGCCGACATCGGCATCCCCGATGTAGGACAGGTGGCTCGCCTTGGTGCCCTCGCCGATGGTGGCGTTCTTGACCTCGACGAAATTGCCGACATGGGCGTGTTCGGCCAGCTCTGCGCCCGGGCGCAGGCGGGCATAGGGGCCGACAACCGCCCCGCGCGAGACATGGGCCCCCTCAAGATGCGAAAAGGACCGAATGCGCGCGCCTGATTCAACGGTCACGCCGGTGGCAAAGACCACATAGGGCTCAACCACAGCATCACGGCCCAGCAGCGTGTCAAAGGCGAAATGCACAGTATCGGGCGAGACCAACTGCACGCCGTCTTCCAGCGCATCGCGGCGGGCGCGGGCCTGAAAGATCACTTCGGCGCGGGCAAGCTCGGTGCGGGTGTTGATGCCAAGGGTCTCTTCCTCGGGGCAGGTGACGACACCCGCGGATAGACCCGCAGCACGGGCGATGGCCACGATATCGGTCAGATAATATTCAGCCGCTGCATTCTCGTTCTTGAGCTGCGCCAGCAGCGCGGGCAGACGTTGCGCGCTGGTGCAGATCACGCCGGAATTGCACAGGCGGATGGCGCGGGTGGCGGCATCCGCGTCCTTATATTCGACAATCGCCTGCAGATCCTCGCCGTCCATGACAAGGCGACCGTAACGGGCGTCGGGGTCTGCGGCCTCGAACCCCAGCACCACCAGATCGCGCGTCTTTCGCGCGTCTTGCATGGCTTCTAGCGTCGCGGTGCGGATGAAGGGCGTGTCGCCAAAGGTCACAAAGACATCGCCGCTGGTCCCTGTCAGCGCGGGCATCGCCATTTGCGCGGCGTGGCCGGTGCCAAGCTGCTCGGCCTGCTCGACAATGATCGCCTCGGGGTTCCAGTGGGCCGCGGATTTGGCGACGGCCGCGCCCTCATATCCGGTGACGACGATGACGCGATCAGGCAGCAGGCTGTCTGCCAGGCGCAAGGCATGGGCGATCAGGGGGGCGCCGCCGACCTCATGCAGGACTTTAGGCAGGTCCGATTCCATGCGCGTGCCTTTGCCGGCGGCCAGAATGACGAAATTGCTGGGCATGGGGGCCTCCTAAGCCTGAGAATCCCCTGCTTTTAGCGCGGCAAGGCGCAATCACAAGGCGCAACTTTCCATTACCGCTGGGGCGGCTAAACTGGGCCCACTGAAAACAGGAGCCCGTGATGCGCAGTGTGATTTTCGACCTTGATGGGACGCTGGCCGATACCAGTCTTGATATGATCAACGCTGGGAATGCCGCGCTGGAGGGGATCGGGATTGCGGGCAGCCTTGGCCCGGATGATGCGGGCACGGCCTTTGGTGGCGGTATGGCCTTGATGAATCTGGGTTTCCAGCGGGCAGGGCGCAAAGATGTGCCGGTGAAATCCATCCACTATCCGCTGTTCATCAAGGCCTATTGGGGGGCGCTGAGCAGCCATACGGTTCTTTATCCGGGCGTTGCGGATGCGATCGAGGGGCTGCGCAGCGCGGGTTACGCCGTCGGTATCTGCACCAACAAGCCCGCCGCGCCTGCGGACGAGTTGCTGCGCCGGCTGGGTGTGCGCGATCTGTTCGGATCGCTGGTCGGGGCCGATACGCTGCCGGTCAAAAAACCCGACCCCGCCCCGCTGTTCGAGGCGATTCGCCGCCTTGGTGCGGATTTGTCACGCGGCTGCCTTGTGGGTGATACGATCACCGACTTTAAAACCGCGCGGGCTGCGGGGGTGCCCTCCGTACTGGTGACATTTGGTCCGGGGGCTAAAATCGTTGCAGATCTTGCGCCCGATGCCACCATTTCAAGCTATGTTGAACTGACCCAAGTGATTGATCGGTTAAACTTGTAGAGGCTTGGTTGACCCTGCGTTTGAACCCTCTATAAGGTGAGACAATAAGTCGCGATTGCAGTCGCAAAATACCCATCGCTCGCACCCAGAAGGAGGCACGTCGTGGGACAATTGCTGCAAGATTACCTGCCCATCCTGATCTTTTTGGGATTGGCCACCGTGCTGGGGATCATCTTGATCCTGGCGGCCGTCGTGGTCGCCGTGCGTAACCCCGACCCTGAAAAGGTCTCGGCCTACGAATGTGGGTTCAATGCCTTTGACGATGCGCGCATGAAGTTCGACGTGCGCTTTTATCTGGTCTCGATCCTGTTCATCATTTTCGACCTTGAGGTCGCCTTCCTGTTCCCATGGGCGGTGTCCTTTGCGGGGATGAGCATGGTGTCCTTCTGGTCGATGATGGTCTTTTTGGCCGTGCTGACCATCGGCTTCGTTTACGAATGGCGCAAGGGGGCATTGGAATGGAACTGAACCAGCTATCGACCGGGGCGCAGGGCAGTGTGCAGACCGGGCGCAATAGCGCTGGCGCCGATGCGGATCATGCCGCGCTGGTGCTGGGGCGCGCCGTGCAGGACAAGGGTTTCCTTGTCACCTCGACCGCGGATATCATCAACTGGGCACGCACTGGCAGTTTGCACTGGATGACCTTTGGCCTTGCCTGCTGCGCTGTTGAAATGATGCAGCTTTCCATGCCGCGCTATGATCTGGAACGCTTTGGCACCGCCCCGCGCGCAAGTCCCCGTCAGGCCGATCTGATGATCGTTGCAGGCACGCTGACGAATAAAATGGCCCCGGCTTTGCGCAAGGTCTACGACCAGATGCCCGAGCCGCGCTATGTCATCAGCATGGGGTCCTGCGCGAATGGCGGCGGCTATTATCATTACAGCTATTCGGTGGTGCGCGGCTGCGACCGGATTGTGCCCGTCGATGTCTATGTCCCCGGCTGCCCACCCACGGCCGAGGCGCTGCTCTATGGCATTATGCAACTGCAACGCAAAATCCGCCGCACCGGCACGATTGTCAGGTAGGGACTATGCAGGATCTGGCGACCTATCTGCGTGACATGGCCCCGGGCGCGCCCACCGCGCAACTGGCCTATGGCGAGCTGACACTGACCAGCACTTTGACGGATCTGCCGGCGCTGCTGATGTTCCTGCGCGACGATGTGCAATGCAGGTTCAGCACGCTGGTCGATATCACCGCTGTCGATTATCCCGCGCGGATCAAGCGGTTCGATCTGGTTTACCATTTCCTCTCGATGCATCTGAATCACCGTTTGCGCCTGAAGGTGGCTGTTGCGGATGGGGAAATGCCGCCCTCGGCGATACCTGCCTATCCCGCCGCCGATTGGTTCGAGCGCGAGGTGTTCGACATGTTCGGCATCCTCTTTACCGGCCACCCCGATCTGCGCCGCTTGCTGACGGATTACGGCTTTTCCGGCCATCCCTTGCGCAAGGATTTCCCGACCACCGGCTATACCGAAGTGCTCTATGACGAGGTTGAAAAGCGCGTCGTCCATGCGCCGGTGCAATTGGTGCAGGCCTATCGCCAGTTCGACTTTCTGTCGCCGTGGGAGGGGATGGGCAATACGCTGCCGGGCGATCAGACGGGCAAGGGGGATGCGACATGAGCATCGAGGTGATCGCCAAAAGCGCATCCGACGATCTGGAAAAAGTGCGCAATTTCAACATCAACTTTGGCCCGCAGCACCCTGCGGCCCATGGTGTGCTGCGTCTGGTGTTGGAGCTGGATGGCGAGATTGTCGAGCGCTGCGACCCTCATGTCGGCCTGCTGCATCGCGGCACCGAAAAGCTGATGGAAAGCCGCACTTATCTGCAGAACCTGCCGTACCTCGACCGCCTCGATTATGTGGCGCCGATGAACCAGGAACATGCCTGGTGCCTTGCGATTGAACGGCTCGCCGGGATCGAGGTGCCGCGCCGCGCCAGTCTGATCCGCGTGCTGTTTTGCGAGATTGGCCGCGTGTTGAACCATCTGATGAACGTGACAACCGGCGCGATGGATGTGGGCGCCTTGACCCCACCGCTGTGGGGGTTCGAGGAACGCGAAAAGCTGATGCTGTTCTATGAACGGGCCTGCGGCGCGCGCCTGCATGCCGCCTATTTCCGCCCCGGCGGCGTGCATCAGGATCTGCCGCCCGATCTGATCGCGGATATCGACGCTTGGGCGATCGGTTTCCCGCAGTTCCTGGATGAGCTGTCGGGTCTGCTGGTGGAAAGCCGCATCTTTAAACAGCGGCTGGTCGATATCGGCAATATCAGCGCGGACGAGGCCATCGCCATGGGCTTTTCCGGCGTCATGGTGCGCGGATCGGGGCTGGAATGGGATCTGCGCCGCGCGCAGCCCTATGAATGTTATGACGAATTTGAATTCGACATTCCCGTCGGCACCAAGGGCGATTGCTATGATCGCTTTCTGTGCCGTGTCGCGGAAATGCACGAATCGACCAAGATCATCCGCCAAGCCTGCGAAAAGCTGCGCAACTGCCCCGGCGAGGTGATGGCATATGGCAAGCTAGCGCCGCCCAAACGCGCCGAGATGAAGACATCGATGGAGGCGCTGATCCATCATTTCAAACTCTATTCCGAGGGCTTCCACCTGCCCGCGGGCGAGGTTTACGCCGCCGTCGAGGCGCCAAAGGGCGAGTTCGGCGTCTATCTGGTCAGCGATGGCAGCAACAAACCTTACCGCGCAAAGCTGCGCGCGCCGGGCTTTGCGCATCTGCAGGCCATGGATCACATGACAAAAGGGCATCTTCTTGCCGATGTGACGGCCATTATCGCCACGCTTGATATCGTATTTGGCGAAGTTGACCGCTAGTCTGGTCCCAGTGATGTGAAGAAAAGGATGCGCAACATGGTGATCAGATTTGTGAAACCCTTGGCTCTGCTGGTTGTGGGCGCCGCGCTTGCAGGCTGTACGGCCGATATGTTCCCGTCGATGACGCGCGCGCAAGGGCCAGCCGGCACGGCCGCGCCCGTCGCGCCCGCCCCGCAAACGCCGCCCGCCTCGAACCTGCCGCCGGCAGATCGTCTGGTGGCGTCGATCGAATCCGAAGGATGCCTGCTGCGTCAGAACAATGTGGCCTCTGTGCTGCTGCGTGCCAATCTGACCCAACAGGAATTGATGGACCTTGCCCCCCAACTTGCCGCTTCGGGTCGTGCCGAAGTGACATCGGATGGCAGCGTTCGGGTCATTTCACCGCGCTGCGCCTGATTTAGGGCCGCGCCACCCCCCGGAGAGGGCAGATGCTACGCCGACTTCACCCCGACCAGCCCGCCAGCTTTGCCTTTACCGCCGCCAATGCGGCTTGGGCACAGCTACAAATCGCGAAATATCCTGCTGGCCGTCAGGCCAGTGCGATCATTCCGCTGCTATGGCGGGCGCAGGAACAAGAAGGCTGGCTGACGCGCGCCGCGATCGAGCATGTGGCAAACATGCTCGAGATGCCCTTTATCCGCGCGCTGGAAGTGGCGACATTCTATTTCATGTTCCAGTTGCAGCCCGTCGGCGCGGTCGCGCATCTGCAGATCTGCGGGACGCTGTCCTGTATGCTGTGCGGGGCCGAGGATCTGGTCAGCGTCTGCCGCCAAAAGATCGCCGCCCAGCCACATAGCCTGTCAGATGATGGCAAGCTGTCGTGGGAAGAGGTCGAATGCCTTGGCGCCTGCACCAACGCGCCCATGGCCCAGATCGGCAAGGATTATTACGAGGATCTGACCGCCGAAGGCCTGTCCGATCTGATCGACGCGCTGCGCGCGGGCGACGTTCCACAGCCCGGCCCCCAAAACGGCCGCTTTAGCGCCGAGCCTTTGGGCGGCGCAACGGTGCTGCAAAACACCCCCGGCGACAAACAGGCGCTTAATGCCAGTTTGACGCTGGCCACCACCATCAACGACACGATCAAGCGCATTGACGGCACTGAAGTGCCTCTGCGCCACCCAAGGGGCGAGACGACTTTATGAACGACAGTGACAAAGACCAACGTGTCGCCGCGCAGGGCCGTCGCCTTGCCATCGGTATTGTAATCGTTGGTGTTTACTGGATTGCCGCCACATGGATTGGCGGCGCGATGGGCCTGACAAATCGGGTGCGCGCGCTGCTGGATCTGATTGCACTGGCGGGTTTTGGATGGGTGCTGTGGGGGGCGTTTCAGCTCTGGCGCGCCCGGCGGGATGATAGCAAGGGCTAGAATATGCTAAGCGATCAAGATCGGATCTTTACGAATATCTACGGCCAGCACGACCGTAGTCTGGCCGGGGCGCAGATGCGCGGCCATTTCGACGGCACTGCCGGGATCATCGCCAAGGGGCGCGACTGGATCGTGAACGAGATGAAAGCCTCGGGCCTGCGGGGCCGGGGCGGGGCGGGGTTCTCGACCGGCCTGAAATGGAGCTTTATGCCCAAGGACAGCGATCGCCCCGCCTATCTGGTGGTGAACGCCGATGAATCCGAGCCCGGCACCTGCAAAGACCGCGAAATTCTGCGTCACGAGCCCTTTGCCCTGATCGAAGGGTGCCTGGTGGCCAGTTTCGCGATCAACGCCCATGCCTGCTATATCTATATCCGCGGCGAATATATCCGCGAGCGCGAGGCCCTGCAGGCCGCGATTGACGCCTGCTATGATGCGGGGCTGCTGGGCGCGAATGCTGCCGGATCGGGCTGGGATTTCGATCTTTATCTGCATCACGGCGCCGGCGCCTATATCTGCGGCGAGGAAACCGCGCTGCTGGAAAGCCTTGAGGGTAAAAAGGGCATGCCGCGTATGAAGCCACCGTTTCCGGCAGGCGCGGGGCTTTATGGTTGTCCGACCACGGTGAACAACGTCGAATCGATTGCTGTTGCGCCGACCATTTTGCGGCGCGGTGCCAGTTGGTTCAGTGGCTTTGGCCGCCCGAATAATGCGGGGACGAAACTGTTCGCGATCTCGGGCCATGTGAACCGCCCCTGTATCGTCGAGGAAGAAATGTCGATCCCGTTCCGCGAATTGATCGACCGCCATTGCGGCGGCATTCGCGGCGGTTGGGACAATCTGAAAGGCGTGATCCCGGGCGGCTCGTCGGTGCCGGTTCTGCCCGCATCGGTGATGGGCGAGGCGATCATGGATTTCGACTGGCTGCGCGCGCAGCAGTCGGGTCTGGGCACGGCGGCCGTGATCGTCATGGATCAGTCGGTCGATATCGTGAAAGCGATCTGGCGGCTGTCGAAATTCTACAAACATGAAAGCTGCGGTCAGTGCACGCCCTGCCGCGAAGGGACCGGCTGGATGATGCGCGTGATGGAACGTCTGGTCGCAGGCACCGCCGATCCTGCCGAGATCGACATGCTGATCGAAGTCACCAAACAGGTCGAGGGCCACACGATCTGCGCGTTGGGCGATGCGGCGGCCTGGCCGATCCAGGGCCTCGTCCGCCATTTCCGCCCCGAGATCGAAGCCCGCCTGCATCAAGGTCGGATTGCCGCCGAATAGTGTGGATTTCGCCCGCTGCTATTGCATGACAGCGCCCGCGCCCCCAGTTTGACCCTATAAAAACCGGGGGCGATCATGCGTCATATTCTAGCTGCGATCACCATTTTTGCGACCAGCCTTTCGCTGCCCGCCATGGCACAGAATCGCCCGCCACTGGGGCAAGTGCCGCAGGTGACCGAGCCGCTGGTCGTTGCGGCGATGGTCTATGAAATCGACCGGGTGTGCGGTGCGCTCAATATCCGCCTGCTGCGCGGCATCGGCTTTTTGAATGGAATCAAATCCACCGCGCGCAGCCTTGGCTACTCCAATGCCGAGATTGACGCTTTCGTCGATGATCGCACAGAAAAAACCCGGCTTGAGGAGGTTGCGCGCAGCCGTTTGCGCGAGCGGGGCGCGATTCCTGACCAGCCCGAAACCTATTGCGCCCTTGGTCGCGCTGAAATCAGCGCCGGATCAGAGGTCGGGCGCCTGCTGCGTTAGCACCTGTCATCAAACCGCTGAAAAAATAACGTAACGTCAGAAAAAGTGGGCAAATTGTCGCGCTTTGCTCTGGTGCTTGGTGGCGGATTTAGATAGGGTCAAATGGACCTCACCACGGATCGTATACCGTGGGATACTAGGGACACGCAGGTATGCAAGACCTACGCAAGATCAGTATCGACGGACGGGTAGTCGAAGTGCCCGCCGCAATGACCCTGATACAGGCCTGTGAGGCTGCCGGGGTCGAAATCCCCCGTTTTTGCTATCACGAACGGCTGTCGATTGCGGGCAATTGCCGCATGTGTCTGGTCGAAGTGGTGGGCGGCCCGCCAAAGCCGACCGCCTCTTGCGCGATGCAGGTGCGCGATCTGCGCCCCGGCGCCGAGGGGCAGCCGCCCGTGGTGCTGACACAAAGCCCGATGGTGCAAAAGGCGCGATCGGGCGTCATGGAATTCCTGCTGATCAACCACCCGCTGGATTGCCCGATCTGCGATCAGGGCGGCGAATGCGATCTGCAAGATCAGGCGGTCGCCTATGGCAAGGCGACCAGCAGGTTCACTCTGCCCAAACGCGCCTCTGACGACCTCGATCTGGGACCTTTGGTCGAGACTCATATGACGCGCTGCATCAGTTGCACGCGCTGTGTGCGTTTCACCACCGAAGTTGCGGGCATCACCCAGATGGGCCAGACCGGACGGGGCGAGGATGCCGAGGTCACATCCTATCTGGGGCAGACGCTGCAATCGAATTTGCAGGGCAACATCATTGATCTGTGCCCGGTGGGGGCGCTGACCTCGAAACCCTATGCGTTCAACGCCCGCCCGTGGGAGCTGACCCGCACGCCAAGCGTGGATGTGATGGATGCGCTGGGCAGCAATATCCGCGTCGACACCCGCGGGCGCGACGTGATGCGCATCCTGCCGCGCAACCATGATGGCGTGAACGAGGAATGGATCTCGGACAAGACGCGTTTCATCTGGGATGGATTGCGACGCCAACGCCTTGACCGGCCCTATATCCGCGAAGATGGCCGTCTGCGTGCGGTGGCGTGGGACGAGGCTTTGGCGCTGGCGGGGACAAAGCTCGCGGGGGGCAAAGTTGCGGGGCTGGTCGGTGATTTGGCACCGGCAGAGGCCGCCTATGCGCTGAAATTGCTGGTCGAATCCCTTGGGGGGCGGGTGGAATCGCGGCTGGATGGTGCGGCGCTGCCGTTGCAGCGCGGCGGCTATGTCGGCACGGCCAGCATCAACGATATTGATGTCGCGCGGCAGATCACGCTGATTGGCACCAACCCGCGCGTGGATGCGCCGGTGTTGAACGCGCGTATCCGCAAATCCTGGATCAAGGGGGCCGATGTGACCCTGATCGGGCCGGCGGTCGATCTGACCTATGCTTATACCCATGCCGGCACGGGCCGCGCCGCGCTGGCGGCACTGCCGCGTGAGCCTGTAGATGGCGCGCTGTTCATTATTGGCGCGAGCGCGCTGACCGGCACGGATGGCGCCGCCGTTTTGGCCGAGGTCTTTGCCGCCGCCGCCGCGCAGGGGGGCAAAGTGCTGGTGCTGCATACAGCCGCCGCGCGTGTTGGCGCATTGGATGTCGGCGCTGCGACCGAGGGCGGCGTTCAAGCCGCGCTGACGGGTGCCGATGTGGTCTATGCCCTTGGCGTCGACGAGATCGACATCCCCGAGGGGCCCTTTGTGATCTATCAGGGCAGCCACGGTGATCGCGGCGCGCATCGCGCTGATCTGATCTTGCCCGCTGCCTGCTATACCGAGGAAAGCGGCCTGTTTGTGAACACCGAAGGGCGCCCGCAATTAGCGCTGCGTGCGGCTTTCCCGCCCGGCGAGGCGCGCGAGAATTGGGCGGTGCTGCGCGCCGTATCGGGTGCGGCGGGGCGGGTGTTGCCCTGGGATAGCCTTGCGGGGTTGCGCCAGCATCTGGTGCAGGCGCATCCGCATCTGGCGCGCCTTGATGTCGTGCCCGAAAATCCCGCGCCCGATCTGCCCCTGGGCAGGCTGGGCAGTGGCGATTTCGCACTACCCGATGTCGATTTTTACCTGACGAACCCGATTGCCCGCGCCTCGACCCTGATGGGGCAACTTGCGGGACAGGCGCGCAAACGCGCCATCGCGGCGGAGTAGCGGATGCCCCTGTTTTTCACACAAAACCCCTTTGGCATTGTGCTGCTGATCCTTGGCCAAAGCCTGCTGGTGATGGTCTGCATCCTGCTGGCACTGGCGTTTTTGATGTATGCCGACCGCAAGGTCTGGGCGGCAGTGCAGCTGCGGCGCGGCCCGAATGTGGTCGGGCCATGGGGCTTGCTGCAAAGCTTTGCCGATTTCCTGAAATATATCGTCAAGGAAGTCATCGTGCCCGCCGGCGCGGATCGGTTCGTCTTCTTCCTTGCGCCGCTGCTGTCCTTTGTGCTGGCGATGGCCGGCTGGGCGGTGATCCCGTTCAGCGATGGCTGGGTGCTGGCCGATATCAACGTCGCGATCCTGTATATCTTTGCGGTCTCCTCGCTAGAGGTTTACGGCGTGATCATGGGCGGCTGGGCCTCCAATTCGAAATACGCGTTTTTGGGGGCGCTGCGGTCGGCGGCGCAGATGATTTCCTACGAGGTCTCGCTGGGCCTGATTATCATCGGGATCATTATCTCGACCGGATCGATGAACCTCTCGGCCATCGTCCATGCGCAGGACGGCGCTTATGGCATCTTCTCGTGGTATTGGGTCGCGCATTTCCCGATGCTATTCCTGTTCTTTATCTCGGCTTTGGCGGAAACCAACCGCCCACCGTTCGACCTGCCCGAGGCGGAATCGGAACTGGTTGCGGGCTATCAGGTCGAATATTCCTCGACCCCCTTTCTGCTGTTCATGATTGGCGAGCTGACGGCCGTCGTGCTGATGTGCGCACTGGTCACGCTGCTATTCCTCGGCGGCTGGCTGTCGCCTATTCCGGGGGTGGCGGACGGGATATTCTGGTTCATCCTGAAGGTGCTGGCCTGTTTCTTTATCTTCGCCTTGGTCAAGGCGACAGTGCCGCGTTATCGCCACGACCAGCTGATGCGTATCGGCTGGAAAGTCTTCCTGCCGCTGTCGCTGGGGTGGGTCGTGTTGGTCGCTTTCCTTGCGAAATTTGAAATCTTGGGCGGGACTTGGGCCCGCTGGGCCATAGGGGGCTAGAGGCATGTCGCAGATCGACTATACCCGCGCCGCAAAATACTTTCTGCTCAAAGACGTTTGGGACGGCTTTCGGCTGGGGATGAAATACTTTTTCCGACCGCGCCCGACGGTGAATTACCCGCATGAAAAGGTGCCGCTCTCGCCGCGCTTTCGCGGGGAACATGCGCTGCGCCGCTATCCCTCTGGCGAGGAACGCTGCATCGCCTGCAAGCTCTGCGAGGCGATCTGCCCCGCGCAGGCCATCACCATTGATGCCGAGCCGCGCGATGACGGCAGCCGCCGCACCACGCGCTATGACATCGACATGACGAAATGCATCTATTGCGGCTTTTGCCAAGAGGCCTGCCCCGTGGATGCGATCGTCGAAGGCCCGAATTTCGAATTCGCCACCGAATCCCGCGAAGAGCTGTTCTATGACAAGGACAAATTGCTGGCGAATGGCGATAAATGGGAGGCGGAAATTGCCCGCAACTTGGCGGCGGACGCGCCTTATCGTTAAGGGGGCATCATGGCTTTCATCTTTTACGTTTTCGCCGCTGGCACGCTGATCGGCGGGCTGATGACGGTGACGGCGCGCAACCCGGTCCATGCGGTGCTGTGGCTGATCTCGGCCTTCCTGTCGGCGGCGGGGCTATTCGTGCTGCAAGGCGCGGAATTCGTCGCGATGATCCTGATGATCGTCTATGTCGGCGCGGTGGCGGTGCTGTTCCTGTTCGTCGTGATGATGCTGGATGTGGATTTTGCCGCCCTGCGCGCCAAATCGCGGGCCTTTGTGCCTGTGGGGGTCGTCATCGGTGCAGTGCTGGCCGCGCAGCTGGTGATGGTCTTTGGCGATTGGAGCGCAGCGCCCGGCGCATCAGCGCGCCTTGCCACACCCACGCCTGCGGGCGTCGATAATACACATGCTTTGGCACTGATCCTCTATGATCGCTATTTCATCGCCTTCCAATTGGCGGGGCTGGTGCTGCTGGTCGCGATGATCGGGGCGATCGTGCTGACCATGCGCCACCGGCAGGATGTGAAACGCCAAAATGTGCTGGAGCAGATGTCGCGCGATCCCGCCAAGGCGATCCGCATGGCAAACCCCGGCAGCGGGCAGGGATTGGATCGGAGCAAATCATGATGATCACCCAAGGCCATTACCTTGCTGTCGCGGGCATCCTCTTCGTGATCGGCGTGTTCGGCCTGTTCCTGAACCGCCGCAACGTCATCATCCTTTTGATGTCGGTCGAGCTGATCTTGCTGGCGGTGAATATCAACCTTGTGACCTTTTCCACCAGCTTGGGCGATCTGACGGGGCAGGTGTTCACCCTGTTCGTGCTGACGGTTGCGGCGGCGGAATCGGCCATCGGCCTTGCGATCATGGTGACATTCTTCCGCAAGCGCGGCGCGATCGGCGTCGAAGATGCGAATGTGTTGAAAGGCTAAGTGATGGAGCAGGCGATCCTTTTAGCCCCCCTCGCGGGCGCGGTGCTTGCGGGTTTTGGCTGGCGCACCATCGGGCAGCAGGCGGCGACGATCCTGGCCAGCGCGCTATTGGTGCTGGCGGCGGTGCTGTCGTGGATCATCTTCCTTGGCTTTGACGGCGATACACGGGTCATACAGCTGCTGCGGCTGATTGATGTCGGCACGCTGCATGTCGATTGGGCGATCCGCGTCGACCGGTTGTCGGCGATCATGCTGGTGGTGATCAACTCGGTCTCGGCGCTCGTCCATATCTATTCGCTGGGCTATATGGCGCATGATGATAATTTCGCCCATGGCGAAAGCTATCGGCCGCGGTTCTTTGCCTATCTGTCGCTGTTCACCTTTGCGATGCTGCTGCTGGTCACGGCCGATAACCTCGTGCAGCTGTTTGTCGGCTGGGAGGGGGTGGGCCTCGCCTCTTTCCTGCTGATTGGGTTCTATTTCCGCAAAGACAGCGCCAATGCCGCGGCGATGAAAGCCTTTGTCGTGAACCGCGTCGGCGATCTTGGCCTTTACCTCGCGATGATGGCGCTGTTCCTCTCGACCGGGTCGCTGAATTTCGACGTGATCTTTACCCGCGCCCCGGCGCTGGCCGAGGGGGGGATCCCCTTTCTCTGGCGTGAATGGACGGGGGCCGAGCTTGTTGCCCTGCTGCTGTTCGTCGGCGCGATGGGCAAATCGGCGCAGCTTTTCCTGCACACATGGCTGCCCGACGCGATGGAGGGGCCGACGCCTGTCTCTGCCCTGATCCACGCCGCGACCATGGTGACGGCGGGCGTGTTCCTGCTGTGCCGCATGTCGCCGATCTTGGAATATGCGCCGCTGGCGACGGGTTTTGTCGTCGTGCTGGGGGCTGCGACGGCCTTTTATGCCGCGACGGTCGCGCTGGTGCAGAACGATATCAAGCGTGTCATCGCCTATTCGACCTGTTCGCAGCTGGGCTATATGTTCGTGGCTGTCGGTGTCGGCGCTTACGGCGTTGCCATGTTCCATTTGTTCACCCATGCGTTCTTCAAGGCGCTGCTGTTCCTTGGCGCAGGCTCGGTCATCCATGCGACGCATCATGAACAGGATATGCGCCATTACGGCGGGCTGCGGCGCGATATCCCGCTGACCTTTGCGCTGATGATGATCGGCACGCTGGCGATCACCGGTGTTGGCCTTCCGCTGACGACCTATGGTTTTGCGGGATTCCTGTCGAAGGATGCGGTCATTGAGAGCGCCTTTGCGGGCGCAGGGTTCTGGCCTTTTGCGGTGCTGGTGCTGTCCGCCGCGCTGACCAGTTTCTATAGCTGGCGGCTGATCTTTCTGACCTTCTTTGGCAAGCCGCGCTATGATGAGCATCACCATCACCCGCATGAAAGTCCTGCGGTCATGTGGGTGCCGATGGCGGTGCTGGCGGTGGGCGCGGTGCTGGCCGGTATGGTCTGGTATAGCGATTTCTTTGGTCATGCCGATCAGGTCGGGGCCTTTTTCGGCATTCCCGTCCATGATGCTGGCGATCACCATTATGAATTTGTCGGCCTGCCGGGCGAGGGGGCGCTGTTCATCGCCGCCGGTAACCACGTGCTGGAAGCCGCGCATGAGGTGCCGACTTGGGTCAAGCTTGCACCGTTCTTTGCCATGCTGATCGGCCTTGCCGTGTCGGTGGTTTTCTATCTGATCCGCACCGATCTGCCGGGCAAGCTGGCGGCGCGGCTGCCGGGCGTCCATGCGTTCTTGATGAACCGCTGGTATTTTGACGAGGCTTACGACCGCCTGTTGGTGCGCCCCACCCTCTGCCTTGGCCGCATCCTGTGGCACAAGGGCGATGAGGGTGCGATTGATGGATCGATCAACGGTATCGCGATGGGTCTGATCCCGCGCGCCACGCGGGCGCTGTCGCGGGCGCAAAGCGGCTATTTGTTCCACTACGCCTTTGCGATGGTGGTGGGCGTTGTGGGGCTGCTGCTGTGGCTGTTCCTGTTCGGAGGGGCGCGCTGATGCTGCTGTCGCTGGTCACATTCCTGCCCGCGCTGGGCGCGCTGGTGCTGGCGCTGTTCACGCGCGGTGAAAGCCCCACTGTCCAGCAAAACGCCCGCTGGGTCGCGCTGGGGGTGACGATTGCCACGTTCGCGGCCTCGCTTTTCATCCTTGCGGGCTTTGATCCCGCCTATGACGGCTTTCAGTTTGTCGAGGATCGCGCCTGGGTCATGGGCATGTCCTATCGCCTTGGGGTGGACGGGATTTCGGTGCTGTTCGTCCTGCTGACGACATTTCTGATGCCGCTGGTGATCCTGACGGCTTGGCCGGTACAGGACCGCACCCGCACGCTGATGATCGCATGGCTGGTGCTGGAGACGCTGATGATCGGCGTGTTCACCGCGCTTGATCTTGTGCTGTTCTATCTGTTTTTCGAGGCTGGCCTGATCCCGATGTTCCTGATCATCGGCGTCTGGGGCGGCAAGAACCGCGTCTATGCTGCGTTCAAATTCTTTCTTTATACCTTCCTCGGCTCGGTGCTGATGCTGGTAGCGATGCTGGTGATGTATTGGGAATCGGGCACCACCTGTATCGCCGCCTGCGGCGAAGGCGCGATCGAGCTGATCGCCTATCCTTTCCCGGTTGCGGGCGGGATGCAGGTGCTGCTGTTCTTGGCCTTCTTTGCCAGCTTTGCGGTGAAAATGCCGATGTGGCCGGTGCATACTTGGCTGCCGGACGCCCACGTGCAGGCGCCGACATCAGGCTCGGTCATTCTGGCGGCGGTGCTGCTGAAGATGGGCGGCTATGGGTTCTTGCGCTTTAGCCTGCCGATGTTCCCCGTCGCATCCGACATGCTGGCCCCGCTGATGCTGTGGCTATCGGCGATTGCGGTGGTCTATGCCTCGCTGGTGGCGCTGGTGCAAAGCGATATGAAAAAGCTGATCGCCTATTCTTCGGTCGCGCATATGGGCTTTGTGACCATGGGGATGTTCGCGCTGAACCGGCAGGGGGTGGATGGCGCGATCTTTCAGATGATCAGCCACGGGTTCATTTCCGCCGCGCTGTTCCTGCTGGTGGGCGTGATCTATGACCGGATGCACACGCGCGAGATTTCGGCCTTTGGCGGCCTGTTGAACCGTATGCCGGCCTATGGCGCGCTGTTTTTGCTGTTCACCATGGCGAATATCGGCCTTCCAGGCACATCGGGTTTCGTGGGCGAGTTCCTGACCTTGCTGGGGACCTATCAGGCGAACACATGGGTCGCGCTGGTGGCGGGGACGGGGATCATCTTTTCGGCGGGCTATGGGCTGTGGCTGTTCCGCCGCGTGATCATGGGGCCGATCCTGCACAAGCCGCTGGAGGCCATTCAGGATATCACCCCGCGCGAGGCGGCAATCTTTGTTCCGCTGGTGGTGATGACGATCCTGCTGGGGGTCTATCCCTCACTGGTGACCGATATAACCGGCCCGTCCGTACAGCGGCTGGTCGATCATGTTGCGGCCGAACTTGCTGCCGCAAACCTCAGCGCGAATGGAGGGTTCTGATATGGCTGCCGACCTCGCCCTGATCTGGCCCGAGATTGCGCTGGTGCTCTTTGCCGTCCTGGCCCTGATGTGGGGTGCCCTGCGCGGTCAGGATCGCGAGGGGCCGTTGCTGAACACGATCAGCGCCGCCGTGCTGGCTGTTATCGGCGTCGCTGTCGCCTTTCGCGGCGACGGTGCGGGCTTTAACGGGCTGCTGCAGATCGACGCCTTTGCCCGCTTTGCGCAAGCGGTGATCCTGCTGTCCGCCGCCGCCGTGCTGGCCACGGGCCAAAGCTGGCTGGCGGGGCAGGGGCTGATGCGGTTCGAATATCCCGTGCTGGTCGTGCTGGCGGTGGTTGGCATGATGGTGATGGTCAGCGCCACCGACCTGATCACCCTTTACATGGGGCTCGAGCTGCAAAGCCTTGCCCTCTATATCCTTGCCGCGATCCGGCGCGAGGATGAGGCCTCGTCCGAGGCAGGTCTGAAATATTTCGTCTTGGGCGCGCTATCGTCCGGCCTGCTGCTTTATGGCGCCTCGCTGACCTATGGCTTTGCAGGCACGACGTCGCTTGCCGGCATTGCAGAGGCCGCCGCCAGCGCCAATATCGGATTGCTGTTCGGCCTGGTCTTTCTGCTGGCGGGGGCGGCGTTCAAAATATCGGCCGTGCCGTTCCATATGTGGACGCCGGATGTTTACGAGGGCGCGCCGACCCCTGTCACCGCCTTTATGGCCGCCGCGCCAAAGGTGGCGGCGATGGCGATGCTGGCGCGGCTGGTGCATACCGGCTTTGCCCCCGTGCTGCCCGACTGGCAGCAGATCATCGCCGTGCTGTCGGTGCTGTCGATGTTCCTTGGGGCGATTGCCGGTATCGCGCAGCGCGATATCAAACGGCTGATGGCCTATTCCTCGATCGCGCATATGGGCTACGCGCTGATCGGCCTGACCGCAGGCACCACGCTGGGGGTCGAGGCGATGCTGGCCTATATGGCGATTTACGTCACCACCAGCGTCGGTGCCTTTGCCTTTATCTTGTCGATGCAGCGCGATGGGCAGCCGATCAGCAGCCTGTCCGCGCTGCAAGGTCTAGGCTGGGCGCAGCCCGGGCGGGCCTTGGCAGTGATGGCGCTGATGATCAGCCTTGCGGGCGTGCCGCCCTTTGTCGGTTTCCTCGGCAAGATCTATGTTTTGCGGGCGGCGGTGGATGCGGGGCTGGTTTGGCTTGCGGTGGCGGGGGTCGTCGCCTCAGTCATCGGGGCCTATTATTATCTGCGCATCGTTTACCTGATGTATTTCACTCCGGCTGAAGGCGCGCTAGAGACAGGCAAAGGCTGGGCCGCACCTGTGGTGCTGGCGCTGGCGGCGCTGGCTATGGTGGCGGGCGCGGTGAACCTGCTCGGACTGGAATCATTGGCGGCAATGGCGGCGCAATCCCTTGTTTACTGATCCCGATTGGCCCGCTGGCGTCGATCGGATCATCTTTGACAGTATCGACAGCACCATGTTGGAGGCGCGCCGCCAACTGGCACTGGGCCTGACGCGGCCCTTGTGGATCTTGGCGCATGATCAAACCGCGGGCCACGGGCGGCGGGGCAGGGCGTGGACGCATCCGGCGGGGAATTTCGCGGGCACCGTTGTTTTCCGCCCCGGCGGCACGCCGCATAGCGCGGGCCTGCGGTCTTTCTTGATGTCAAACGCGCTGCGCACTGCGCTGTCGGCCTTTGTCGATCCGGCGCGCCTTGGGCTGAAATGGCCCAATGACGTGCTGCTGGACGGTGGCAAGATCGCGGGCATCTTGCTGGAAAGCAGCGCGCAAGGCGCCGCCGTCGATTGGCTGGCGATTGGCGTCGGCGTGAACCTTGCGATGGCCCCGGACAGCGACGGCGCCGCTTTTGCTCCCGTCGCTTTGGGCGCGCATCCGCCGCACCCCGAGGTGTTCCTGACCCATCTGGCGCGCGCCTTTGCCGCGCAAGAGGCGATTTTTGCGACCGACGGCTTTGCCCCCATCCGCAATGAATGGCTGAAACACGCCGTCATGCGCGGCAAAACCATCACCGCCCGGCTGCCCAATGTCACCTATGAGGGGCGCTTTGACGGTATCGACGATGACGGCAACCTGATGCTGACCTGTGCCGACGGCCCCCGCACCATCGCCGCGGCCGAGGTACATTTCGGCCCCGCGCCGCACCAGCCCTAGACCAAATTCGCGCGACTGCCTGTAATTTATCGCCGCAGGGGGCTTGCATCCTTGCGCGCAGAGGGCGATGTGCAATGCAACCGGATCGCGCAAGATCTGAAACTTTGCGGGGTTATCCCGCTTCCCCTTACTCCAATATCAAGGAAATTCTATGTCTCAGGAACGTCTGATCTACCTTCCCCTCGGCGGCGCGGGCGAGATCGGCATGAACGCCTATGTCTATGGCTATGGCAAGCCGGGCGAGGAACGGTTGATCGTTGTCGATCTTGGGGTGGCTTTCCCCGATATGGACACGACCCCCGGTGTCGATCTTATTTTTGCCGATGTCGCATGGCTGGAAGCCCGTCGTGACCGCATCGAAGGCATCATCATCACCCATGCGCACGAAGATCATATCGGTGCCATCGGCCATCTGTGGCCGCGTCTGCGCGCGCCGATCTATGCGCGCAAATTCACCGGACTGATCGCCGCAGGAAAACTGGAAGACACCGGCGCGCCGATCAAATCCGTGCTGAATATTGTCGAGCCTTGGCCCGCGCAAACCATCACTATGGGCCCGTTCAGCGTCGGCTTTTTGCCGATCAGCCACTCGATCCCCGAAAGCGCCGGTCTGATTATCGACACGCCCAAGGGTCGCATTTTGCACACTGGCGATTTCAAAATCGACGTGAACCCCGTTGTGGGCGAAGCCTTTGACGAGGCGCTTTGGTCCCGTGCGGCCGAGGGTGGCGTCAAGGCGCTGATGTGCGATTCCACCAATATTTTCAGCCCGCATGCGGGCCGTTCCGAATCGACCCTGTCGACCGAGATCGAAAATCTGATCGCCAGTGCCGATGGTATGGTCGTTGCGACGACCTTTGCCTCGAACGTGGCGCGCCTGAAAACCATCGCGAATGCCGCGACGGCTGCGGGTCGGCGCATTTGCCTTTTGGGCCGTGCGATGCGCCGCATGGTCGAGGCCGCACTGGAAACCGGCATTCTGACCGATTTTCCGGCGGTTATCTCGCCCGAAGAAGCCGCCGACATGCCGCGCCACAAGCTGCTGCTGCTGGTGACCGGATCGCAGGGCGAGCGTCGCGCGGCATCCGCGCAACTGGCAAATGGCAGCTATCTGGGGTTGAAGCTGAAAGAGGGCGATCTATTCCTGTTCTCGTCGAAAACCATTCCGGGCAATGAACGCGGCGTGATCCGCATCATGAATATGCTGTCGGAAAAAGGTGTCGATATCGTTGACGACGCCGGTGGCCGTTACCATGTCTCGGGCCACGCCAACCGTCCCGACCTGCAGCGTATGCACCGCATCGTGAACCCGAAGCTGGTCGTGCCGATGCATGGCGAACACCGCCATCTGCGCGAGCATGTGAAACTGGCCGAGGAAAGCAATATTCCGGGCTTTCTTGCCGTCAATGGGATGATGCTGGATCTGACCGGTGATCGCCCGCAAGTCGCTGAATATATCGACACCGGCCGCACCTATCTGGACGGGTCGGTGCAGATCGGCGCGATGGACGGCGTTGTGCGCGACCGTATCCGCATGGCGCTGAACGGCCATGTCACGGTGACGCTGATCATTGACGAACACGACGAGCCGCTGGGCGATCCGTGGTGCGAGACCATGGGCTTGGCCGAACTTGGCCGTGGCAATGTCCCCGTTGTCGAGGCGATCGAGGCCGAGCTGGCAAAGCTGCTGCGCCGCTTGGACGACAAGACGCTGCTTGATGATGACAAGCTGGAAAAAGAGCTGCGCAAATCCACGCGCAACGCGGTGAACGCTGAAATCGGGCACAAGCCCGAAGTCACGGTGATCATCTCGCGTCTGGTATAAGAAAAATGCCGCGACGATGACCTCGTCGCGGCATTTCTTTTTGGTTGGTTCAGGGCTGTCTTAGTCGCGGCACAAATATACCGCGCCGCCGACACCGACGACAGTCACCGCGCCAGCGGTCAGCAGGGCAGGAGCAGAGACAGCCGCCGTCAGCGCCTGCGCGCCTGCGCCCAACGCATTCATGATCGCGCCGCCCTGACCGGTCAGCATCACCGTGCCAGCCGTGCCCGCAACGGCGGTCACACCATCGCCGACATCGTTGATCTCTTGCCCGGTGGCGATTTCAGCGCCGCGCCGCAGGATATCGCCCGAGGCATCCGCCGCCATATTCACATATTCACAGGTCGTGCGGCGGCATTCACCGCGATAGTTGCGCGCGCCGGGCGCAAGCAGCCAGGCGCTGTCTTCGTCGGCGCGGGTCAGGCAATAGTCCGCGGTATCCTCGAGCCCCATCATCCGGCCAATAAAGGCGATGGTGACGGTCGAATCGCAAACGGGATAGTCGCCATCGCGCCCGCGCCCGTTCCATGCATTCGTCATCCGCTCGCGCCAGCCAGAGCTGCGGTCGGTGACCGTGCCCTCGACGATGATCAGATGCTGTTCATTCACATGGGCGGTGCAGGTCTGATCTTGCGCCGCCGCGGGCGTCGCAAGAATCAGCGCCAGCGGCAGCGCCAAAAGGGCAGATGATATCAAACCCAGACGCAGCATGGTTTACGCCGAGACCTTTTTGCGACGCTCGGCAAAGCTGAGGCGGATGAAATCGGGCACATCCGCGCCCCATCCGGCAACGCCACCATCATCGCGACGATGTTTGCGGTCGTCCTTGCGGCCCTCTTTGTGGTCGTGACGCTCATGACGCTCTTCGCGGGGGGCGATGGGCGTCTCAGCGACGGCAACCTCGGCCTGCGGCTCGTCGCGGCGCGGTTTGCGGCGGCGCGACTTTTCAGCGGGGGCAGGGGCGGCAGCGACGGGCGCGGCGACAGCTTCGACCACGTCTTCGACAGGCGCGGCTTCGGGGCGATTGCGTGCCAGACGCGGTTTTTCGCGGCGGGGACGCTCGGTCTGTTTGTCCTCGGCGGGCTTTTCAGCGCGCGGCTTGCGGGCCGGGGGCAGCTCTTTCAGCGGGCTTTCGACGCGGGTGATGGTGCTTTGCACCAAAGCCTCGATCGCGGCGAGGTTCTTTTCATCGCGCGGCACGCAGATCATGAACGTGCTGCCGGTGCGACCGGCGCGGCCCGTGCGGCCAATGCGGTGGACGTAATCCTCGGCATGGCTTGGGACGTCAAAGTTGAACACATGGCTGACCGATGGAATATCCAGCCCGCGCGCCGCCACATCCGAGGCCACGAGGAACTTGACCGAGCCATCACGGAACCCGTCCAGCGTGCGCATACGCTGCGACTGGTCCAGATCGCCGTGGATCGGCTCGGCATTATAGCCGTATTTTTTCAGCGACTTGGCGACGATATCGACATCGATCTTGCGGTTGCAAAAGATGATCGCATTGGTCAGCGTTGCGGATTCGGCCTCGATTAACGCGCGCAGCACGGCCCGCTTTTCCGACGGCTCGCGCTCTTTGCTGCTGCCTTTGAACTGCACCACGGCTTGGGTGATGTTCTGGTTGGTCGTTGCGGCACGCGCCACTTCGATCCGCGCGGGCGCCGACAGGAACGTGTTGGTGATCCGCTCGATCTCGGGGGCCATGGTGGCGCTGAAGAACAGCGTCTGGCGGGTAAAGGGCGTCATTTGGAAAATACGCTCGATATCGGGGATGAACCCCATGTCGAGCATCCGGTCGGCTTCGTCCACAACCATGATCTGCACGCCGGTCAGCAGCAGTTTGCCGCGCTCGAAATGGTCAAGCAGGCGGCCGGGGGTTGCGATCAGCACGTCCACGCCGCGGTCGATCAGCGTGTCTTGATCCTTGAACGAGACGCCGCCAATCAGCAGCGCCTTGGTCAGTTTGGTATACTTCGCATACATGTCGAAGTTTTCGGCCACTTGGGCGGCCAATTCGCGGGTCGGGCATAGCACGAGGCTGCGCGGCATCCGCGCGCGGGCGCGACCACGCGACAGCAATTGGATCATCGGCAGCGTAAAGCTGGCGGTCTTGCCTGTGCCCGTCTGGGCGATGCCCAGCACGTCACGGCCGGCCAGAGCCTCGGGGATGGCACCGGCTTGGATGGGGGTCGGCGTCGTATAGCCTGCTTCGGCAACAGCCTGCAGAACCTTTGGGTCCAGGTTCAGATCGGAAAACTCGGTCATTCGCGTCCTGTCATTGCGGGGGTCGATCCACGCAAGAATGAAAGAAAGGGACGCGTGGGTCTGGGCGTCCCGTCGGATCCCCTGCCGTATGCAGGGTCAAGCGCAATTATCTGATATGGGCCTTTGCGTCAATCATAACAGGGTTTTTGCAGTCAAATGTGACAGGATTGCAGGGGCTGCACGTTGACGCCCGGCCTTGCCGTGGTAAACCGCAAGACATTCGGCCAAAATGCCACGGCAAAACCACCGCGAAACCAAGGCGGAAATCCCGCCCGAAGGACTAAAATGAACCTGTTTACCCAGATGCGGGCACTTGTGATTGCGTGCCTCGACCAACTTGCCACGGAAGGCGTGATCCCTGCGGGGCTGCCCACGGACAATGTCGCGGTCGAGCCGCCGCGCGATGCCGGTCATGGTGACATGGCAACCAATGCCGCGATGGTTCTGGCGAAACCCGCAGGCGTGCAGCCGCGCGTGATCGCCGATGCGCTGGCCGCGAAACTCGTTCTTGATCCGCGTGTCGCCAGCGCTGAAGTCGCAGGCCCTGGCTTTTTGAACCTGCGTCTATCGGCTGATATCTGGCAGGGCGTCGTGAAAGCGGTGCTGAGCGATGCGGGCTTTGGCCGCTCGACCCTGGGCGCGGGCAAGCGCGTGAATGTGGAATATGTCTCGGCCAACCCGACCGGCCCGATGCATGTGGGCCATACGCGCGGCGCGGTGTTTGGCGATGCGCTGGCCTCGCTTTTGGCCTATGCCGGTTATGATGTGACGCGCGAATATTACATCAACGACGGCGGCGCGCAGGTCGATGTGTTGGCGCGTTCGGCCTATGAACGTTACCGCGAGGCGCATGGCCAGCAGCCCGATATCCGCGAGGGTCTGTATCCCGGCGACTATCTGATCGAGGTCGGACAGGCGCTGAAGGAAAAATACGGCGATACGCTGCTGGACAAGGGCGAGCAATATTGGCTGGCCGAGATCCGCGAATTCGCCACCTTGCAGATGATGGAAATGATCCGCGGCGATCTGGCGATGCTGAACGTCAAGATGGATGTCTTTTCGTCGGAAAAGGCGCTGTATGGCACCGGCAAAATCGAAGCCGCCATCGCAAAGCTGGAAGAACAGGGCCTGATCTATGAGGGCGTCCTCGAACCGCCAAAGGGCAAGCTGCCCGAGGATTGGGAGCCGCGCGAGCAGACCTTGTTCCGCTCGACCCTGCATGGCGATGACGTCGATCGCCCGATCAAGAAATCGGACGGGCAGTGGACTTATTTTGCACCCGATATCGCCTATCACTATGACAAGGTGCAGCGCGGCTTTGACCTGCTGATCGACGTATTCGGCGCCGACCATGGCGGCTATGTCAAGCGGATGAAGGCCGCCGTTTCGGCCCTGTCTGGCGGCACCGTGCCGTTGGATATCAAGCTGATCCAACTGGTCAAGCTGTTCAAAAACGGCGAACCCTTTAAGATGTCGAAACGTGCGGGCACCTTTGTGACCCTGCGCGATGTGGTCGAACAGGCCGGTGCCGATGTGACCCGTTTCGTCATGCTGACGCGCAAAAACGACGCGCCGCTGGACTTTGACTTTGACAAGGTGCTGGAGCAGTCCAAGGACAATCCGGTCTTTTATGTGCAATACGCCCATGCCCGCGTTCATTCGGTGCTGCGCCGCGCGCAGGCGGCTGGGCTTGACGTGTCGGATGCCGCGCTGATCGGTGCCGATCTGACCCGCGTCGGGCACGAGGCCGAGTTGAAAGTCATGCGCCAACTGGCCGAATGGCCGCGCCTGATCGAGATTGCCGCACGTGGAAACGAGCCGCACCGTATCGCGTTTTACCTGTATGAGCTGGCGTCTGATTTCCACGGCCTGTGGAATCGCGGCAATGACGATACGGCGCTGCGCTTCTTGCAAGAGGGCGATGCCGAGACCTCGCAGGCGAAAATCGCCCTCATCCGCGCCGTCGCTGTTGTGATTTCCGAGGGTCTTGGTATCCTTGGCGTTACTCCGGTTGAGGAAATGCGCTGAACAAAAGCGCCCCTGCCGGTGTTCGGGCAATTTAGCTGGGCGGGCCCTGTCACGGGGCGCGCCCCCGCAGCACGAGGCGCAGGCAGATGGCAAGCATAACCGAGGGCCGTTTTGGCGGTGATGATCGGCAGCCGCCGGGCGGCAAAGGCCCGCGCAATGTGCTGCAGATGGTTTGGCTTTGCGTCTCGCTGGGGTTGATGGTTGCGGTCGGCGTCTGGGGCTATCGTTTGCTGCTGCGCGAGGCGGCGGGCATCCCCACCGTCCATGCCAGCACTGGCCCCGTGCGCACCGCGCCCGAGGTGCCGGGCGGCTCTACGGCGCAGAATATCGGCCTATCCGTCAATGCCGTGCTGGCACGCAATCCCGATAGTATGATGGAAAGCGATGTGGTCATTCTGGCCCCGCAGGGCGCCGCCCTGTCGCGCGAGGATCTGAGCCGCCAGTCCAGCTATCTCTCGGCTGCAGGCGCGATGCCATCGGGCATATCGGATGATGTGCTGTCGGCGGGCGAGGTGTTGCAGATTGCGGGGGCGGATGATCCGGTCGAATCCATTGACGATCTGTTGTCGCAATTGATCAATCCGCCCGTCATCGCCGCCGCGCCCGAGGCTGCCGCCCCCAGCAGCAGCGGCATTCCCCGCCCGCGCACCCGCCCGACCAATGGCGCGGTCACGGCGTTGGCCGTTGCCGCCGCGCAGGCGCCCGTTGCCAGCGCGCCGCAATCGATCTCGGCCGATGTGCCCGCCGGCACGCCGCTGGTGCAGCTTGGCGCCTTTCCCAGCACCGAGGGCGCGGCCAACGAATGGACACGTCTGTCCCGCAATTTTGCCGATTTCCTGCGTGGCAAGACCCCCGTCATCCAACAAGCGACGAACGGCGGTAATGTGATTTACCGCCTGCGCGCCTCGGGCTTTACCGATCTCGAGGATGCCCGCCGCTTTTGCGCATTGATGGTTGCCGAAAACGGCGCCTGTATCCCTGTCTCAGCAAGTTGACCCCAAACATGCATCACTCCGCTGTCATTTTCGGCTGCGCCGGTCCCGTTCTGCTGCCTGATGAGGCGGCGTTTTTCCGCGCCGCCCAGCCTTGGGGCTTTATTCTGTTCGGCCGCAATGTCGAAGATCCGGCGCAGCTTCGCCGTCTGACCGCCGATCTGCGCGCGGCTGTCGGCTGGGACGCGCCCATCCTGATCGACCAAGAGGGCGGCCGCGTCCAGCGCCTGCGCCCGCCGCATTGGCGCAGCTTTATCCCCGCGCTGGACCAGATGGAACGCGCGCGCGATCCGCTGCGGGCACAATGGCTGCGGAACCGCCTGATCGCCGATGATCTGCACCGCGTCGGAATCGACGTGAACTGCGCCCCGCTCGCCGATCTGGTCGAGGCCGAGACGCATAGCTCGCTGCGCGGTCGTCTTTATGGCGAAACGGTCGACGGTGTCGTAGCCGGGGCACGCGCGGCAGCCGACGGATTGCTGGCCGGCGGCGTGCTGCCTGTGCTGAAACATATCCCCGGCTATGGCCGCGCGACGGTCGACAGTCATCTGGAATTGCCGAGCGTCACCCAGCCGCTGGAGGAGCTGCTGGCGCGTGATTTTGCGCCCTTTATGCAGCTCAATGATATGGCGATGGGGATGACCGCACATGTGGTCTACACCGCCATCGACCCCGATCTGCCCGCCACCGTATCGCCTGCGATGATCGCACTGATCCGCCAGACCATCGGCTTTGACGGGCTGCTGATGAGTGATGATGTGTCCATGAATGCCCTGTCTGGCACGATCGCCGAACGCGCCGCGGCCACGGTCGCCGCGGGTGTCGATCTGGCGCTGCATTGCAATGGCGACATGATCGAGATGCAGGCCGTCGCCGCCGCTGTGCCGCAAATGACCGTTGCAGCCACGGCCCGCGCCACCCGTGCATTGGGCCAGCGCCGCCCGCCCGGTGATTTCGATGCGGGTGCCGCTTGGGCCGACTTGCAGGATCAGTTGAATGGCTGATCCGGTATTGGACAGTGTCGGCGAGCGTCTGGAGGCCGAGGCGCTGATCGTCGATGTCGGCGGCTTTGAAGGGCCGCTCGATCTGCTGCTGACCCTGTCGCGTACGCAAAAGGTCGATTTGCGGCAGGTGTCTATCCTGGCGCTGGCGCAGCAATATCTGGCCTTTATCGACGCGGCCAAGGCGCTGCGGCTAGAGCTGGCCGCCGATTATCTGGTGATGGCGGCCTGGCTTGCCTATCTGAAATCGCGCTTGCTGCTGCCCGCTGATCCCAAGGCCGAAGGCCCCTCGGGCGAGGAACTGGCCGCGCATCTGGCCTTCCAGCTCGAGCGGCTGGACGCGATGCGCGAGGCGGCGGCAAAACTGATGGCGCGTGACCAACTGGGGCGCGAGCGGTTCACACGCGGCGATCCGGGCGAGATGGTGCGCAACCGCACCCTGCGCTGGACCGCCAGCCTGACCGATCTGATGCAGGCCTATGCACGGCTGCGCACGCGCGAGGAATTTCGTCCCTTCGTGCTGGATCGCGATGCGATTATGACGCTGGATCAAGCGCTTGAACGGATGCGTAATCTGATCGGCTTTGCGGGCGACTGGACCGAAATCAGCGGCTATCTGCCCGATGGCTGGCGCGAGGCGCCTGAAAAATGGCGCTCGGCCACAGCGGCAACCTTTGCCTCGGCGCTGCAACTGGTAAAGGAGGGACGGGCAGAGCTGCGTCAGGATGGCACCTTCGCCCCGATTGAAATTCGTAAACGAGGCGAGAATGTCTGATCTGACCCAAGCGGCCCGTATGCTTGAGGCGGTGCTTTTCGCCAGCCGCAAGCCGCTGAACCCGCGCCAACTGGCCGCGCGTTTGCCCGAGGGCGTCGATATCCAAGGCGCACTTGCCGCGCTGCTGACGCATTATGCCGGTCGCGGTGTCGAACTTGTCCGTGTGGGCGAGGCCTATGCTTTTCGCACGGCCGGTGATCTGGCGCATCTGATGCGCGAAGAGGTCGAGGAGACCCGCAAGCTTTCACGCGCGGGTATCGAGACGCTGGCCATCATCGCCTATCACCAGCCCGTCACCCGCGCCGAGATCGAGGATATTCGCGGCGTTTCGGTGAACAAAGGCACGCTTGATCAGTTGATCGAACTTGAATGGGTGCGCTTGGGCCGTCGCCGCCTGACCCCTGGGCGTCCGGTGACCTATGTGGTCACGGAAACATTTCTTGATCAGTTCGGGCTTGAAACTGCGCGCGATCTGCCTGACCTTAAGGAAATGCGGGCGGCGGGGCTTTTGGAAAGCCGTTTGCCGCCAGTGGTCACCGTGAAGTCCCATGAAACCGAGGCGCTCGATCCTGATAGCGTCGCTCAAGACGAGGACTAGGCCGATGCAACGACTGATTTCCATGCTGCTGAACATGTTTATGGGCAGCAAAGGCGCGAATAAATCCCCGCAAATGCGCCAAGCCCGCAAAGTGACAAAGGTGCTGCGCCGCTTTACGCGGTTTTAGGCGCTTTCCAGCGGCGGTGCACCCAGAACCATTGTTCCGGGTTCGCGGCGACCCGCGCCTCTAGGCGGCGGGTGGCTTCCTGCATCATGGTCAGCGGATCGCTATGCGGGATCGGCGCCTCGAGCGTGGGGGTAAAGCTGAGGCCGTCGCCCGAACGCGTGCCGAAATAGGGAATCAGCAGGGCGTTGAATTTCAAGGCCATCTCGGCGGCGGACAGCGAGGTCAGCGCAGGCTGGCCCAGATAGCTGATCGGCGCCCCGCCCACATCATGTACGTCAAACAGCAGCGTCGCCATGCCGCCCGCGCGCAGATGTTTCACGAATCCCATCGTGCCACGGCGGCCTTGCGGGAAAACGGGGCCCGAGACATCTTCCATCGTGCGGATGTAATGGCTGTTGAAATAGGGGTTGCGCATCGGGCGATAGATGCCACCGATGACATAGCCCATGCGGTGCAGGATGTGGCGCGGCACTTCGTAATTGCCAAAATGCGCGGTCAGAAACAGCACCGGACGGCCTGCGGCTTTGGCCTCGGCCAGCGCGTCCAGCCCCTCGCCGGTGATCTCGGTCGTGGCAAGGCGCGCACCAAGGTCTTTGTTCGAGTAATTCTCGATCAGGGTGCGGCCCATGTTATCCAGCACATAGCCCGCGATCTGCCGGCGGCGCAGTGCGGTCAGCTGCGGATCAATCATCGCAAGGTTCACTTCCGCGCGCTTGCGATAGCCCGCCAGCGGCCCGATGACTTTGCGTGTGATTGCCCCCATCATCGCAACCCGCCGCTCATAAGGCAGGGCCATTGCCAAAGCCAACAGCCCGCGCAGGGCGCGATCCGTCACCAGATCGGCGAATGATCCGTCAAGCGCATCGGCGGGGGGGGATGTCTGGGCCATGTCTGTCCGGTGTTGTGATCCCCCCGTGATCGCAAGCTTTCTCAAAAAGAGCAACCCTTTCGGGTGCATGCAGCTATGCCTCATCGTCGGGTGCGGTGTTCATCAGGTTCACTTCTCCCTGATCAGCGGCCTCGCGCAGGGTGGCAACGATCACCCCCATCGCCTTTTCCACATCGGCGCGGCGGGGCCTGTCCATCGCTGCGGCCTCTTCGCGCAACGTGTCGCCAAGGCGCTGCGGGATATTGGCCAACAGATAGGCCGTCGTCGCACCGTCGTCGGTCTCTTGTCCTTGGGTCGCGGCGATGACGGTGGCCAGATCGGGCGGGTCGATCTTGCGCAGGATTTTCGGCACATCCTGCGGATAAAGGCGTGTCGGAATATGGGCATAGGTGAAAATCGCGCGGCGCACCTGATCGGCAAAGGCGGGATCATCTTCGCCCAAACCCTCAAGCACAGTGTCGCGGGTGCGCTGGGTGCTGGCGTTCAGGATCGCACCGACGCGCTGGTCGGGCGGGCGGTCAAAGGCCGGTGCCTCGATCGCGCAATAGTCGCGCACAATTGCCTGCCCGATGCGATGCAGCGCCAATGGGCTGACGTGGTTTGCACGGGAAAAGGCCAGCGCGACACGGCGGGCGCGTTCGCCCGGAATGCGCGACAGCGCCTCGGCCGCGCGGTTGACGGGCAGGCGAGATAGGATCACTGCGGCGATTTCGATGCTTTCGCGCGACAAAGGCGCCGCAAGCTCATCCGGCTTCATCTGCCGGATCTGTGCCCAGGGATCACTGCCGACCCGCGCCGCCGCCTCGGACCGCAGGCGGGCCGCAGCGCCCGGGCTGAGGTGCTGCGCAACGCTGGCCAGCGTCCCCTCCATATCGGCGGGGGCGGCAAGGCCCAGCCCCTCCAGCTCGGCAATGAATTCGGACACAACCGCATTCATCGTCGCGCGATCGACAAGGCGCAGGTTGCTGATTTCATGGGTCAGCCGCACCTGCACATCCTCGGGCAGGCGGGCGAGGGGGGGCGTCTGCCCCTCGCGCAGCAGGGCCTGCACCACGATGGCGGCTTTGGTGGCGCGGGAATAATGGTCGATATGTTGCACGTGCGGGGCACCGGATTGGGAGAGGTCCCCCAACCCTGCGCCCCGCCGCGTTAATACGGGGTTACGCTGCGCCGAAAACCCGGGCGAAAATCGTATCCACATGTTTGGTGTGATAACCGAGGTCGAATTTTTCCTCGATCTGTGCAGGCGTCAGCGCGGCGGTCACTTCGGCATCGCCCAGCAGTTCGGTTTTGAAATCCGCGCCCTGTTCCCAGACCTTCATCGCGTTGCGCTGCACCAGACGATAGCTATCCTCGCGCGAGACGCCCGCTTGGGTCAGGGCCAGCAGCACGCGCTGCGACATGACCAAGCCTTTGAACTGGTTCATATTGCGCAGCATGTTTTCGGGATAGATCACCAGCTTTTCCACGACACCGGCCAGACGGTTCAGCGCAAAATCCAGCGTGATGGTCGTGTCCGGGCCAATGGCACGCTCGACGGACGAATGGCTGATGTCACGCTCGTGCCACAGGGCGACGTTTTCCAGCGCGGGGGTCACCGACATGCGCACCAGACGGGCAAGGCCGGTCAGGTTTTCGGTCAGCACAGGGTTGCGCTTATGCGGCATGGCCGAGCTGCCCTTTTGGCCGGGGCTGAAGAATTCTTCGGCCTCCAGTACCTCGGTGCGCTGCATGTGGCGGATCTCAATCGCGATGTTTTCAATGCTGCTGGCGATGACGCCAAGGGTTGCAAAGAACATCGCATGGCGGTCGCGCGGGATGACCTGCGTGCTGATCGGTTCTGGCGCGAGCCCCAGTTTTTCGCAGACATATTCTTCGACAAAGGGGTCGATATTCGCGAACGTCCCCACCGCGCCCGAGATGGCGCCGGTCGCAATCTCGGCCCGCGCCGCCAGCAGACGGCTGCGGCCGCGGTCCATTTCAGCATAGAAACGGGCAAAGGTCAGGCCCATCGTGGTCGGCTCGGCGTGGATGCCGTGGCTGCGACCGATGCGGACGGTGTCCTTGTGTTCAAAGGCACGGCGTTTCAGCGCGGCCAGCACCTTGTCCATATCGGCCAGCAGGATATCGGCCGCGCGCACCAGTTGCACGTTCAGCGTCGTATCCAGCACGTCGCTGCTGGTCATGCCCTGATGGACAAAGCGCGCATCATCAGCGCCGATATGTTCGGCCAGATGGGTCAGAAAGGCGATGACGTCATGTTTGGTGACCGCCTCGATCTCGTCGATACGGGCGACGTCGAATTCCACATCCTTGGCGCGCCAGACGGCTTCGGCATTGGCCTTGGGGATCACGCCCAGCTCGGCTTGCGCGTCGCAGGCATAGGCCTCGATCTCGTACCAGATCTTGAACTTGGTCTCGGGGGACCAGATGGCAACCATTTCGGGACGGGAATAGCGCGGGATCATCGGCGGGCCTTTGGTTGGGATGGGATGGGCGCGTCATATGCGGCGCGTGCCGCATGGGCAATGAAAAAGGGCGCCCAGAGGCGCCCTTTCCCGTAAAACAAGCCGCAATTAGCAGCTGTAGTACATTTTGTATTCGACCGGGTGGGGGGTGTGCTCGTAAGCGTACACTTCTTGCCACTTCAGTTCGATATAGGCTTCCAGCTGATCTTTGGTGAACACGTCACCAGCGGTCAGGAAGTCCATGTCGGCTGCCAGCTCGGTCAGCGCCTCGCGCAAGCTGCCGCAAACGGTCGGGATTTCGGCCAGCTCTTCGGGCGGCAGATCGTACAGATCCTTGTCCGAAGCTGCGCCCGGGTCGATCTTGTTCTTGATGCCGTCAAGGCCAGCCATCAGCAGAGCTGCGAAAGCCAGATAGGGGTTCGCCGACGGATCGGGGAAGCGGGCTTCGACGCGCTTGGCTTTGGGCGACTCCGACCACGGAATACGGACGCAACCCGAGCGGTTACGGGCCGAATAGGCGCGCAGAACGGGGGCTTCAAAACCCGGGATCAGGCGCTTGTACGAGTTGGTCGAGGGGTTGGTGATCGCGTTCAGCGCTTTCGCGTGCTTCAGGATACCACCGATGAAATACAGCGCCTCTTGGCTGAGGTCGGCGTATTTGTCGCCCGCGAACAGCGGCTTGCCGTCTTTCCAGATCGACATGTTCACATGCATGCCCGAACCGTTATCGCCAGCGATCGGCTTGGGCATAAAGGTTGCCGATTTGCCATAGGCATGGGCAACGTTGTGAATGATGTATTTGTATTTCTGGATGTTGTCGGCTTGCTCGGTCAGGCCGCCGAAAATCATGCCCAGCTCGTGCTGCGACGAGGCCACTTCGTGGTGGTGCTTGTCGACTTTGATGCCGATGCGCTTCATGGTCGACAGCATTTCGCTGCGCAGATCTTGCGCATCGTCGATCGGGTTCACGGGGAAATAGCCGCCCTTGACGCCCGGGCGGTGGCCCATGTTGCCAGCTTCGTATTTCGTGTCGCTGTTCCACGCGGCATCAACGCCATCAACTTCGAACGAAACTTTGTTCATCGAAACCGAATAGCGGACGTCGTCGAACAGGAAGAATTCAGCTTCCGGACCGCAGTAGAAAGCATCGCCGATACCCGAAGACTTCAGGTAGGCCTCGGCCTTCAAAGCGATCGAACGGGGGTCGCGCGCATAGGCTTCGCCGGTGTCGGGCTCGACCACGTTGCAGTGCACTGCAATCGTCTTTTCCGCATAGAAGGGGTCGACATAGGCGCTGTCGCTGTCGGCCATCAGCTTCATGTCGGACTGGTCAATCGACTTCCAGCCAGCGATGGACGAGCCGTCGAACATGAAGCCTTCTTCGATGAAGTCTTCGTCGACCAGATCGGCAACGACGGTTACGTGCTGCAATTTGCCTTTGGGATCAGTAAAGCGAATGTCGACATAGGCGGCATCCTCTTCCTTGATCAGTTCCAGAAGCTTGTAAGTGGTCATCTTCGATATCCTTTCGGAAGATATATCCCGAGGCTTATTGCGTGCCTCGGCAATGCCGATAGTTAGAGCGCGTCGTCGCCGGATTCGCCAGTGCGGATGCGAATGGCCTGTTCGACGGGCGAGACGAAAATTTTACCGTCGCCGATTTTGTCCGTTTTTGCAGCGGTGATGATCGCGCCGATGGCGGCTTCGACCTGCTCGTCGGGCAGTACCACTTCGATCTTTACCTTGGGCAGGAAGTCGACGACATATTCGGCCCCACGGTAAAGCTCGGTATGCCCTTTTTGGCGGCCGAACCCTTTGACTTCAGCGACAGAAAGCCCTTGGACCCCGATGTCTTGAAGCGCTTCCTTAACCTCATCGAGCTTGAATGGCTTGATGATCGCCTCGATCTTTTTCATGGTCGGCTCCCGTCTGGACTTGCTTCTCATCGAAAACCACAAGGGCAGAGCCGCCTCAATTGGTGGCAGCATTTTGGGCGTTAAAAGGCGCGTGTTTCAGAGGGGCGTGACTAATTTTTAGGCATATTTGCGCAAAAATAGTGCGAAATGAAAACATGCCGCCAAAAGCGTTAAAATGGTGCGGGCGGAGGGACTTGAACCCCCACGCCTCTCGGCGGCAGAACCTAAATCTGCTGCGTCTGCCAATTTCGCCACGCCCGCACCTGTCACAAAACCTGCAATCACGACCGCCGGTTTTGGTGCGCCCTTATTGTCCGGCGCGGGCGGGCCGTCAAGCGGGTCTGCGCGCAAAAATGCAGATGCGCGCAGATGTCGCTGTTTTAGCTGGCATTATCCGCGGTGACGGGGCCGATCAGGGAACATGTCGCAGCCACTGCGGATCTTCGAATTTGCTGCTGGCCAGCGCCTCGGCGGCGCGGCGTTCATCTGCTGTGATCGCGCCGGTGCTGCCTCCGTTCAGGTCGGTAAAGGTCGCCTTCATCCGTGTGATCACTTCATCGCGCGGCAGGCCCGTCTGGCTGCGCACGGGATCGACGCGCTTTTGCGCGCTGGTGATTCCCTTGTCCGACAGCTTTTCGCGGCCGATGCGCAAGACCTGGAACATCTTATTCACATCAACATCATAGGACATGGTGGCATGGTGCAGCACGACGCCGCCCGCAAACCGCTTTTGCGCCGCACCGCCGATTTTGCCCTTTGAACTGGCGATATCATTCAGCGGTTTATAGACCGCATCCACGCCCAATTCGTTCAGGGCCTTGATGACCCACATATCAAGGAAGGCGTAAGAGGCGGCGAAATCCATATCGGCGACCAAAGATTCGGGCGCGTAAAGCGAATAGGTGATGGCGGACCCCGGCTCGACGAACATCGCGCCGCCGCCGGTGACGCGGCGGACGGTTTGGATGCCATGGGATTGGGCGGCCTCCAGATCAACCTCGTTCGAGAGCGATTGGAAATTGCCGATGATGATGGCGGGGCGATCCCATTGCCAGAATCGCAGCGTCGGTGCGCGGCGCCCGGCGGCAACTTCGCGCGCCAGCACCTCGTCCAGCGCCAGATGCATGGCGGGGCTTTCGGGGGCGCCATCGATGATCTGCCAGTCAAAATCGCGCCAGGTTTTGCTCAGGCCCAGGGCGCGGCGCACGGCGGTGGTGATGTCGGCGGCGGTAAATCCCACGAGTTGCGTGCCGGGGCGCAGGCCCGCGGTAATGGCGGCGGTGGTCTCGGCCGGCGAGAGATCCGCGGGCAGGCCGTTCAGCGCGGCAAGGATATCGTCCAACGCCTCTGCCGGCTCTAGAAAGAAGTCGCCCGAAATGCGCACATCGGCCAGTTTGCCGTCCACCTGTTCAACATCGGCAATGACCAGCTTTCCACCTGGAACTTTATATTCGCCATGCATTGCAAATCTCCTTCACGCGCATTGGGGTTTTCGCCATCTTAGGCGCAACTTGACCAAAGGACGAGAGGAACCACCATGACACGCATTCTGGCCATTGCAGGCAGCCTGCGGGCGGCGTCATTCAATGCCGCGCTGCTGCGCGCGGCTCTCGCCGAGACGCCCGAGGGCACCACGCTGGACATCGGCGATATGCATGGCGTGCCCCTTTACGACGGGGATCTGGAAGAGGCCGAGGGGCTGCCCGCGCAGGTCGTGGCACTGCAGGGGCAATTGGCGGCAGCCGATGGCCTGCTGCTGGTCAGTCCCGAATACAATGGCAGCATTCCCGGCGTGCTGAAAAACACCTTGGATTGGATGTCGCGGGGCAAGGGACTGGCCGCGTTCAAGGGGAAACCTGTGGCGGTGATCGGCGCCTCGCCCGGCGGCTTTGGCACGGTGCTGGCACAGGCGCATTGGGCGCCGGTGATGCGGTCGCTGGGGATGCGGCCATGGCATGACGCGCGTCTGATGGTGTCGCGCGCGGGCAATGTGTTCGATGCGGATCTGAACCTGACCGACGACGCCGTGCGCAAGCAGCTCGCCGACTATCTGGCGGGTTACGCCGCAAGCCTGCGGTAACAGGCCTGCGGTAAAACGAAAAAGGCCGGGCGATGGCCCGGCCTTTTGTCTTGGTGGCCGTCAGGATTATTCCTGACGGTTGCCGAACAGTTGCAGCAACATGACGAACATGTTGATGAAGTCCAGATACAGGCTCAGCGCGCCCATGATCGCAGCCTTACCCAGCCATTCGCTGTCGCCGGTGACGGCGTGCTGAATGTAGGTATTCTTGATGTTTTGCGTGTCATAGGCGGTCAAGCCAGCGAACAGCAGCACACCCAGAACCGAGATCGCCATTGCCAGCGGGCCCGAGCCGATAAAGATGTTCACGATCATTGCGACCAGCAGGCCGACCAGACCCATGATCAGGAACGTGCCCCAACCCGAGATGTCACGCTTGGTCGTGTAGCCATACAGCGACAGCGCCGCAAAAGCGATTGCGGTGATCAAAAAGACCTGAACGATCGAGGTGCCCGTGTAGATCAGAAAGATCGAGCTGAGCGACAGGCCCATGGCGGCGGCATAGACATAGAAGAACAGCTGCGCACCAGCCGCCGAGACGCGGTTGATCAGCGCGCCAAAGGCGAAAACCATGCCGATCGGCAGCAGCATGATCACCCATTTCAGGGGCGAGGCATACAGCGCGTAACCAAAATCAGTCAGATAGCGGCTGCCCATTTGCGCGGCAGCAGCATTGGGGTCGGTGGTCACGGCAAGGCCCGACACAGCCCAAGCGGCCAGTGCGGTGATGACCATGCCAATCGACATGGTGCCGTAAACTTTGTTCATATGGGCTTTCAGGCCCTGGTCGATCGCACCGGCGCGAACCCCGGCCGAACTGCGGATCGTGTCAAATTGCGCCATAGAGTCCTCCAGCGAATACAGTCAACATGATTGGCGCGGGTCCTGTGCAGGAGCTCGCGCCGTCAGGACTGAATATCGTGGATGCGCGGCCCTATTTCAAGAATAACAGGTCTAACCCCCCAGATTTTTCACAATTAACCATGAATTCCGGGTGTTCGTGCAAAAATGCCGCCCTTTTGGGGCGGCACGGCTGTTTCACATCTGGGTTTCGCAGTTGCGAACGATTCGCGCCTCAGCGTTTAGGCGTGTCCCACAACTTGCGACCTGCCTCGGCCTGCACTTCGTCACGCGACAGGCCCAGATCCTTCAGCAGATGGTCATCCAACTGGACAAGATGGCGGCGCTCTTGGCGGACACGCAGCGCAAACGCCAAGCGTGCAATCAAGCTGACGCGGGCGGTGACGGGGCTGGTGAGTGCAACAAGGCGGGACATGGTCTTTTCCTTTGTGAATAACATCTGCGGCGTATTCCGCAGGCTTGCTCTAACGCGGTAATTTGCATAAATAAAATGAATGTTTGTCAGGTATTAAATCAGGAATCTTGATGTGTCGCGCACCCTTGATCTGACGGCCCTGCGGTCCTTTGTTGCCGTGGCGGAAAATGGCGGTGTGACGCGGGCGGCGGGGCTGCTCAATCTGACGCAATCCGCGGTCTCGATGCAGTTGAAACGGCTGGAAGAAAGCATCGGCGTTGCTTTGTTTGAACGGGCGGGGCGCGGCCTTGCGCTGACGGGGGCGGGGGATCAGCTTTTGTCCTATGCGCGCCGGATGATGGTGCTGAACGACGAGGTCTACGCCCGTCTGAACGCGCGCGGCTATGAGGGTGAGGTGACCCTCGGCGTACCGCAGGATGTGATCTATCCGGTCATTCCCCGCATCTTGCAGCAATTCGCCCGCGATTTCCCACTGGTGCAGGTGCATCTGATTTCCTCGTTCACCCTGATGCTGAAAGAGCAATTCCGCCGCGGCGAGATCGACGTGATGCTGACCACCGAGGACGAGCTGGGCGAGGGCGGCGAGACGCTGGCGCAGCGCGAGTTGATCTGGGTCGGCGCGCCGGGCGGTGCCGCTTGGCGCAAGCGTCCGCTGCCGCTGGCGTTCGAGCGCGCCTGTATCTTTCGCTCGTTCGTGCAGCGGCGGCTGGATGAGGCGGGCATCGATTGGCAGATGGTTGTGAACAGCGAATCCACCCGCACGATCGAGGCGACGGTCAGTGCCGATCTGGCGATCCACACCTATATCGCCGGGGCCGAGCCGCCCCATCTTGAGCGGATCCCCCATGACGGTGGACTGCCTGATCTGCGTGCGTTCAACATCAATCTCTACCATGCCGTGCATGGCGAAAGTGCCAGTGTTATGGCCATGGTCGATCTGATCCGCCGTGCCTATCGCGCGATGTGATTCCCGCGCAAAGCCCTTAGCTCGCTAAGAAATATGCGCTAAATCGCCTAAAACATGGGCGATTTTTGCGCAAAATCCTCTAAAAATACAGTTCAGCCTATACAAAAGGATAGGGTGACGGCCCCCCTGACCAAGTGTCAAATAGCACCAGAGATCGGTCGCAAGACCTGCCCTTTGATCCGACGCTGGACAGGGTGGACACGCGGCGGTTGCATGGGTGACAGGGGATGCAGATGGCGCATACGGTTGATGTCTATGTTGGGAAACGCATCCGGCAACGGCGGTGGCTGATCGGGATGACCCAGCAGCAGCTGGCCGAACATGTTGGGATCAAATTCCAGCAGATCCAAAAGTATGAAACCGGCGCCAATCGCGTCAGCGCCTCACGGCTGTGGGAGATCGCCCATGCGCTGGGCACATCGATCTCTTATTTCTACGAGGGCATGAACGCCGCCGCGACCGAGGATAGCACTCTGAACGAAGAGCTATGGGGCCGCGAGGCGATGGAGCTGCTGCGCTCGTATTACGCCATCCCCGAAGATCAGCGCCGCCACATCTTTGAATTGGCGCGGGTTTTGTCCGACGCGGCTTGATCGCAACCGCAGGCTTGGGTTACGGGTGGGCCACCATATAAGGGGCCGTCCGATGACCAGAGTATCGCCTGCGCTTGCCGCTGATCTGCGCCGTGTTGCGCATCTGCTGGCCGATGCCGCCCGGCCTGTGACATTGCAACATTTCCGGCGCGGGATTGCGGCGGATAACAAAGGCCCGGCAAAGGGTGTCGCCTTTGATCCGGTCACCATCGCCGACCGTGAAAGCGAAATGGCCATGCGCGCGATCTTGGCGCGCGAGCGTCCGGATGACGCGATCTTGGGCGAAGAATTCGGCCATCAGCCGGGCAATAGCGGGCTGACTTGGGTGTTGGACCCCATCGACGGCACCCGTGCCTATATCGCCGGTGCGCCGACCTGGGGTGTGTTGGTCGCAGTATCCGATGACCAAGGCCCGCTGTTCGGCCTGATTGACCAACCCTATATTGGCGAGCGTTTCGCAGGCGGCTTTGGCCGCGCTGAATGCGTCGGCCCGCAAGGCACCAGCGCGCTGCAGACCCGAGCCGCCCGCGCCCTGTCTGATGCCATCGTCATGACGACCTACCCCGAGGTTGGCACCCCCACCGAGGCCGCCGCCTTTCACACCGTCGCCGCGCAGGCGCGTCTGACCCGTTACGGCATGGATTGCTATGCCTATGCCATGCTGGCGGCGGGTCAGATCGATCTGGTGATCGAGGCGGGTCTGCAATCTTATGATGTCCAAGGACCCATTGCGGTGATCGAGGGGGCGGGCGGCATTGTCACCGATTGGCAAGGCGGTCCCGCTTGGAACGGTGGCCGTGTACTGGCCGCCGCGAATGCAGAGGTTCATGCCGAGGCTTTGGCGATCCTTTCGCAGACTTTATAGCCTGTCGAACACCGACCCCATGCGCGGCGAGAACAGTCGCTCATAGGTTTTCATCAGATGCAGATCGGTCATTGCGGCCACGTGGTCGCAAATCACGCGCGGATCATCAGCTGCGGCGCGATAGCGGGCATAGGCGTCAGGTGGCAGCAGGCGCTTGGGGTCAGATTGCAGCGCCTCGCATACGGTGACGACCATCTGCTGGCCTTTGAATTCAAGGTGCTGGACATTCGGGCTGTCGATCACCTGCTGGAAAACAAAATCCTTTAGCGCCGCCAGGAGTTTGCTCTGCGCATCCGGCAGGCCGACATTCCAGCGCAGCAGCGGCGCGGTAAACGCCGCCTTTTCGACAAAGGCGATGGGCCGCACCAGATAGCCGACAAGGGCGCCGATGATCTTTTTGCGCGTGTTTCCCGCGCCAAAAAGCTGTGCGATCAGATCGCCATAGGGATCGTTGCTTTTCTCTTTTTTATCCGCATCGCGCCGGCCCGCCATGAAATCCTGCCATAGCTCTGCCCGGATCGCGCTGCGTAGCAACTCGGGCGTCACAAGGTGCAGGGCGATGGCATCTTCGAAATCATGGATGCCATAGGCAATATCATCCGCCAGATCCATGATACTGCAATCAAGGGATTTATGCAGCGTTTTGCCGTGGCCGCCCGGCTTTGGCACCCAGTCGCCAAAGGTCGCGCGATCGCTGTCCGACAGCGGCGCAAGGACCCAGTCGACGGCCTCTTGCTCGGCGGCGAAATAGCCCTTGGGCGGTTTGCAGGCCGCGATATCCAGCGTCTTGAAGAGGGTCGGCCCGCTTTTCAGCGCGGGCACCAAAAGGGGGTTTTGCAGCACCGGCAGGGCGGCAGGGTATTTCAACACGCCCAGTAGCGTGCGGCGCGTCAGATCCGCGCCGTGGGATTGCGAGAAACTCTCGAGCCGCGTCAGGATGCGCAGGGTCTGGCCGTTGCCCTCGAACCCGCCTGCGTCCCGCATCGCATAGTTCAGCGCAACCTCGCCGCCGTGACCAAAGGGCGGATGCCCCAGATCATGGGCGCTGCTGATCGCCATGATCATGCTCTGATCGGGCAGATGCGGCACGGCGGGATGGTCAGGATCGTGCGCATTCAAGGTGCGCATCAGACCAGTGGCGATTTGCGCCACCTCCAGCGAATGGGTCAGGCGGGTGCGGTAAAAATCGCTATCGCCCAGCGACAGGATTTGTGTCTTGCCCTGCAGCCGCCGAAAGGCGGCGGAATGGACGATCCGACCATAGTCGATATCGCCATCCGTCCGATAATCGCCTTCGCGTTTTCCAAAGCCACTGCGGCGGGCGATCCAGTCCATTATGTCTCTCGGCAGGGATGCGTTCAGCGACCACTGTCGAAGAAAGCAACGCCCTGCGCAAGCTTAACGCACCTGCTGCGCCATCCGCCCTGTTGCGCTGCTGGCCCAGGCGATAAACGCCAGCCCCAGCGCGATCAGTGACAGGATCGCCCCCGCCCAGTTGGGCGCGGCAAAGCCAAAGCCCGCCGCGATGGTCGCGCCGCCGACCCATGCGCCCATCGCATTGCCCAGATTGAACATGCCGATATTCACCGATGCGGCCATCGTCGGTGCGCCCGCAGCACTGGCGCGATCCATCACCAGCTTTTGGATCGGTGCAACCGTGGCAAAGCCAAAGGCGGCCATGAAAAAGACCGAGGCCGATGCAATGACGCCGCTGCCGACATTCAGCCAGAACACCAGCAGCACCAGCGCCTGCGCGGCCAGCGTCACGAACAGCGTGCCAAACAGCGACCGGTCCGCGAACCGCCCGCCCAGCCAGTTGCCAACCGCCAGACCCAGCCCGAACAGCACCATGATCCGCGTCACGCCCGCATCGGAAAAGCCCGCCTCATGGATCATCATCGGCGCGATATAAGTGATCGAGGTGAAGAAGGCCGCGGGGCCAAAGACCGTGATCCCCATCGCCAGCAGCACTTGCGGGTCGATAAAGGCGCGCAGCTCGGACCGCAGCGCGATCGCCTTGCCGCCCGCAATGCGCGGCACCCACAGCGCGATGCTGGTCATGGTCACGACGCCAATCGCCGCCGACAGCCAAAATACCAACCGCCAATCAAAGGCTTGGGCCAGCCATGTGCCCGCCGGGACGCCCACCAGATTGGCCAAGGTCAGCCCCGAAAACATGAATGCAATCGCGCTGGCCTGTTTGTCCCGCGCCACCAGCGACGCCGCGATGATCGAGCCGACGCCAAAGAACGTGCCGTGGTTGAACGCGGTCAGGATGCGCCCCGCCAGCGCCATGGGCAGCGTTGGCGCCAGCGCGGTCACGATATTGCCCAGCGTGAAGATCAGCGCGAGGCCGATCAGCAGCGCCTTGCGCGGCACCCGCGCGCCCAGCACGGTCAGGATCGGCGCGCCGACAAAGACCCCCAGCGCATAGGTGGTCGCCATCAGACCGGCTTGGGGAATATCGACGCCGAAATCTGCAGCGATCTGGGGCAGGATGCCGGCGACGACGAATTCGGTCAGACCAATGCCGAATGCGCCAATCGCCAGCGCGAATAGCGCAACTGGCATGAAATCTCTCCGAATAAGTATAGATTGCAGCCGAATATCATTCGGCGTTATCCTCGATATGAGAGATCATGTTAGGAATGGAAAGCGTGATGAGCGTGGATCATCAAGAAACAGACAGTATTCGGCAGATCCGTCATCGCCCGGCCGATCTTGATGCGATTGACCGAAAAATATTAGGCGCTTTGGCGGTGGATGCCTCATCCTCTTATGCCGAACTCAGCCGGGTGGTGAATCTGTCGGCGCCTGCGGTGCATGACCGGGTGAAGCGCCTCAAACGTGACGGCGTCATCAAATCGACGGTGGCGGTACTGGATGGCTGCAAGCTGGGCCGGACGCTGTTGACCTTTCTGGTGGTCGATACCAGCAGCTATAGCGCCACGCGCAAGCTGCTGAAATTCACCGACCGCCCCGAGGTCGAGGAGCTGCACACCGTCGCGGGCGACGGCTGTGTCCTGATCAAAGTCCGCGCCGTCGATACCGAAGGGCTGGAAAGCTTCCTGATGGAAATCCAAAGCCTCGAGGGCGTGCGATCCGTCCGCAGCTATATCACGCTGTCGACCTTTATCGAACGCGGCCCTGCGCCGGAGTAGCGTTGAGTGCACAGGCACATGATCCAAGATGCGGGCTATGCACTGAAATATCGCTTGCGCTTGATCAAGCCGAACGGCCGCTGACCGACGCAGAGCTTGCCGGAACCTATCCTGCCCGCGCGGCCATCCGCGCCCCGTTCACCCACACATCCCGCACCGCGCGGTCATCGCCCATCAGCAGTGTCGGGAATAGCGCCTCCCAGAAATCTGCGGCGCGCGCGCTGCGCTGGGCGATGGCGGGGGTCGAGGCGAGGTCGAGGATCACCAGATCCGCCTCGGCCCCCACGCCTAGGTGACCGATCCGCCCCTCTTGCCGCAGGGCGCGGGCGCCGCCTTCGGTGGCGAGCCACATGAGTTGCGCAGGGTGAATAGCTGTGCCGCGCAGTTGCGCGATCTCATAGGTTGCGGCCATGACGCGCAGCATGGAAAAACTGTTGCCGCCCGCCGTATCCGTCGCAATGCCGACGCGGATCTTGCCCGCGAGCCCCGGCAAATCGAACAGCCCAGACCCCAGCACCGTGTTCGAGGTCGGGCAATGCGCCAGCGATGCGCCAGCATCACGCAGCCGCGCAATCTCGCGCCCCGTCAGGTGAATCGCATGGCCATAGATCGCGCCTTCGCCCAGCAGACCAAAGGCCTCGTAAGTATCCAGATAATCACGCGATTGCGGGTAGAGACCCTTGACCCATTCCACCTCGTCGACCTGTTCGGACAGATGGGTCTGCATCAGCGCCTCGGGGCGTTCGCGCCACAGATCGCCAAGGGCGCGCAGCTGTGCCTCGGTCGAGGTGGGGGAAAAGCGCGGCGTGATCGCATAAAGCGCGCGGCCCACCCCGTGCCATTTGTCCAGCAGCGCCTTGCTGTCGTCATAGGCGGATTGCGCCGTGTCGCGCAGGAAATCAGGCGTGGTCTCGGGCCGGTCCATACAGGTCTTGCCCGCAACGACCCGCATCCCGCGCTGGGCGGCGGCCTCAAAAAAGGCATCGACGCTGCCGGGGTGGATCGTGCCGAAACTTGTCAGCGTCGTCGTGCCATGCGCCAGCGCCAGATCCAGCGTGCGGTTTGCCATCGCACAGGCATAGGCGGGGTCGGCAAAGCGTGCCTCCTCGGGGAAGGTATAGGTGTTCAGCCAGTCGATCAGCCGTTTGCCCCAGCTGGCGATAATGCCGGTCTGCGGGTAATGCATATGGGTGTCGATGAACCCGGCCGAGATCAGCGCGTCGCCATAATCGGTGACCTCCGCATCAGGGTGGCGGGCGCGGAGGCTATCCGCCTCATCCACGGCAGCGATCACGCCGCCCTCCAGCAGCACAGCGCCGCGGCGGCGATGGTGCGCCACGGCCGTCCATTCGGTTTCAAACGGGTTACCGTCAAATGACAGCACCTGACCCAGAAGCAATTGTTTTGTCATATCGCCAGTTTATGTGCCTTTGCGCGCGGCGTAAATCGCCGCTGTAGTGCTGGGCCGCCCTTGCCGCGGGGCAGCGGTGGTCTATGCTAGTGGAAAAGGCAGACGGAGGCGCTTATGGATCAGCACGACGAAAAGATCATCGACGCCGAAGAAAGCTATGGCCTGTCGACACGCCTGTTCGACGAGGTGTTGGACGCGATCGAGGCCGATGATGCCCCGGCCATTGATGCGGCGCTGGAGCCGCTGCACGCCGCCGATATCGCCGACCTGATCGAGCAGTTGAACACCCGCGACCGCCGCGCGCTGCTGCAACTGTGGCCGAACGGCGTGGACGGCGAGATCCTCTCGGAGCTTGACGAAAACCTGCGCGACGAGGTGATCGCGCAACTGAACCCCGATCAGTTGGCCGAGGCTGTGCGTGATCTGGAATCCGATGACGTCGTTGACCTTGTCGAATATCTGGATGCGCCGCAACAAGAGGCGGTGCTGGATGCGCTGGACGCCTCTGACCGGGTGGCGGTTGAAAAGGCACTGGCCTACCCCGAGGAATCCGCCGGTCGCCTGATGCAGGTCGAGGTCGCAAAAGCGCCCGAGCATTGGACTGTGGGCGAGGCGATAGACTTTCTGCGCTCGGATATCGCGCTGCCCGATCAGTTCTATCACCTTGTGCTGGTCGATCCGCGTATGCGCCCCATTGGGCAGGCAACGCTGGGCCGGATTCTGTCCTCGGCGCGCGCAACGCCGCTAAAGGACATTCTGGAAGAGACGTTCATCACCTTTAACGTCAATGATGACGAAGGCGATGTCGCCCGCGCCTTTAACCAATATCACCTGATCTCATCCCCCGTGGTGGACAGCGATGACCGGCTGGTCGGCGTGATCACCATCGACGATGCGATGATCGTGCTGGACGAGGAGCATACCGAAGACATGCTGCGTCTGGCCGGTGTCGGCGAAAACGCCACCATCAGCGACAGCGTGTTCGAAACGGTGAAACAGCGTTTCCCCTGGCTGTTCGTGAACCTGATCACGGTGAATATCGCCGCGCTGATTGTCGGGCTGTTCGACCAGACCATTGCGGCCTATGTGGCGCTAGCGGCGTTGATGCCGGTCGTCGCCTCTATGGGGGGATCGGCGGGGACGCAGTCGCTGACGGTTGCGGTGCGCGCGATTGCGACGAATGACCTGACGGCGTCCAACGCATGGCGGGTGATCCGGCGTGAAATGTTTGTGGGGCTGCTCAATGGCTTGGTCTTTGCGGTCGTTATGGGCGCGGTCGGCACATTCGGCTATGGCAGTGCGCTGCTGGGCCTGACGCTGGCACTGGCGATGCTGATCAACCTTGTGGTTGCGGCGCTGGCAGGCGTGCTGGTGCCGGTCGTGCTGGATAAGCTAAAGCTGGACCCGGCGCTGGCCTCGGGCACGTTTGTGACAACGACCACGGATATGGTGGGCTTCTTTGCCTTCCTCGGCCTTGCGACGGTGATCCTGCTATGACGATTGACGATGAAAAGATCGCGTGCCGCGCCCGCGCGGCCGCGCGCCGCGCACTGGCCCATGCGGCTGCGGACGACCGCGCAAGCGCGCGTCTGGCGCAGGTGCTGGGCGAATATGCGGGGCAGGTGATCTCGGGCTATGTCGCCATTCGCACGGAAATCGACCCGATGCCCGCGCTGCGTATCGCCGCAGGGCAGGGCAGTCGCATCTGTCTGCCGGTGATCGACGCGCCCGCAACGCCGCTGCGCTTTCGCGCCTATACGCCCGGCGATGCGCTGGCCGACGGGGCGCTGAATACATTAGAGCCTGCCCATGGCGATTTCCTGCGACCGGATGTCGTGGTGCTGCCGATGCTGGCCTTTGCGCGCGATGGTCGCCGTCTGGGCTATGGCGGCGGTTATTACGACCGCACCTTGCAGGCCCTGCGCGAGACGGGACCCGTCGTGGCCATCGGCTTTGCCTATCAGGCGCAGATGGATGACGATCTGCCGACTGATCCCTATGACCAGCCCCTTGATCTGATGGTCACCGATCAGCAGATCATCGACTTTAGACGATAACTCTTGCAGCGCCCGCGCAGCAGGTTTACGCGGCGGCCATGAAAATATTGTTCCTTGGTGATGTTGTTGGCCGCGCCGGGCGCCGGGCCGTAACCGAAAACCTGCCGCGCCTGCGCGAGGCGTGGCGGCTGGATTTTGTCGTCGTCAATGGCGAGAATGCCTCGGGCGGCATGGGCCTGACGGGCGCGCATTGCAAAACCTTTCTTGAGGCCGGCGCCGATGTGGTCACGCTGGGCGATCATGCCTTCGACCAAAAGGATATGCTGCAATATATCGAGACCGAGCCCCGCGTCATCCGCCCGCTGAACTTTTCCAAAGTCGCGCCGGGCAAAGGCGCGCGCGTGTTCGAGGCGCGCGGCGGCCGCAAGGTGCTGGTGGCCCAAGTGCTGGGGCAGGTCTTTATGAAGCGGCCCTTTGATGATCCGTTCTCGGCGCTGGAAACCGTGCTGAAAACGCATCCGCTGGGCGGTCTGGTGCAGGCCAGCCTGATCGATGTCCATTGCGAGGCGACCAGCGAAAAGATGGGCCTTGGGCATTACTGCGATGGCCGCGCCTCGGTCGTGGTGGGCACGCATACCCATGTCACAACGGGCGATGCGCAGATCCTGCCGGGCGGCACCGCCTATATGACCGATGCCGGTATGTGCGGCGATTACAATTCGGTCATCGGCATGGACAAGGCCGAGCCTTTGCGCCGTTTCATCACCGGCATGCCCCGTGACCGCTTTACCCCCGCCGAAGAAGAAGCGACCCTGTCGGGCCTTTACGTCGAAACCGATGACCGCACCGGCCGCGCCACCCGCGTCGAAATGGTGCGCCAAGGCGGCCGTTTGCAGCAAAGCGGGCCGCTTTAACCCCTTTTTGCAGGCGCTGGGGTTGTCGGACAAGCGCCCGCTGACATATAGAAACGCCGATCTATTCCACTAAGGATATGCAGAACCATGGCCGGCCATTCCAAATGGGCTAACATTCAGCACCGCAAGGGCAAGCAGGACGGGATCCGCTCGAAACTGTTCTCGAAGCTTGCCAAGGAAATCACCGTCGCCGCCAAGATGGGCGACCCCGATCCCGATAAAAACCCGCGCCTGCGTCTGGCGGTCAAGGAAGCCAAGTCGAATTCGGTGCCCAAGGACGTGATCGACCGCGCGATTAAAAAATCGCAAGGCGGCGATGCGGAAACCTATGACGCGATCCGCTATGAGGGCTATGGCCCCAACGGCGTTGCCGTGATTGTCGAGGCGCTGACCGACAACCGCAACCGCACCGCATCGAATGTGCGCTCGTTCTTTACCAAGACCGGCGGCAACCTTGGCGAAAGCAATTCGGTCGCCTTCATGTTCGATCGCAAGGGCGAGATCGCCTATAAGGCCGAGGCAGGCGACGCCGATACCGTCATGATGGCCGCGCTGGAGGCTGGGGCTGATGATGTCGAGTCGGACGACGAGGGTCATTGGATCTATTGCGGCGATACTGCGCTGAACGAAGTGTCCACCGCGCTCGAAGCTGCGCTGGGCGAGTCGGAAACGGCGAAATTTGTCTGGCAGCCGCAAACCACCGCGCCCGTCACTGATCTTGAGACGCTGCAAAAAGTCATGCGTCTGGTCGAACTGCTTGAGGATGATGATGACGTACAAAACGTCACCACCAATATGGAAGTCTCCGACGAGCTGATGGCGGAATACGCCGAAAGCTAAAATGCAATGGCCAGCCCTATCGGCTGGCCATTTTCACCCCTGCTGGCCGGGAAATGTCTGAAAGACAAACCACGCGCCGACCAGGATCAGGCCAAAGCCGACCAGTTGGTTCCAGCGCAGCGGCTCGCCCAGATAGAAAATCGAAAACAGGATAAAGATACCAAGGGTCAGCACCTCTTGGATCGTTTTCAGCTGCGCCGCGTTGAAATAGCCGTGGCCGATGCGGTTCGCGGGCACCTGCAGCATGTATTCGAACAGCGCGAGGCCCCAGCTGATCGCGATCACAGCCAGCAGCGGTGCGGATTTGAACTTTAGGTGGCCATACCACGCAAAGGTCATAAAGATGTTCGACAGCAGCAAAAGCCCGATCGTCTGGACGGGAATAGGAAGCTGAGGCATGGATATCTCGGGGGAAAGGGCTGATTCGCCCTCATTCCTAGCGGTTGGCGGGCGGCTACGCTATGGTGGTTTCATCGGGGTAGGGTGATGATGCGACGGATTGCTTTGGCTTTGGCGATAGGTATGGCAAGCGGCGCATCGGCGCAGCAGGTCATCGCGCCATCCGGGGTCGAGGTGCAACTCTATGATGTGCGCTTTGACGAGGATGCGGCGCGGTTCCGCTTTGTCGCGCCTGTGCTGGCAGGTGTGGCCGAGGTGCCCGATAGCTGGACCGCCGATGCGACCTGGCTTTGCACCTATCTGGCGCTGCCGGCGCTGTCGGCAAATGATGTGACGCCCGCGCAGGTCGTCGTGTCTGTCTCTGGCGCCGAGGTGCCATTTGGCGAGGCAACGCCCGATGTGCCGCAGTTTTTCGAAGGTTTCGCAGTCGCCGATGGTGCCTGCCAATGGGGATTGTTCTGATATGATTAAACACCGCGGCTTTCCGGGGCGGCTGCAAGGGACGGATTTCCAATTCGTCATCCGCCGCGCCCACAAGGACGGTGCCACCAAACTGACCGCGCGCGAGCGCTTTTCCGACCGTCGCCCTGCCGACCGCGAGGCTGATCGCGGCTTTCTGCTGGCCCTGTGGGAAAACTTTGGCGAAGAGCCGTTCGAGCGCGGCAATCTGGATGCAGGCCGCCTGTCATGGGTACTGGGCCGCGAGGTCGTCCCGGCCGAACCCGAAGCCTTTGACCCCGAAAGTTACGAGGCCCTGCTGCGCGTTGATGCAAACAAGCTGCGCGCGAACTTTCCAGGCCTGATTGATTAACGTTGCGTGATCGGCGATATTCCGTTCACGGGGCTTTGATGGAACATGTCTGCCTTGCGAGGCGTTGCGCCTTTGATAGAATAACCGCAACAACAGGACATTAACCGATCCCCCAACGGGGCAGGAGAGACAGATATGAAAAACATCGTGAAATTCGTCGGCGCCGCCGCGATTGCCGTAACCCTTGCTGCTTGCGGCGACACCGATATCGAGCGTGGCGCAACTGGCGCGCTGATCGGTGGCGCAGCGGCTGCTGTGACCGGCGAAAGCGTCATGAACGGCGTGCTGATCGGTGGCGCTGTTGGCGCCGTCAGCTGCTCGGTCGCACCGGGTGCGCCGAACTGCTACCGCTAAGCTTTCGCGCTTAGACAGATGAAAGGCCGCCCGAAAGGGTGGCCTTTTTTATGATCTGCGCCTATCCGCGACCCAGCGCGTTGTTGATCTCTTGCACACGCAGCGGCATCCGGTCGATGGACCTTATGATCTCGCGCAGGCTCCAGCTATCGGGTTTGCGCAGCTCGACCCGCCCATCCTTTTCCACCAGCACCAGACTGAAGCCGCGCGGGCGCAATTGGCGGCGGATGGCATTGGCCTCGGCAGGGGTTGTATCGGTGATGACCATGACATCGCGCAGGGCCAGCGCCTCGGGGTCCTCGGCCAGCAGTTCCAACTGGCGCTGGAATTGCGGCTGCGCGGGGCTATCCGCAAAAATCACCAAAAGTCGTGCGATATAGGCCAGTTCCGCCATTTCGAGGCCGGCGGCATCGAAGATCTGGGTGCGGTCCTCTTGCCACAGGGCGATCGCAGCGGCGGTGGGACTTTCATCTTGAGCCTTTGCCGCGAAAACGCTGCCCATAGACAGGGCGAGGGCAAGGCCAAGGGCGGCGGCGGTGCGTCGTGTCATCATGCTCATGCCAAAGATATAGGCGTAGCTGCGCTGATCGCGAAGGGAAAACGCATGAAAAAGGGCGCGATCCGCGCCCTTTTCGTCATCGTGATCGCTAGAGCCTCGCCGCGCGTTAGCCTTCGGCAGACATTTTATAGCTGACATCGCGGTGATCGACACCGGGTGCAGTTTTTTTGCGCCGCTCGATCAGGCGGTTCAGCCCGTTCACATAGGCCTTGACCGAAGCGGTGATCGTATCGGTATCGGCGGACATGCCAGTCGCGATACGGCCGTCTTCCTCGATCCGCACGGATACGGTCGCCTGCGCATCTGTCCCTTCGGTCACCGCATGGACCTGATAGACATGCAGCACGGCGTCATGCGGGAAAATCGTCTTGATCGCTTTGAACGCCGCATCAACGGGGCCGTCGCCGGTTGCATCCGCCGCCTTGTCGACGCCGTCGACGGTCAGGGTCAGCAGCGCCTCGGCCGGGCCTTCGGTGCCGCAGATCACGCGCAGACGCTTGACCTGCAGCGTGTCATGCACCTCGTTCGTATCGGCATCTTGCACCAGCGCAATCAGGTCGTCGTCATAGACTTCCTTTTTGCGGTCGGCCAAGGCCTTAAAGCGCACGAACAGATCGTTCAGCTGGTTATCGGCCATCTCGATGCCCAGCTCGCGCATTTTGGCGCGCAGTGCGGCGCGGCCCGAATGTTTGCCCAAAGGCAGCGACGTGCCCGCCAGACCGATATCGGCGGGGCGCATAATCTCGAACGTATCTGCCGATTTCAGCATACCGTCTTGGTGGATGCCGGATTCATGCGCAAAAGCGTTCTTGCCGACGATCGCCTTGTTGAACTGCACCGGAAAGCCCGAAACCGTCGCCACGCGGCGCGAGATATGCATGATCTTGGTCGTGTCGATTTTGGTGTCGAAGGGCATGATGTCATGGCGCACGCGCATGGCCATCACGACCTCTTCCAGCGCGGTATTGCCTGCGCGCTCGCCCAGACCGTTGATCGTGCATTCGATCTGACGGGCGCCCGCCTCGACCGCCGCCAGCGAATTTGCCGTCGCCATGCCCAGATCGTTGTGGCAATGGGTCGCAAAGATGATCTCATCCGCGCCCGGCACACGTTCCAGCAACATGCGGATCAGATCGGCGGATTCGCGCGGCGCAGTATAGCCGACTGTGTCGGGGATATTGATCGTGGTTGCACCCGCCTTGATCGCGATTTCCACCACGCGGCACAGGTAGTCATGTTCCGTGCGCGTTGCATCCATCGGCGACCACTGCACATTGTCGCACAGATTGCGGGCATGGGTCACGGTCTCGTGGATACGCTCGGCCATCTGATCCATGGTCAGGTTCGGGATGGCGCGGTGCTGCGGCGAGGTGCCGATGAACGTATGAATGCGCGGGCTGGCTGCGTGTTTCACCGCTTCCCACGCGCGGTCGATATCGCGGATATTGGCGCGCGACAGACCGCAAATCGTGGCGTTCTTGGTGATTTTTGCGATCTCGCTGACCGCCTGAAAATCGCCTTCCGAGGCAATCGGGAAACCCGCCTCGATGATATCGACGCCCATCTCGTCCAGCAGATGCGCGATTTCCAGCTTTTCGGCATGGGTCATGGTCGCGCCGGGCGACTGCTCGCCATCACGCAAGGTGGTGTCGAAAATCAGGACGCGGTTTTTGTCCGATGCAAAGTTATTCTGGATACGGTTCTGGGGCATGACGGCAACTTTTTTCTATTTTTCTGAAGGGGCGATCTGGCGCGGAGATACCTCTGAGCGGTCGCGCCAAAAGGCACGCTCAGAGGCCGCTAAGGAGGAGGAGCCCGCGTAGGCCAGCATCCGCCGGCACAAAAACAGAAATGATGCATCCAGAAGTGATCATGTGGCGCAATATAACCAGCTAAACATCAGGTGAAAGCGAAATCTTTGGCAATGCGCCAAAAAATTCCGCTATTCGGAAACAGCGGGCGCGTCAGCCGCGGGTGGCACCACTAGCGGTTCAACCATCGCGCCATCTTGCCATTCGCCGGTTTCGACCGTGCCATCGGGATAGGTCAAGCGGCCATGGCCGTCGCGGCGACCGGCGCGGAAATTGCCCTCGTAAACCTCGCCGCCGGGGTAGGTGGCGGTGCCTTGGCCGTCCATCTCGCCCTCGCTCCAATAGCCGGTATAGTTGAAACCGTCGGCCATGGTCAGCGTGCCCTGACCGTTTCGAACGCCGCCCGCAAAGCCACCCATATAGACCGAGCCATCGGCATAGCGTGCCGTGCCCTCGCCATCGCGCAAGCCATTGGCCCAGGCACCGTCATAGCTTGCACCATCCGCCGCAGTCATGCGGCCGGTGCCATGCATACGGCCATCGGCAAATGCGCCGACATAGCTGTCGCCATTGGCGAAAGTGACCGTGCCTTGGCCGGACATGGTGCCATTGGCCCATTCGCCATCATAGCTGGCGCCATCGGCATAGGTGATCTTGCCGCTGCCGCTGGCCTGGCCATTTTCGAACCCCGCCACCAGCACCGCGCCATCGGCATAGGTCACGGTCGCGACGCCAGACAACGCACCATCGGCCCAGACGCCTTCCGCTCGATAGCCGTTCGCGCCGGTAAACAGGCCCTGACCGCTGCGCTGACCCGCGCGAAAGCCGCCGGTATAGCTATCACCATTGGCATAGGTCAGCGCGCCCTCGCCATCAAAGAAACCACTGGCAAAGCCACCAGTATAGCTATCGCCATTGGCCAATTGCATCTGGCCCTGACCGGTCATCGCACCGGCGCGCCAATCGCCGGTATAGGTGGTGCCATCGGCCTGTGTCAGCGTGCCCTCGCCATCGGGCAGGCCCGCATCGACGCCGCCCTCATAGGTTGCGCCATCGGCATAGGTGATGCGACCTGCGCCATCGCGCACGCCATTCACCCAATCGCCCGCATAGCTGAACCCGTCGGGCATGGTCAGCGTGCCCTCGCCGCTGGGCATATTGTTCTGAAAGCTGCCCTCATACCGGCTGCCATCGGCATAGGTCAGTGTGCCGGTGCCATGCAGGCGCCCATCGACCCATTCACCGGTATAGCTGCTGCCATCGGCATAGGTGATGGTGCCGGTGCCCTCGGGCTTGCCGGCTGAAAAGCTGCCCTCGTAAATATCGCCGCCAGGAAAGGTCGCGCGCCCGATCCCGCGGATCTCGCCTTCGAACCACTGGCCGGTATATTCGTAACCGTTCGGCAAACGGTAACTGCCCTGACCGTGCTGGCGGCCATTCAGGAATTGACCCTCATAGATGCCGCCATTGGCATATTGCTTGACCTCGACCCCTTGGGCGACGGCCTGCATGGCAACCGCACCGCCAACAAGGCCGCCGATCAGGGTCAAAATACGCAGGGCGGGGCGAGGCATCTGGATTTCCGTCATTAGGGGCATTGCGGCGACAGTATCTGCCTCGCGCTGGCCTGACAACTTTTCCAGCAGGGCACGGGCGGGGATCGGCGAAAATTGATCGCGCTTTCCCTCGGCCCGCGATCTGGTAAACCCTTGGACAAGATGCTGCAAACTAGAGGGTGTGACTATGGGCGAGACTTTCCGCCTGACGCTGGCTCAGCTTAATCCGGTCGTGGGGGATATCGAGGCAAATGCCGCGCGTGCGCGCCGCGTTTTCCATGACGCCCGCGCTGCTGGCAGCGATTTCATCGTCCTGCCCGAGATGTTCCTGATCGGCTATCAGGCACAGGATCTGGTGCTGCGCCCTGCATTTCAACGCGATGCGGCAGCGGCGCTGGCGCAGCTTGCGCGCGATACCGATGGCGGCCCGGCCCTTGGCATCGGCCTGCCATGGCGCGAGGGGGATGAGCTGTTCAACGCCTATGCGATCTTGTCCGGCGGCAAGGTGCAGGCGATGGTGCGCAAGCATGAACTGCCCAATTACGGCGTCTTTGACGAGCGGCGCTATTTCGCCGCTGGCCCGATTTCCGGCCCTGTCGCCTTTGAAGGTGGCCCGCGCATTGGCCTGCCGATTTGCGAAGACGCCTGGTTCCCCGATGTCGCCGAGGCGATGGCCGAATCAGGGGCCGAGATTTTGGTCGTCCCCAACGGCTCGCCCTATTCGCGGGGCAAATATGATGTGCGCGTGCAGCGCATGGTCTCGCGCGTGACGGAAAACGATCTGCCGCTGGTCTATCTGAACATGGTCGGCGGGCAGGATGATCAGGTGTTCGACGGCGGCTCGTTCGTGCTGGGGCATGGCGGCGGACTTGCCGCGCAACTGCCGTTCTTTACCGAGACCGTCAGCCATATCGACTTTACCCGCTGCGAGACCGGCGGCTGGCAGCCGCAGCGCAGCACGCTGGCGCATGTGCCCGATGAACATGCGCTGGACTATCAGGCGATGACGACCGCGCTGCGCGATTACGTGCGCAAATCCGGCTTCTCGCGCGTGCTGCTCGGGCTGTCGGGCGGCATTGATTCCGCGCTGGTTGCGGCGATTGCGGTGGATGCCCTCGGCGCAGAAAACGTGCGCGGCGTCATGCTGCCCTCGCGCTATACATCCGATCACAGCCTCGAGGATGCCGAAGTCTGCGCCCGCGCGCTGGGGATCAAACTCGATACGGTCGAGATCGCAGGGCCGGTCGCGGCGGCCGAGGCGGCGCTGGCACCGCTGTTTGCGGGCCATGACGCCGATCTGACCGAGGAGAACATCCAGTCCCGTATGCGCGGCCTGCTGCTGATGGCGCAGTCGAACAAATTCGGCGAGATGCTGCTAACCACCGGTAACAAAAGCGAAATGTGCGTGGGTTATGCCACGATCTATGGCGATATGAACGGCGGCTATAACCCGATCAAAGACCTGTATAAAACCCGCGTCTTTGCCGTGGCCGCGTGGCGTAACGCCAACCATTTCGACTGGATGGCCGGCCCCGCAGGCGAGGTGATCCCCACCCGTATCATCACCAAACCCCCCAGTGCCGAGCTGCGCCCCGATCAAAAAGACGAGGATTCGCTGCCGCCTTATCCGGTGCTGGATGCGATTTTGGATCTGATGGTGGATCGCGACGCCTCGGTCGCCGATTGCGTCGCGGCGGGTTATAACCGCGAGACAGTGAAACGGGTCGAACATCTGGTCGCGATCAGCGAATACAAACGCTTTCAATCCGCGCCGGGCGTGAAACTGTCGCGCCGCGCGCTGTGGCTGGATCGTCGCTATCCGATCGTGAACCGCTGGCGCGACAAAGCCTAGTTTTCTGGGCTTAAGCGGGCTGCAGCGCGCCGCGCGCGGAAATGGCGCTCCAGGCGTTGTTCACCGCGATCAGGCGTTTTTCGGCCAGTTTGATCGCCTCGGCGGGAACGCCGCGGGCGGTCAGGCGGTCGGGGTGATTCTCGCGCACCAGATGGCGCCAAGCGGCCTTGATATCGTCAATGGGCGCATCGGGCGCCACGCCCAGAACGTGATAGGGGTCATTTTCGGCCCCCGGCATATCGGCGGGCAGGGCGCGGGCGCGAATGCAGGCAAATTCCGCCTCGGTAAAGCCAAAGATTCGCGCGACTTCCTTCAGGAACATATTCTCGGCGGGGTGATAGTCTCCATCGGCGATGGCGATGTGAAACAGCCCTTCCAGCAGGTCTTTCAGCGTGTCGGGATGGTCGCGGAACATGTCCGCGACATGGCGCGCATAGGCGTCAAAGCCCGCAACATCCTGCCGCGCAAGATCGTAAACCCTTGCGACATGGCCACAATCTGCGTCGGAAATCTCGAACACATCGCGAAAGGCCGAGACCTCGTCCCGCGTCACCTGACCGTCGGCCTTGGCGATTTTCGCGCCCAAAGCGATGACCGCAATGGTAAAGGCCACCGAATGTTCCGGCGGATTGCGCAAGCGCTCTAGCGCTGCGAACAGGCCTTCGCCGTGCAAAAGTGCGGCCAAAGCCTCGGATATGCGGGACCAAATCGACATAGGCTCTTATCTGACAGGGGGTTACACGTCGTCCAGTGAATTTCCCGTCAGGCGGCTGTAATATTGTTAAGCAAGGTTAACAGTGCCATGCGGGCCGATAAAGCTGGCGGTCAGGGCCAGTGGCCCCTCGGTCAGCGTTACGCGAGGATCGCCAAGATGCCCGATCAGCCAGTCCCGCACAAGCGCCACTTGCGGATGGCTGATGTGCAGATTTTGCAACCGTAGCCCACTATCAGCCAAAACGGTCGAGGGATGCTGCCCCGCCGTCCATTCGATCAGTGTCGGAAAAGCGCCGTCCAGCGGCAGCGATCCATCCTCGGGCACAGTGATATTCCATCGCAGCGCGCCGCGTTCCAGCGGTGTCACCACGCCTGCATCCACCGGCGTCTGGAATTCCGCCAGCCCCTCAGCGCGGCAAATCCAGTTGCCGATACGCGACACCTCGGGCGGATGATCCAGCCCGAACCAGCGCGGGCCACTATGGTCTGCCTCGGGATCGGGGGCGATCACCTCGAAATAGAACCCATCACCCATGCCCAGCAGGCAGTTATGTGTGCCATAGCGCGCATGTTTGCCGCCCGGACGGGGGCGGATGCCCAGGCGCGCCTCGACCCAATCGCAGCCCTCGTCCAAGGTGCGGGCGCAAACGGCGATGTGATCCAGCGCCAGACTAGACATCCAGTTCCTCGACGAAACGGGCGTTCTCCTGAATATATTGGAAGCGCAATTCGGGCTTTTTACCCATCAGACGCTCGACCAGATCGGATGTCTCGCCCGGCTCATCGTCGTTGATGGTGACGCGGATCAGCTTGCGGGTTTTGGGGTCCATCGTGGTTTCTTTCAGGTCTTTGGCATCCATCTCGCCCAGACCTTTGAACCGCTGCACATCGATCTTGCCGCGCCCGCCCAGACCCTTTTGCAGCCAATATTCCTTTTCCGCATCATCCGCGACATAAAGGCGGTTCGCGCCCTGCGTCAGACGATAGAGGGGCGGGCAGGCCAGAAACAGGTGACCCTTTTCGATCAGCGGCCGCATTTGCGTAAAGAAAAACGTCATCAGCAGGCTGGCGATATGCGCGCCATCGACGTCCGCATCGGTCATGATGATGATGCGCTGATAGCGCAGATCCTCGGTGTTGAACTTGGCTCCCATCTGCACGCCAAGCGCCTCGCAAATATCGCTCAGCTCTTGGTTCTGGTTCAGCTTGCCCGCCGCCGCGCCCATCACGTTCAGTACCTTGCCGCGCAGAGGCAGGATGGCCTGCGTTTCACGTGAACGCGCGCCCTTGGCAGATCCGCCCGCCGAATCGCCCTCGACCAGGAACAATTCGGTATTGTCGCGGATCTTGGCCGAGCAATCCGTCAGCTTGCCGGGCAGGCGCAGCCGCTTGGTCGCGGATTTGCGCTGGGTTTCCTTTTCCTGCCGGCGGCGCAGACGCTCTTCGGCGCGCAGCACAAGGAAATCAAGGATCTCGCGCGCGGATTTCGGGTCCGCCGCCAGCCAGTTGTCAAAGTGGTCGCGCACCGCGAGTTCCACCCATTTCGCGGCTTCCTCGGTCGACAGGCGATCCTTGGTCTGGCCCACGAAAGACGGCTCGCGAATGAAAATCGACAGCAGCGCGCAGCCGCCGGTCAACAGATCCTCGCGCGTGATATCCTTGGCCTTGCGGTTGTTCACCCGCTCGCCATAGGTTTTCACGCCCTTCAGCACGGCGGCCCAGAAACCAGCCTCGTGAGTGCCGCCCTCGGGCGTGGGGACGGTGTTGGTATAGGACAGGATGAACCCGTCGCGCATCGCCGACCAGTTGATCGCCCATTCGACCGAACCCGGGACGTTGAACTTCTCCTCGAAGCTGACCTTTCCGGCAAAGGGCTTATCCGCGTAGGTCTGGGTGTCCTTCATCACATCGGCCAGATAATCGGCAAGGCCGCCGGGGAATTTGAATGTCGCCTCGGCCGGTGTCTCGCCATCGTCAATGGCGGTCTTCCAGCGAATCTCGACACCCGAGAACAGATAGGCCTTGGATCGCACCATCTTGAACAGACGCGCGGGTTTCAGTTTCAGCGATCCGAAAATCTCGGCATCGGGGTGAAAGGTGACGGATGTGCCCTTGCGGTTTGGCGCTGCACCGACCTTTTGCACCGGCCCCTGCGGCACGCCGCGCGAAAAGCTTTGGACATAGAGCTCGCGGTTACGCGCCACCTCGACCCGCATCAGATCGGACAGCGCGTTCACCACTGACGACCCCACGCCGTTCAACCCGCCCGAGGTCGAATAGGCCTTGTTCGAAAATTTCCCGCCCGCGTGCAGCGTGCAAAGGATCACTTCCAGCGCGGATTTATCGGGGAATTTCGGGTGCGGATCGACGGGGATACCGCGACCGTTGTCGCGCACGGTGACGGAATAATCCTCGTGCAGCTCGACCTCGATCCGGTTCGCATGGCCTGCAACGGCCTCATCCATCGAGTTATCGAGGATTTCCGCCACCATATGGTGCAGCGCGCGTTCATCCGTGCCGCCGATATACATGCCGGGGCGTTTACGGACGGGTTCCAACCCTTCCAGAACCTCAATCGAGGCGGCGTTATATTCATTGCCCTGCGCCCCGCTTCCGGCCAGAAGGTCGTCCGCCATATATCACCTCGAAATTTGAATTTTGCCGATTATGACAAAAGGGCGGCGGGATTAGAAGGGCCGCCGCCCTTTATGCCCGATTTACGCTTCGGCTTCGCGCAGGGCCCACATCTCTTGGAACGCCGGGCGGGCCTGTTGGGTCGCAAGATAGGCCTTGACCGCGGGATAGGCATCAAAGGCGCCTTTCAGCGCGGTGGCATAGCGCAGAACTTCGCACAGATTGATATCGGCGACGGTAAAACGCTCGCCCACCAGATAGGCGTGTTTGGCGAAATGCACCTCTAGTGCCTTCAGCGGGCGGGCATAGGCCTCGGCCGCCTCGGCCAGGGCCTCATCGGTTGCGCCTTTGCCGACCAGCACCTGAATGCGCAGGGTGTGGGGCTCCAGCTCGGTCGCGGCAAACAGCGCCCAGTTGGACATTGCACCGGTTTCCATCGCGTTTTGCGGCCCCAGCTTGTCGCCATAGACGCGCGCCAGATACAGGTTGATCGCCAGCGATTGCGTCAGCACCAGATCGCCGTCTTTCAACACCGGCACCGTCGCCATCGGGTTCAGGGCCAGAAAATCGGGGCTTTTGGTGTTGAACGGCGCATCCGCCGCCAGCGGATCGGCGATACGGCTAGAGGGGATCGTGCGCACCAGCGGCAGTTTCAACCCTGCCTCTAGCGCGAGCCAGACATTGCGCGTCGCGCGGCTTTTATAGACACCATAAAGTTCAGGCATAGGCACGTCTCCCTTCAATTATCGTTCTGTCAGTTTCAGCTCGATGCGGCGGTTTTGCGCGCGCGCCTCTGGCGTATTTGCGGGGTTCAGCGGCTGGTATTCACCAAAGCCGTTCGCGGCGAGGCGGTTCGGGGGGATCCCCTCGTTCTGGATCATGTATAGCACGACCGACAGGGCGCGGGCCTGCGACAATTCCCAGTTATTGGCGAATTCGCCGGTGCCAGACAAGGGCGTGTTGTCCGTATGGCCATCAACGCGGATCACCCAGTCGATCTGGCTGGGAATCTCGGATGCGATCCGGCGCAAAAGGGCCGCGACATTGGCGATCTCGGCATCGCCTGCCGCAGATAGCGTGGCGCTGCCGGCCTCAAACAGCACTTCCGAGGAAAAGACGAAACGGTCGCCGACGATCTGGACGCCATCTTGCCCATCCAGCAGCGCCCGCAGCGAGCCAAAGAATTCCGAGCGATATTGCTCGAGGCTCTCGGCCTCTTCGGCCAGACGGCGCGCTTCTTCCTCGAGGCGGATTCGCTCGGCCTCTTCCAGCGTGCGGGCACGGCGTTCCTCGGCCGCGACGCGGGCGAGGGCGGCGTTCAGTTGCGAGCCAAGGCTTTCAATCTGTACCTGCGCCACACTATCCGCCACGGCAGAGGCATCGAGCAGCCCTTGCAAGTCGCCCAATTGATTGCGCAGCGCGGCGGCCTGCGCGTTCAGCGCCTCGACCTGCAGCTGCGCCTGGGACGACATCTCTTGCTGCTCAGACAATTGTTGTTGTGCCAGCGCCAGCAGCGCCCGCCTGTGCCTCGGCATCGGTCAGGGCGGTATCGCGCGCCCCCTCCAGCTCGGCCTGCGCGGCGCGGGCGGCGGCCAGCAGGGTCAGGGTTTCTTCGGCGCGCGCGCGCTCGGATTCCAGCGATAGCGTCATCGCAGTCAGTTCGGCATCGGCATTCTCCAGCCGCGCGCGCAGCGCCTCGGCGGCCGCCGCGTCCAGCAGCGCCTGCGCCTCGAGGTCCGAGATCTGCCCCGCCGCGCTATCCGCATCCGCGCGCAAACTGGCGATCAGCGCTTGCAGCGCCTCGCGCCGCGTCTCGGCCAGACGGGCCTCCTCGGCGGCAGTGTCGATCTCGCCTTGCATCTGGGTGCGACCCGCGATCAGGGCGGCGACCTGCGCCTCGTAATCAGTGATCTGATCGCCAGCGGTCGCCAGCGCGCTGTCACGTTCGGCCAGCGACTGGCTGAGCGTATCAATCAGCGATTGCCGCTCGGCATTTTGCCCTTCCAGCGCCGCGGCACGGCTGCGCTCGGAGCCCAGCGCGGCATTCAGCGCGGCCAGATCGGTGCTGAGCTGCCCCAGTTGCTGTTCTTGTCCTGTCACTTCCTCGCGCAGCACGAATTGCACCACGGTAAAGATCGACAGGACGAACAGCAAAACCAGCAGCAGGCCGGTCATCGCATCGACAAACCCCGGCCAGACATTGGTGTTAAAACGCTCGGTGCTGCGGCGCATGGCTTAACTCGCAACGTCGCGCAGGGTGCGGGTCAAATGCGCGATATCGGCGCGCAGCTCGGCCATGCTTTCCTGGCGGCTGGCGGTCAGCTCCTCGATCACGCGGTTCATCTGCCCGTCGATCGAGCGTAGGCGCATCCGGCTTTCAGGGTCGAACCCGTCCGCGACACCTTCGCGCCGGGCCAGCAGCTCGACCAGTTGTTCCTGGCCGGTGGCGATCCGCGCCAGCGCGGCATTGTCGCTTTCCATCCGGCCCATCATGGCGGTCAGACCGCTCGCTACCGTCTGCATCTGCGTCGCGGTCTGGGCGCTGATGTCCTGCGCATCGGTCATCTGGCCTTGCAGCTTGGCAAGCTGATCGGACAACTGCCCCATCACCAGCGCCAGCACCGAGGTTTCCGTGCCGCCATCACCCTCGCCGCCGCCCGCGCCCGAATAGGTCACGCGGGTAAAGGACGACAGCCAATCCTCGAGTTCATTGTAAAAGCGGTTCTGGCCGCGTCCGGCGAACAACTCGAGCAGGCCGATGATCAGCGATCCGGCAAGGCCCAGCAAGGATGACGAGAATGCCGTGCCCATGCCGCCTAGTTGCGCCTCGAGCCCCGCTTGCAGCCGCGCGAAAATCGCGGCGCCGGTTTCCTCGCCTTGCGGGTTCAGCGAACGGATCGTGTCGACCAGCGCCGGCACAGCGGTCGCAAGGCCATAAAACGTGCCGAGCAGCCCCAGAAAGATCAGCGTATTCGCCAGATAGCGGCTGAACTCGCGCGCCTCGTCGATCCGTTGCCCGACCGTTTCCAGAATCGTGCGGCTGGACGAGGGCGACAGATGCAGGCGCTGATTGCGCGATGATTTCAGCAGCGCGGCCAGCGGTGCCAGCATGGGGGGCGTGCGCTCGGGCACGCCTTGGGGCAGGCGGACGAATGTCTCGATCCACGAAATCGCGCGCGCCAGCGCAAAGACCTGCATGAAACAGGCGACGACGCCCAGCACAAAGACGCCCGCGATCAGCCCGTTCAGATAGGGGTTTGTCCAGAAAATCCCCTCGATCGTGGTGTGGACGATCCAACCGCCGACGACGACCAGCGCCAGCACGACCAGCATCGACAGCAATTGCCGCAACGGCTGCGAGAATTGATCCTTGGTTGCCGTGGACTTCAGTTCCATCAGTGCAATCTTTCTGCCGAGAATTACCCTTGGGCAAAGCAATAGGCCGTGTCGCGGCGGATTTGAACGCCTTTTCGCGCAAACCCGCTGGCAATCTGGAGCTTTGGCCCGTCAGCGACTAGGAAGATGGCAATGTAACGCTGTGATGGAGGCCGTCATGCGCCGCTTGTTGATCATCTGGGTGCCGCTGCTGCTGCTGGGGCTGTTTTGCGGCTATTGGCTTGTCGCGCAGGCGCAGATCAAACGGGCTGTGACGGTGGCGATGGAACGGCTGCCCGCTTATGGCTGGCAGGCCAATCTGGACACGCTGCATCTGCGCGGCTTTCCCTTTCGCTTTGATGTGATGGCGACCGATGTCAGCGCCGAAAATCTCGCAGGCACGCTGGCTTGGCAGGCGCCCGCGCTGAATATCCACGCCTTGTCCTATCAGCCGAACCGTATCGTCGCCGCGCTGCCGCCGCAGCAGCAGGTCACGCTTTATGGCCAGCGCATTGATGTCCAATCGGCGGATATGCGGGTCTCGACCCATGTTGGTCTGTCCCCCGATCTGCCGCTGGACGAGGCTGTGCTTGAGGCCCGCGATCTGGCGCTGACCTCGGAATTTGGCTGGCAGGCGCAGGTTTCGCATCTGTTGTCGGCGTTGCGCGCCGCGCCCGATGTGCCCGCAGATAGCCCGCCGACCTATGATGCCTATACGCGGGCGCAAAATCTGGTGCTGCCCGAGGCGATCCGCGCCGCCCTTGATCCCAGCGGCGTGCTGCCCGCCGCGGTGGCGAGCGTTGAATTCGATACCCGCCTGTCCTTTGACGCGCCCATTGACCGCTATCTGACACCGCAGGTTGCGCCGACGTCGGTGAACCTGCGTCGCATCCACCTGCAATGGGGGCAAATGCAGCTGACCGCCACCGGCACATTGCAGCCAGGCAGCAACGGCCTGGCCGAGGGCGAGATCGCCCTGTCACTGAACGGTTGGCAGCAATTGGTCACGCTGGCTGAAAACGCGGGCGCGCTGGTGCCTGATCGCGCGCAGCAACTGCGGTTTTTGCTGGGGGCGGCTGCGGGCGGGGGGGATCGGCTCAGCCTGACCTTAACCGTATCGCAAGGGGTTCTCAGCTATGGGCCGGTGCCCTTGATGCCGCTGCCCCGGATGCTGCAGCCACAAACGCCCTGAATGTTAAAAGCGCGGCCCCTTGCGGGGACCGCGCTTTTGCAAGGCCAGTGCCGGTGATCAGATGATCAGGCGGCGCGGGCTTCTTCTTCGGCGGCGTGACGACGCTCGCTCTCTTCGCGCGACAATGCAACCGAGGTGCGCACACCTTTGGCAACAAAGTCCATCAGACCGCTGACAACGCGCTCGTTCGGGTCGATCCCGGCACAGGACAGAACTTCGCGACCATCGCGCGAGCGTGCCCAACGGGCGATTTGCTCGGGACCATTGCCGTATTTCTTGTCATCTGCGATCGCATCATCAAGGGCCGCCAGAACGACAGCGGCAAACAGCTTACGCGCACGGTTGCCCTGTTCGTTATTGTAGGCAGTGCTGTCGACGAATTCCTTCATCTGTTTCCCCACAGTATTTAGCATGTCATTGTTCAGGCGTCAGGCAATACGCCAGTGTGGCCCGAATCAGGGTTTTTAATTTTGCATGGCTGTCATGCATCTAGGGCATGACTTGCCTGATTAGCAGGCATTTTGTGAACGGACCTGATCTGCGCAGCGATTGCTGCGGTGCTGGTGCAGCAGGGCCACAGCTTGTCAGATTGCCGCACCCTCGATATAGGCGCGCAGAGCGCGGGTTCAACCCGCTTCCCAATCCCTCGAAGGGCATCATGGCCAAGATTAACGCGAACGAAATCAAACCCGGCTTCATCCTTGATCATGATGGCGGCCTGTGGGCTGCGGTCAAAGTGGACCATGTGAAACCCGGCAAGGGCGGTGCCTTTGCACAGGTCGAGCTAAAGAACCTGCGTGATGGCCGTAAGCTGAACGAGCGTTTCCGGTCCGAAGACAAGGTCGACTCGGTGCGTCTGGAACGTAAAGATCAGCAATTCCTGTATGAAACCGACGGCATCCTGACCTTTATGGATACCGAGACGTTCGAGCAGACCGAGCTGTCGTCGGACCTGTTGGGCGACCGCCGCCCGTTCTTGCAAGACGGCATGACGATCATGATCGAGTATTTCGGCGACGAGGCGCTGAACGTCGCCCTGCCGCCCAAAGTCACCTGCCGCATCGCCGAGACCGAGCCGGTGATGAAGGGTCAGACCGCCGCGAAAAGCTTTAAGCCTGCGATATTGGATAACGGCGTGCGCGTCATGGTGCCGCCCTTTGTCGGCCCGGACGAGCTGATCGTCGTCAACACCGAAACCATGGAATATTCCGAGCGCGCCTAAGCGATTGGACGGCTGTAAAAAGGGCGTGGTGCGACTAGCGCCGCGCCTTTTTTCATGGTCTGACTGGCTGAAAGCCATGCAGGACAGATGATGCACGTGACCCCCCAGCAAGAACGCGATCTGATCGCCATCATGCAAGACGCCGCGCGGGCCGAGATCCTGCCCCGGTTTCGCAACCTTCACGCGGATGAAATTTCGACCAAATCCCATCCCGGCGATCTGGTCACCGCCGCGGATATTCTGTCCGAACGCCGCATGACCGCCGCTATTCCTGCCGTGATGCCCGGCGCGGTGGTGCTGGGCGAAGAGGCGATCTCGGTCGATCCTATCCTGCGCGATCAGATCGGGCTGGCCGCCACATCCGTGATCCTCGATCCGGTCGATGGCACGTGGAATTTTACCAAAGGCGTCGCGCTATTTGGCATGATCCTTGCGGTTGCGCACCGCGAAGTACCTGATTTCGGTGTGCTTTTCGATCCCGTCGCGCAGGATTGGGTTGTCGCCCACGCGGGCCAGCCGACGCGTTTTGTCACCGCTGACGGCTTTAGCCAAAGCGTCCACACCTCGGACGAGCGCGACCCGGCCAAGATGACCGGCTTTGTTCCGTTCGAGATTATGCACCGCCACCACCGCCAGACGGTCACCGCCGCGATGGACGGCTTCGCCAGTGCGACGGCTTTGCGCTGTTCTTGCCACGAATACCGCATGATCGCGCGCGGTCAGGCCGAATTTCTGATCAGCCACCACAAGCCCAACCCTTGGGATCACGCGGCGGGCGTCGTCGCGGTCAAAGGGGCAGGGGGCGTTGCGCGTTTCATTGATGGTGAGGATTACAACGTCGCCCGCCCGCATGGCTATCTGGTCAGCGCCGCATCCGAAGAGATCTGGCAGATGGTCGCGGATCGGTTCCGTTTTTTGCAGGCCGACGCGGTCTAATCGGGCAGGCGTGTCACGCGCGCGCTGCCTGCGGTCATCTCGCCGCCCGCGCGGTCGAACCGCAGATAGGCAATCGCCTGATCGCCCGCGCGTGTCAGCAGCTGCCCGGCCTCGCGATCGCCGGCCATGATCACCGTGCCGGGGGCGGCATCGCCCACCACCTGCACGCGCGCAAGGCCCTTACGCAGCTCGGTTTTATGTTTCATGCGGGCGGTGACTTCCTGCCCGACATAGCAGCCCTTGCGGAAATCGACGCCGTGCAATCGCTCGAACCCGTTTTCCAGAATATAGCTCTCGCCGGTCAGCTCCGCGCCCATCTCGGGCACCAGCAGATCGACGCGCAGCGCGTCCCAATCGGTCGCATCCGAGACATCCGCCGCGCCATACAGCCGCCAGCCCAGACGCGGATCACGCGGATCGGCCAGCGCGCCCGCGGGCGCATCCCCCGTGCCGCGCGAGACCACCAGATCCGTCTCGGCAATCTGCACATCGGCGCGCAACCGATACATCGACAGGCGCGGGATCAGCGCCGCCGCCGCGCCCGCATCCACGTCCAGCAGCAGACGGCTGCCATCCTCGTGCAAAAAGAAATCGGCGATGAACTTGCCCTGCGGCGTCAGCAGCGCGGTATAGACCAGCGCGCCTTCGGCCCGTTTCACATCGTTGGTCACCAGATTTTGCAAGAACGGCAGGCGATCCGTGCCAGTGATGGCAAAGACTTTACGGGCATGGGTCATTCGTCGGTCTCACTTTCGGCGCTGCTGCGGAACTGCATCGCATATAGATCGGCATAGATACCGCCGCGTGCAAGCAGCTCGTCATGCGTGCCCTGATCGACCACGCGTCCCGCATCCATCACCACGATACTATCGGCGTTGCGGATGGTCGACAGCCGATGCGCGATGACCAGCGTGGTGCGCCCGTGCGAGAGCTGTTCCAGCGCCTGTTGCACCAGCACCTCAGAGCGTGTGTCGAGGGCGGATGTCGCCTCGTCCAGCAGCAGCACGGGCGTGTCGCGCAGCAGCGCGCGGGCGATGGCGACGCGCTGGCGTTGCCCCCCGGATAGGGCCGATCCGCGCGGGCCGACCGGGCTATCCAGCCCCTCGGGCAGGGCTTTCAGGAAATCGGTGACATGGGCGGCGGCCAGCACATCCTCTAGCATGGAATCCTCGGGCGCGGGGCGATCCAGCAGGATATTGTCGCGCAAGCTCTCATCGAACAGTGCCGAATCTTGCGAGACCACGCTGAACAGGTCGCGCAGATCATGCAGCGCGAAATCCTTGTTCGAGATGCCGTTGATCAGCACCGCGCCGGACGAGGGGTCGATCAGACGCGGCAACAGGTTGAACACACTGCTTTTGCCCGCGCCAGATGCGCCGACCAGCGCTGTCGTCTTGCCCGCAGCCGCCGTAAAGGTGACGCCGTGCAGCACTTCGGTGGTGCCGTAATCCAGCCGCACATCTTGCAGGCGGATCTCGGGCGGCGCCTGTGGGATGGGTTGCGGGCGGTCCGTCGGGGTAATGCTCGCCGCGATATCAAGGACGGATTTCAACCGCTCGAGCGCCACCTGACCCGCTTGCCATGACCCCGACAGCCCCGCCAGCCGCCGCAGCGGCCCAAAAACCGAGGCCATGGCGGTGAAAAAGGTCATGAACTGGCCCATGGTCTTTTCGCCGCTGAGGATCTCGCCGCCGCCCAGCACCATGACGCCCATGAACCCAAGGCCGGTCATGATATCCACCAGCGAGGGGATCGCGGCCTTGCCAGCCGCCGAGGATGTCGCAAGGCGCACCTTTTGCCCCAACAGGTCGCGATAGCGGCGGCTTTGATAATCCTCAAGATTGTTCAGCTTGACGGGGTTGATGCCGTGGAACACCTCGTCCAGTCGGGTCGAGAGCGTCCCCTCGACCTCGCGCGATTTGCGGGTCAGGCGGCGGACAAGACGCTGCACAACCAGCGAGGGCGCGACCAGCAGCGGAATGCCCACCAGCGCGATCAGCGTCCATTGCCAATCGGTCACCAGCGCCACCGCAAACAGCGCCAGCACCGCCGCCAGATCGCGGCCAAGGCTGATCAGGATCATCGCGGTGATGGATGTAATGCCGTTCACATCACCCTGCACCCGTTCGATCAACTGCCCCGGCGGATGCTGTTGGTGAAAGCTGCCATCCAGCGTCATCAGATGCGACAGCAGGCGCGCCCGCAGCCGTGCGCCAACCAGTTCATTGACCCGCGTCACAAGGATCTTTTGCCCCAGCGAGGCAAAGGCCCGCAGCGTAAAGATCGCCAGCATCGCAAGGCCGATGCCCCATAGGGCGGCGCGGCTGCCGCCTTCGAAAATGCTGTCGAACATCGGCTGCATCATCACGGCGAAACTGGCGAGGGTCGCCCCCTCGATCGCCATCAGGATGATCGCAATCAGCAACAGCGGCCAGTAGCGGCCCAGAAACTCCTGCCAGTACCATCTGAACAAATGCGGCTGCATATCCGGCGTTTGTTGGGCACTGTCAGGGGCTGGGATGGTCATCTACGAAAACTCTCCGTGGCGGCGTCGCGATCGTATTTCGTCGCGAACCATTCTTCGATCCCTATCGGGTATCGCCGGAAGTCGTTTTCGTAAAGGTCCAGCACATGATCAAGCACCCCGGTTTGCGAGGCGCGGATGTGCAAATAGCGCAGCGATAGCTGCTTGCGCGCCTGCTCTATCGTTGCGCCTTGCATCCCCAGCAGATAAAGCGCGCCCGCTAGTCCCGCGCGGTCGGCCCCCGATTTGCAATGCATCAAAAACGGGCGCGGCAGGGCGCGAAACGTGTTGAACAGGCGCAGCACCTCGTCGCGTTTGGGGGCGCGGCGCGCCTCGAGCGAAACGGAATAAAGGTGCAGGCCCAGTGTGTGGCAGGCGGCAGCCTCGAACCGGTTCGCGGCGCTGGGACTGCTGCCGCGCAGGGTCAAAATGGCCTTAATGCCTTGATCACGCAGGCGGCGCAGACGGCCAAATCCTGCATGGTTCGACCGCCATACATCATCGCATACCTTGGCCTGATTGCACCATGTGTAACGCAGTACGGCATGGTCGAGGAACAGAAAATCCAGCGTGTCGCGCCAACCCGAGGGGCATGTAACGCGGCCGGTATCAATCATGCGTGGCTCCGTCGGGCTGAGCGTCGGCATGGCCAAGCACACGGGAGTCCACCGATCAGACATAATCGGTTGCGGGGCGGCGTTATATACGTTCATCTGTCCCGTTCCGGCCAAAGGGCCCTGGTGATCATCTGCAATGCGGTCGCCATGTTTGTAAAGTTTTATGTCGCCGTTATGAACCGAGCAAGTCACCTTGTCGAAAATCTGGCGGTCGCTTGCCCGTGGGTCATTGACGTTCTGAAAAACCTGTCACATGGCTGAAGGCCAAGATCCCACCCCAAGCTGACAGTCTGGACTTAACATGTTTGCCAATGGCAGAACCCATCTTGCGATTCCCGGCCCCTCGGTTACCCCCGACGAGGTCCTGCGCGCCATGCACCGCACCTCGACGGATATCTACGGCGGCGCGCTGCTGGATATGACCGTCTCGATCTATCCCGATCTGCAAAAGCTGGCGCGCACCGCCAGCGCGCTGCCGGTGATCTATCTGGGCAATGGTCACGCGGCGTGGGAAGGGGCGATTGCCAATACGCTGGCGCGCGGGGATCGCGTGCTGGTGCTGGCGACCGGCAATTTCGGCATCGGCTGGGCCAATCAGGCGCGCGCCATGGGGGCCGAGGTGGTGGTCGTTGATTTCGGCCTGACCACTGGCATTGACCTGTCGCGGACCGAGGAAGCCCTGCGCGCCGATCTGGCCAGCGGCACGCCCTATAAGGCCGTGTTGATGAGCCATGTCGATACGGCGACCTCGCTGTGCAATCCGGTGTTGCCGGTGCGCCAGGTGATGGATGCGGTGGGTCATCCGGGCCTGTTGATGGTCGACTGCATCGCGTCGCTGGGTTGCGACCGGTTCGAGATGGATGCCTGGGGCGTCGATGTCATGGTGGCGACCAGCCAAAAGGGCCTGATGGTGCCGCCCGGCATTTCCTTTGTCTATTTCGGTGCCAAAGCGCTGGCCGCGCGCGAGGGCGTCGGCTTTGTTCCTGCCTATTGGGATCTCAAGCCCCGCGCCAATCCGCCTGCGTTCTATGGTCTGTTTGGCGGCACCCCGCCGGTGCAGCACCTCTACGGTCTGCGCGCCGCGCTGGATATGATCATGGCCGAGGGGCTAGAGAATGTCTGGGCCCGCCATGCGGGTCTGGCGCAGGCCGTCTGGGCCGCGTTTGATGCCTGGTCGGCGGGCGGACCGGTATCGCTGTGCCTGTCTGATCCCTCGCTGCGCTCGCACGCTGTGACGGCGGCCTATGCGGGCCCCGGCAACGGCGATGCACTGCGCGGTTGGGTAACCAAATTCACCGGCGTCACGCTGGGCGTCAGCCTCGGCCGCGATCCGGCGGCGGATTATTTCCGCGTCGGTCACATGGGCCACGTGAACGCGCATGACGTCTTTGGCGTTTTGGGCGCGATGGATGCGGGTCTGAAGGCGCTGGACATTCCCCACGGGGAAGGTGCGCTGGCGGCCGCGACCAAGGTGATCGCCGCCGCAGCTAAAAAAGCGGCCTAAGCGCCCTGATTTGCCGCCGCGATCGCCTTTGGCAGCGCGGCGGCAAAGGCATCCAGATCGGCGGTCGTGCCCGCCGAGACGCGGATGCAACGGTTAAGCGGGCTGACGCCCGGCATACGCACGAAAATTCCATCTTTGATCAGACTGTCCAGCACGCGGCGCGCAAAGGCGCCGTCCTGACCGCAATCTAGGGCGACGAAATTCGTGGCCGAGGGCAGCACGCTAAGGCCGTTGTCGGCAGCGATGTCGGCAATGCGGTTGCGGGCCACGGTGACACGGGCGCGCACATGGTCGATCCAGGCTTGATCCTGAATGGCGGCCAGCGCGCCGATCTGCGCGGTGCGGTTCATGCCGAAATGATTGCGCACCCGGTCAAAGGCCGCGATCAGCCCCGCCGGCCCGATGGCATAGGCGACGCGCGCGCCTGCCATGCCATAGGCCTTGGAAAAGGTGCGCATGCGGATCACGCGCTCCTCCTCGGGGTGCAGGTCGGGGGCGGTGCCCTCGGGCGCAAGTTCGATATAGGCCTCGTCCAGCACCAGCAGGCTGCCAGCGGGGACAGCGTCGATCATACGCTGGATCACATCGGCGCTGTGCCACGTGCCCATCGGATTGTCGGGGTTGGCGATATAGATCAGCTTTGCCTGCACCTCGGCTGCCTTGGCGATCAGGGCGGCGGGGTCCTCGTGGTCATCGTTATAGGGCACGGTGACCAATTCGCCGCCAAAGCCTGCGACGTGGAAGTTGAAGGTGGGATAGGCCCCAGCCGAGGTGACGACCTTATCCCCTGCCGCGACCGTCAGGCGCACCAGCAGGCCCAGCAGCGTGTCGATGCCCGCATCAATGGCGATGTTTTCAGGCGGCACGCCATGATAGGCGGCAATGGCCGCACGCAGATCGTGATTTTCCGGATCGGCATATTGCCAGACATGTTCGGACGCCGCCGCCATCGCCGCAATCGCGCGGGGCGAGGGGCCGAACACGCTTTCATTGGCGCCGATCCGCGCGGCAAAGGGGCGGCCTGCGGCGCGCTCTTGCGCCTCGGGGCCGACAAAGGGGACGGTGGCGGGCAGGCTGGCAGCAAGGGAGGTGAGGCGCGCATCGCTCATGTTCGGGCCGATCTTTGCAAGTGATACGCCATGCCTAGCGCAGGCGGCGGCGGGGGCGCAACACCAGACCCTTTTCATGCACCGCTTCAGCCGCTATTGGGTGGCCCTAACAGATGTGCAGAAAAGGCGACCGAAATGCCGATGGAAAAGACTTTTGACGCCGCCAGTGCCGAGGCGCGCCTTTATCAGACATGGGAAAGCGCGGGCGCTTTCCGTGCGGGCGCGAATGCGAGCCGCCCCGAGACGTTTTCCATCGTCATTCCGCCGCCCAATGTCACCGGCAGCCTGCATATGGGCCATGCCTTTAACAACACGCTGCAGGATATCCTGACGCGCTGGCACCGGATGCGCGGCTTTGACACGCTGTGGCAGCCCGGTCAGGATCACGCCGGTATCGCCACGCAGATGGTGGTCGAGCGCGAGCTGGCCAAAGCCGGTCTGCCCGGTCGCCGCGAGATGGGCCGCGAGGCTTTTCTAGATAAGGTCTGGGAGTGGAAAGAGCAGTCCGGCGGCACGATCATCCAGCAGCTGAAGCGCCTTGGCGCCAGCTGCGACTGGGATCGCAATGCCTTTACCATGGACGAGCATTTCCAAAAGGCCGTCATCAAAGTCTTTGTCGAGATGTATGCCAAGGGGCTGATCTATCGCGGCAAACGTCTGGTGAACTGGGACCCGCATTTCGAGACGGCGATCTCTGACCTCGAGGTCGAGAATGTCGAGGTTGCGGGCCATATGTGGCATTTCAAATACAAGCTCGCCGGCGGCGAGAGCTATGAATATGTCGAAAAGGACGAAGACGGCACTGTGACCTTCCGCGAGATGCGGGACTGGATTTCCATTGCCACCACGCGTCCTGAAACCATGCTGGGCGATGGCGCGGTTGCGGTGCATCCAAGCGATGCGCGCTATGCGGCCATTATCGGCAAGATGATCGAGCTGCCGCTGACCGGTCGTCTGATCCCGATCATTGCCGATGAATATCCCGATCCGACCTTTGGCTCGGGCGCGGTGAAGATCACCGGCGCGCATGATTTCAACGACTATCAGGTCGCCAAACGTCATAATCTGCCGCTGTATCGTCTGATGGACACCAAGGCCGCGCTGCGCGCTGACGGCCTGCCCTATGCCGAGGCCGCCGCCCGCGCCGCCGAGATCGCGGCGGGCGCGGCGACGAACGAGGAAGAAATCGACAGCCTGAACCTGGTGCCCGAGAAATATCGCGGCATGGATCGGTTTGAGGCGCGCAAGGCGATCATCGCCGATATCGGCGCGCTGGGCCTTGCCGTGACGCGTCTGGTCAAGACCATCGACAAGGAAACCGGGGCCGAGGATCTGAGCCGCGAGGCGGTGGTCGACAGCAAGCCGATCATGCAGCCCTTTGGCGATCGGTCGAAAGTCGTGATCGAGCCGATGCTGACCGACCAATGGTTCGTCGACACCAGCAAGATCGTCGGCCCCGCGATTGATGCGGTCAGGAACGGCGATACGCAAATCCTGCCCGAGCGCGACGCCAAGGTCTATTTCCACTGGCTGGAGAATATCGAGCCATGGTGCATCAGCCGCCAGCTGTGGTGGGGCCACCAGATTCCGGTTTGGTATGGTCTGGATCTGGGCGCCTCGAACTATCGCGATGACGAGAATGACGGCGCGCTGGACGAGGTCGAGATCATGCGCCTTCTGTCCTCGGACCGTTTGGTCCATGCGGGCGCGGTCTATCATTGCGCCGCCGATTTCAGCGGCGTGGTCGAGAATTTCCGCGACGAGATCGCCGATACGCCGATGCCGCTGTCGCATGCCCGTATCGTCGAGGTGGCGGACCGCGCTGCCGCGATCGAGGCGCTGGCGGCAGGCCTTGCGCAATATAATCTGACGCAGGACCCGACTGTGCTGGTCTATCCGGTCTGGCGCGATGCGGATGTGCTGGATACCTGGTTCTCGTCGGGCCTGTGGCCCATCGGCACGCTGGGCTGGCCCGAGCAGACGCCCGAGCTTGCGAAATACTTCCCGACCAATGTGCTGGTCACCGGCTTTGACATCATCTTTTTCTGGGTCGCCCGGATGATGATGATGCAGCTTGCGGTGGTGGATGATGTGCCGTTCAAGACGGTCTATGTCCATGCGCTGGTGCGGGATGAAAAGGGCAAGAAGATGTCCAAGTCGCTGGGCAATGTCCTCGACCCGCTGGTGCTGATCGACGAATATGGCGCGGATGCGGTGCGGTTCACGCTGACGGCGATGGCGGCAATGGGCCGCGATCTGAAACTGTCGACGCAGCGTATCGCGGGCTATCGCAATTTCGGCACCAAGCTGTGGAACGCCCACCGCTTTGCCGAGATGAACGATGTGTTCGCCGCGCGCCCGGCCGATGGCCAAGCGCCCAGGGCCAGCCAGACCGTGAACCGCTGGATCATCGGCGAGACCGCCCGCGTGCGCGAAGAGGTCGATGCGGCGCTGGACAGCTATCGTTTCGATGTGGCCGCGAATGCGCTTTATGCCTTTGTCTGGGGCAAGGTCTGCGACTGGTATGTCGAGTTTTCCAAGCCGCTGCTGTCGGGCGAGGATATCGCGGCGCGGGACGAGACGCGCGCCACGATGGCCTGGGTGCTGGATCAATGTCTGGTGCTGCTGCATCCGATCATGCCGTTCGTCACCGAAGAGCTGTGGCAGACCACCGGTCAGCGTGACCGCCTGCTGGCGCTGTCGGATTGGCCGACCTATGCCGCCGCCGATCTGGTGGATGCAGGCGCGGATGCGGAAATGTCCTGGGTCATCTCGGTGATCGAGGGCGTGCGTTCGGTGCGGGCGCAGATGAACGTGCCTGCGGGTCTGCAAGTGCCGGTGCTGCAGCTGGAGGCGGACGAGGTCGCGCGCGGCGCTTGGGGCCGCAACGAGGTGCTGATCAAGCGTCTGGCGCGGATCGACAGCCTGACCGAGGCGGCCGAGGTGCCCAAAGGCGCGATCACCGTGCCGACCGCTGGCGCGACATTTGCGCTGCCTTTGGCCGACATTATCGACGTTGCCGCCGAAAAGGCGCGCATCGGCAAGGCGCTGGACAAGCTGGCCAAGGAACTCGGCGGTTTGCGCGGTCGCCTGAACAACCCGAACTTCGTGGCTTCCGCCCCCGAGGAGGTTGTCGAGGAAGTGCGCGAGAACCTGTCCCTGCGCGAGGCGGAAGAGGCGCAGATGCGCGCCGCCTATGACCGCTTGGCCGAGATCGGCTGAATGAAAAAGCCGCCGGAGTGATCCGGCGGCTTTTTACTTTACGGCCTGATGCCAAGGTTCGCGGCGATGGCCAGCGACAGGTCTGGCTTGTTCAGCGTGTAGTAATGCAGATGGTCCGCGCCCGCCTGCATCAACTGCTGCGACATTTGGGTGGCAAGGTCGATGGCGACGGCGGTGGCGTCATTGGGTGCTGCCTCGAACGCTGCGATGACGGCGGGCGGGATATGCGCGCCGCAGCTTTCGGCAAAGCGGCGGGCACCCGTCCAGTTTTCCACGGGTAAAATGCCGGGGATGATCTTGCCGGTGATGCCTGCCTTTTCGCAAAGATCCAGAAAGCGGAAATACGCCTCGGTATCAAAGAAAAATTGCGTCAGCGCCGAATCCGCACCTGCGTCGAATTTGCGTTTCAGCCATTCGACATCCTGCGCGGTATTGGCGGCATCGGGGTGGCGTTCGGGATAGGCACCGACGCGCAGCTTGAATTTGCCGGTGGCGGCAAGGGCGGCGATCAGCTCGACCGAATTTTGGAACCCATCGGGCTGCGGGGTAAATTTGCCCGCGCCCTTGGGGGGATCGCCGCGCAGGGCGACAATCTGGGTGACGCCCGCAGCCGCATAATCATCGGCGATGGCCAGCGTCTCGTCGCGCGTTGCGTTCACACAGGTCAGATGGGCGGCGACATTGAGGCCCGTGGCCTTGTGGATCGCCACGACCGCCTCTTGCGTCAACTGCCGGGTGGTGCCGCCCGCGCCGTAAGTGACCGAGACGAATGCGGGGCGCAGCGGTGCCAGCGCCTTGACCGTATCCCACAGACGAAACGCCGCCTCGAGATTGCGGGGCGGGAAGAATTCAAACGAGATGATGGGCGCGGACATGATGATTCCCGAAAATGACGCTCACTTGTGCCACAGCCGCAAATGTGAGACAAATTCATAATATTCAATAATATCATGAGTCATTCCTCATATGCATATCGAATTCCGCCATTTGCGCACGATCAAGGCCATCCATGATGCGGGCGGTCTGGCGAAGGCGGCTGACCTTTTGAACATGACGCAAAGTGCGCTGTCGCATCAGGTGAAGAATATCGAGGATCAGGCCGGGGTCGAGCTATTCGTGCGCAGATCCAAGCCGCTGAAGCTGTCGGCGGCGGGCAAGCGGTTGCTGGTGGCTGCCGAAAGCATCCTGCCGCAGATCGCCGCGCTGGAGGCCGAGTTCAAAAGCCTGGCCGGGGGCAGTGCAGGGCGGCTGCATATCGCGATCGAGTGTCATGCCTGTTTTGAGTGGCTGTTTCCGGTGATGGAGCAGTTCCGCAAGCTATGGCCCGATGTCGATGTGGATATCCGTCCCGGCCTTGCCTTTGGCGCGCTGCCTGCGCTGCGGCGCGAAGAGGTGGATGTGGTGATCTCATCCGACCCCGAGGCCAGCGATGACGTCACATTCTTGCCGCTGTTCGATTATGCGCCCACCTTTGTCGCCAGTTGCCAAAGCCCGCTGGCGGCCAAGCCCTATGTCACCGCCGAGGATTTCCGCGATCAGGTGCTGATCACCTATCCGGTCGAGCGCGCGCGTCTGGATGTGTTCTCGCAACTGCTGACCCCCGCCAAGGTCGAGCCTGCGATGATCCGGCAGGTGGAGCTGACGGCGATGATCCTGCTGCTGGTTGCGTCCAATCGCGGGGTGGCGGT